>RFGU01000104.1 GCA_003696955.1 Deltaproteobacteria bacterium | reverse complement strand
GCTTGCCACTTGGGCTTCTTGTCCTCGTCGGGAACGCAGGCCGAGGCGAACCCGAGGGCGACGAGACAAGCGACGACGGACGAAAGGCGGCGTGCCATGGCAGGAAACGTAGCACCCTGCACGCGCCAAATGAACCGTGGCCTGGGCCCTCACGGTGGGGGCCCGGCGGCGACGCGGTCGGCGAACCGGTTGCGGATGCGGCCGAACGCGCGAAGGACGGCGTCCCGTGCCGCCACCGGACCTTCCACGGTGACCCGCACCCGCCCGCACAGGCGCCCGCGTTCGTCGCGGATCCATCGCGGATACGACCCGATCTCGACGTCCGGCTCGGCCGCGGCGACCTCGGCGAGGGGGGCGGCCAACTCGGCCTCGTCGACGGCGAGGTCGAGGACCTCGAGCACCCAACCGGGCCCTTCGGGAAGCTCGCCGGGCAACTCGGCGAGTCGCTCGAGTTTCGATCGGAACAGCTCGGGCACCCCGGGCAGGATGTAGATCCGCGCCACTGCGGGGGCGTCGGTGTCCAGGCGCAGGACCGGCCAACCCGGAAGAGCGCAGGGCACGGTGCCCCGCGGCAGATCCGCCATGGCCAGGGCGGCTTCACCGACCCCTTCGCCGTAGTGGTCGCGCAAGAGTGCCTCCATACCGGCGTGGCGTTCGAGCGGGCGCCCCGTGGCCGCCGCGACGGCGGCGAGGGTTCGGTCGTCGTGGGTGGGGCCCACGCCGCCCGAGGTGAACACCAGCGGGTGCCGACCGACGAGCCGGGCGAGGGCGCGGGCGATCTCGTCCACGTCGTCGGGCACCACGGCCATCTCCGCCAGTTCGATGCCCCGGCGGCGCAGGAACCGTGCGAGGTGCCAGCCGTTCTCGTCCCGGATCTTCCCCGACAGCAGCTCGTTGCCGATGAGGAGGGCTGCGGCGCGGCGCGGACCGTCGGGCGAAGGCCCCATGGGATGCCATGATAACAGGCCATGGGGTTCTACGCCGTCGGACGAGGCCCCCTTGACGCGGCGCGGGCGGCGGTGGATGGTCCGCTCCCGGCGGTGCCTTCCTCTCCACCCGACGTCGGCTCCGGCCCCGCGCGGCGGCCGGGCAAGGACCTCCTCGGCATCGAGGGGGCGCGGGCGGCCGATCTTCTCGCGGTGCTCCGGCGGGCCGCGCGACTCCTTCCGGTGGTGGAGGGACCGCCGCCGAGGCGGCTGCGGTGGCTCGAGGGCTACACGGTGGTGAACTTCTTCGGTGAGCCGAGCACCCGGACGCGCAGCAGCTTCACCCTCGCGGCCCAACGGCTCGGTGCCGACGTCCTCGACTTCGTGGCTTCGGATCACACCTCGGTCGCCAAGGGCGAGACCATCGTGGACGCGGCACGCAACCTCGACGCCATGGCCGTCGATGCGTTCGTCGTTCGCAATCGCGAGGAGCGGCTGCCCCATCGGTTGGCCGAACTCCTACGCGCACGCATCGTCAACGCGGGCGATGGATGCAACGAGCATCCGACCCAGGCCTTGCTCGACGTCTGGACGATCATGGAGGCACTCGGTCGCCCGCTTGAGGCGCCGCAGCCCCTCGCGGGGACGGTCGTGGTGGTGTGCGGTGACATCGACCACGGGCGCGTCGCCCATTCGGACATCCTGGCCCTGCGCCTGCTCGGGGCCGAGGTGCGCGCGGCGGGGCCTGTAGCCCTCTTCTCGGATGCCACCGCAGAGCGCCTCGGGGTCCGGCCCCATCGCGACTTCGATGCCGCCCTCGACGGCGCCCATGCCGTGGTGATGTTGCGGATCCAGCGGGAGCGACTGCGTGCCGACCTCGAGATCGACGATGCGAGCTACCACGCTGCGTGGGGCCTTTCGTCCGATCGCTTGTCGCGTGCCGGGCGGGATTGCGTCGTGTTGCACCCTGGACCGATCAATCGTGGCATCGAGCTTTCCGATACGGTCGCCGACGGTCCGGCCTCTCGGATCCTTCGCCAGGTGACGTTGGGCGTCGCCGTCCGCATGGCGGTCCTGCTCGACGCGTGCGGTGTCCCGACGGAAGGAGTGTCCCCATGACCACCCCCATCGATCCTCCCTACATGGATCCGGCCGTACTCGTGCTCGAGGACGGCCGCGTGTTTCGCGGTCTCGGGTTCGGTGCCCGCGCCACGGTCGTCGGCGAAGTCGTCTTCAACACCTCCATGACGGGGTATCAGGAGATCTTGACCGATCCGTCCTACACCGGGCAGCTCGTGTGCCTTACGGCCGTACAGATCGGCAACGTCGGGACGAACCCGGACGACGAGGAGAGCGCAGGGCACGGGGCCGAGGGGCTCATCGTGCGGGCCGCCTCGCGGATCGTCGCCAACCATCGCTCGACGATGACTCTCCCCGAGTGGCTCGCCGCCAGGGGCATCCCGAGCATCGGCGAGATCGACACGCGGGCACTGACGCGACACCTGCGGGAGCGCGGGGCCATGCGGGGCGCATTGTCCACGGAGACGACCAACGTCGAGCGCTTGCGGGCCCTGGCATGCGAGGCGCCCGCGATGGAAGGGCGTGCTCTCGGGGACGAGGTGTCCACGTCGGAAACCTACATCTGGCAGGAACCGGAGTGGTCCCCGCACGGCGCGGCCACGGCGCCTGCGTCCACCTTCCGGGCGGTGGTCGTGGACCTGGGCGTCAAGCGGAACATCTTGAGGTGCCTGCGTTCCGAGGGCGTCGAACCCATCGTGGTGCCCGCCGGTACGCCCGCGGACGAGATCTTGGACATGAAGCCGGACGGGGTCTTCCTCAGCAACGGTCCCGGGGATCCGGCGCCCTTGGCCGGTGTCGTCGCGATGGTCCGCGACCTGCTCGAGCGGGCCCCGGACCTGCCGATCTACGGCATCTGCCTCGGGCATCAGATCCTTGCCCTCGCGCTGGGGGGACGCACCTACAAGCTCAAGTTCGGTCACCACGGAGCGAACCATCCGGTGCGCTTCGCCGGAGCACGCCGGGTGGCGATCACCTCCCAGAACCACGGGTTCGTCGTGGATGCCGACTCCTTCGGCACGCAGGGGCGCGTCACGGCGATCAACCTCTTCGACGAGACCGTGGCCGGCATGGCCCTGGCCGATCGCCCGGTGGCGGCGGTGCAATTCCATCCAGAAGCGGCTCCGGGCCCCCACGATGCCCGCAACTTCTTCCGCGACTTCGTGCGGGCCATGGAGCGGCGGGCCCGTTGATCGATGGGTGCCCCGGGCGAGCGTGCCGCGCGGGCCCTCGACGAACTCGCGGCGCGCTTGTTCGGCGGCAGGGCGGGGCAGGAGCGGCTTGCGCCACTTGCGGCCAGGTTCGCACGGGAGGTGGGCACGTTCCCGACGGACGAACCGTGGGCCGAGTCCTTCGTCACGTTGCGTCTCGACTGGGCGTTGACCGAGGTTCCGGTGCCTGGGACGCCGCGAACGTGGGCCGAGCGGGTTGCCGCCGGGGACGTTCCCGGCATCGATCCGGCCCTGGGGCGGGCGTGTGTCGAGACCTTTGCAAGTGTGTTCGAGGTGCGTGCCGGGCGACGGACGATCGCGACCGACTGTGTCGGGGGCACCGTCGTGCCCCTTCACGGTGCCCTGTTTCCGGCGGCGGAAGGGGCGTACTTCGAGGTTCGGGTGGTCGCGGCTCCCGATGGCATGCATCCGGTCCGTCGCCCCGAGGCCCTACCCGACGAGGTGGGGGAGATCCTCGAGAGGATGCGCCGGACGGCCCTGGCCACGTTTCGCAGGCCTTCACTCGATGTCGTGCGCAGGATTCGGCTCGCGCTCGCGCGAAATCCGAGGTTGCCCGCGTCGCTTGCCGTGTCGGCGTCCCTCGGAGGTTTCGGCGGACCGCCGTGGGCTGCGGGACGGAGGGCGGTTGCCGACTCAGCTTCCGCCGCGGGCCGCGAAGGCGACCGCGAGTTCGGCGAAGGCGCGCAGCTCGGCGGCCAGGGCGGCGAAGATCCCGGGTAGCGCGGCACGCAGCACGAACAGGCCGGTCAGGATCGCCAGCGAGAAGGCCAAGGTGAAGATCTGGAGCCGGGGGGCCACGCGGGCGAGCATGGCCATCCCGACCTTGAGGGCGAACAACGCGGCCCCGATGGGCATCGCAAGGCGAAACGCCGCCTCGAAGAGCCGGGCGCCGAGCCCGACGAGATCGAGGTAGGCCATGGGGTCGAACGTCGCCGCGCCGATGGGGACGTGGTGGGTGCCGTAGGCCAGCGCGCGGATGGCCACGTGATCGAGCCTGAGGGCCAAGAAGAGCTGAATCGCGATCTGCACGTAGAGTGCCGCCGCAGCGGTGGACTGGCCGCCCGACGTGGGGTCGGCCACGGCCGAGAAGGAAAGCCCCATGTCGATCCCGGCGATCTCTCCGGCGATCCGGGCGGCCGCGACGGCCAAGTGAACGATGAATCCCACACCGAGCCCGAAGACGAACTCGGCGCCCGCAATCGTGGCGACCGCTACGGGTCCGGCATGGAGCACGGTGGCAAGGTGGGTCCACGGACTCGCGAACACGAGCCCCACCGATAGGCCGAAGACGACCGTCGCCTTGACCATGGGAGGAATCGTCCGGGCCCGGGTGTGGGGCAGGCCAAGGAGGAGCCCGCCGGTCCTCGCCATGGCGACCACCAGCAGGAAGAAGAGGGCGTCGAGTTCCGGTAGGAGGGTCGAAAGGACGTCCATCGCCGACGACATGGCGGACTACGGGCCCACGGTGGCCACCGCTTCGAACATCGCGCGGCCGAACGTGGTCATGCGGTCGATCAGGAACGGCCCCGTCACCGCCAGGGTCAGCCCGAGCGCTGCGAGCTTGGGCACGAAGGTCAGGGCGGGTTCGGATATCTGGGTCGCGGCCTGCACGAGCCCCATCAAGAGCCCCACGGTGACCCCGACGACGAGCAGGGGGGCGGCCAGTTCGACGGACACCCAGACCGCCCGCTGTACGATCTCCAGTACGAACTCCGGGGTCATGGGGCGAGACTCCGAACGAGGCTACCGATGACGAGGCTCCATCCATCGGCAAGGACGAACAACATCACCTTGATGGGCAGCGCGACGAGGGCCGGTGGCAACATGACCATCCCCATGGCCATCAGGACGCTCGAGACGACCAGGTCGACGACCAGGAAGGGGACGAGGACCAAAAAGCCCATCTGGAAGGCGGTCTTGACCTCGCTGAGCGTGAAGGCCGGCACGAGCACGAGGAAGTCCACGTCGGTCCGGCGTTTGGGACGCGGGCGCTTCGCCACGTCGTAGAACAAGCGCAGATCCTCCGATCGCGTGTGGGCGAGCATGAACTCGGCGAGGGGTTCTTTGGCCCGGACGAGGGCCTGCTCGGCGGGCATGGCCTCGTTCATGAGGGGCTCGAGGGCTTGGTGATGGATCTTCTCGCCCACCGGCGCCATCACGAACAAGGTCAGGAAGAGCGCCATCCCGGTCATCACCTGGGTCGGCGGCATCCCCTGTACGCCGAGGGCCTGGCGAAGGAACGAGAAGACGATGATGATGCGTGTAAAACACGTCATCGTCAGCACGATCGCCGGAAGCAGCGAAAGTGCCGTCATCACCACCAGGATGCGCAGGGCGGTCCCCGCGCCCGAGGCGGGCGGGGCGTTCGGATCGGCGACCTGCAGGAGATCCACCGCGGCCTTCGACGCCGGGTCCGAAGGCGGCGGCGCGCCCCAGGCGGACGTGGCCAGCACCCACGTGCCGAGTCCGACGGCCACGGTGAGGGCCGGGCCGATGCCGCCAAGGTGCCGCGGGCGGGACACCGTCATGCGACCTCGCGGTGGCGGACCCACGCGGGGTCGCGCGTCGGGACCGAGAACTCGATGCGGGCGGCGTCCTCGTCGGCGTCCTTCGGTGTCGCCGTCGCGGTCGGCGTGTGTTCCATGGCCGCGGCCAAGCGACGCTTGAACGCCTCGAGACGATGTTTCGCGTCGCTGTCGGCGGATGGAGGGGGCGCTTCGGGCGCCGCTTGGGGCGCCGAGGCCGAGGGCGAGGCGCCGACGACCGGGCGTTGCGTGCCGGCGGTACCGTCGCTTGCGAACTCGGCCAGGAGAGCGACGTTGTGCTCGGTCGCGCCGATCAAGAGGTCGCGACCGGCCACGCGCATGCAGACCACCGATTGCTTCGGTCCGATCTGGATGCGCTCACGGACTTCGACCGCACCGGCCCGCCGCTTGCGCGTACGTCCGAGCCACCACAGACCGGCCCCGCCGAACAGTAGGCACGCGGCCCCGAAGGTGTACGTCGTCAAGGACGAAGGCCCCGTCGTCGGGATTGCAGCGGCCTCGGCCGCCGTGGGGGCGTCGCCTTCGCCGGCGAAGAGTGGCGTGTCGTCGACGTCCGCATCGTCGGCTTCGGCAGGCGCCGGATCGGTTCCATCGTCGTCGGGCGTCGGGGCGGCCGCCTCCACTGCTGCGGCCGCCACGGCCGGTTCGCTCGCGACGGGCGGATCCGCGGTTTCGTCGTGGGGTGGCGCCGGCGCGTCCGCCAACCGTTCGAGGAGGAGGCGGCGGTCGGTGTCGTCGTGTCGGGTGTCCGTCGGCGACGGGGGGCGCGCGGTGGCCGCTGCCGCCCCGTCCGCCGCAGCGGCATCGTTGAGGGGCGCCGGCGCGTCGCCCGCGGGCGCCGGCTTCGTTTCGGGGGCCGCCGGATAACTGTCGACGACTTCGACCTCGTAGCCGCCGGGCACGGGTCGCAGGTGCGCGAACTCCCGGATCGAGCCGCGGGCACCGGGGCGCTGGACGATACGGACGGCCGCCTTGCCGCGGGCCGTGCCCGTCTGGACGTAGCGCAGCCGCGCAGCCTTGCTGTAGATGCGCCGGGCCTCCACCGTCTCTCCGGGGAAGAAGAGCAGAAGGCCCGTCTTGGAGCGTGCAACGTCCGGTTGGGCGATGCTCGTCTCGTCGGACCGGATCCGCACGACCGCGCCGCCGTCGTGCTCGTCGATGGAGACGTCGAGCTTGCCTGCCAGGGCCACCGACGGCGCGAGCGAGATACACAGGGCGACGGCGCGCACTACGTTGGACCGAAGACGATCAAGCGGCATGTTCCTTCTCCTGCGGGGGTTCCGAGGTGGTCTGCGCAGACTGGCCATCGCGACCGCCCGCACGGACGATCTCGACGATCCGAATCCCGTACTTCTCGCCCACGACGACGGCTTCGCCCCGGGCGACGAGCTTGCCGTTGACCCGAATGTCCAGGCTCTCGCCGGCACTCTTGCCCAACTCGACGACGGCTCCGGGGCCGAGGGTCGCGATGTCCGAAAGCGGCATCTCGGTGCGGCCGAGTTCCACGCTCAGGCGGACGGGCACGTCGTAGAGGTTCGAGAGCGGATCGTTGGCGTCGTGGGTCATGGATGCCTCCGTGTGAGTTCGACGGCGATGGCACCGTCGTCGGATACGGCGATGCCGGAGAACTTCGGGCGGCCCTCGACATAGACGAGGGTCTCGTCGCCCGGTCCCCGATCGAGTCGCAGAATCTGTCCGACACGCAGGTTCGTCAGGTCGGCGACGGTCATGCGTGTGGCGCCGAGTTCGGCGACCACCGTGCCCTCGACGGAGGGCAACACCGCCGCCAGCGTTTCGTCGCTGGTGAGGGGCATCTGCGGCTGGACGCGCTCGCGCAGGGGCTCGAGCAGGGGGGCCGGTAGCGCGAGGCTGAAGCTGGCGAAGCGGTCGCCGAAGGCCACCGAGAACGGCGCGTGGACGACGGTGACGTCGGCGCTGAGTCCGGGGAGCAGGTCGGGGGAGGACTCGACGGTGACGACCTCGAACCCGAAGTATGCCCGCGGTTCGAGGGCGGCATCCACGGCGTCGACCAGGGGTTCGAGGTTTCGCTGCAGCATGCGGCGTTCGAGCCGCGTGGGGGGCCGTTCGAGGATGCGGAAACCGTCGTCCGACTTCGGATTCCCGAAGACGCGCTCGATGAGCAGGTACGTCAACGTGGCGTCGACCGCCAGGACGGCGTGACCATGGGCCTGGCCTCGGACGCAACGCAGCGCAAGGAGGGTCGGGGCCGGGGCCAGGACGTCGTACAAGCCGCGTCCGGTCAGCAGTTCCGTGGCCTCCGCCGAGACGTCCACCGTGGCCCCGAGCAGGGTGGTGAGGACACGTGTGGCGGCCGACGCCGCCCGCCCGAACCCGACGTCGAGGAGCGGCACGAGGTCGTGCAGGAAGCGGTCCGCGGCGAGCAGGTCCACCGGCCGGACCGCTGCGCCGGCTTCGACGCGATCGCTGCGAAGCTCGAGGAGCGCCTCGATCTCGTCGCGGGTGAGCACGGGTTCGGTGGCCATCGATCTATTGAACGACGAATTGGGTGAAGTGGATCGCAGTTCCGGCCTGGGTGCCCATGGCGTCGTTGAACCGCTCCAGCAGCTTCTGCTTGATCGCCAACTTGTTCTTGTTGCCCATGGTCTGTCGGAACGTCAGGTCCGACAGGGTGCGCAGGAAGTGGTCCTGGATCACGGCCTCACGCTTCTTGACTTCCGGCTCGAGCTTCTCGTTGGCGAGTTGGATGGCGATGGTCGCCTTGAGGTACCGGGTTCCCTCCGGCTCGTTGAGGTTCACGAGGATCGGCTTCATCTCCACGATCGGTCCCACGGCGCCGGGCTGCGGCATGGCGAGGTGTTCTTCGGCCTTGGCCTCGTGTCCAGCCGCCTTGGCGTGATCCCCACCTCCCCGCAGGAAGAAGAAGGCGGCGGCACCGCCTCCGAGGAGGACGTTGGCGACGATGACGATGAGGAGGACCGGCTTCTTCTTCGGTGCCTCGGTTTCTTCGTTCGGTGGCTCGGACATGGTGGGCGTCCACCACGAGATGCACGCATCGTGCCGAACGCTCGTGGGGGCGAAGGGGAGAAAAAAGACCGCCCCGCCGTCCCGTATCGGGAACGGCGGGGCGAAGTGACCCGAACCCGGGCAAGGACGATCGTCGGACTACCGTTTGAGCTGGACGACGTCCGCCAACATCTCGTCGGCCGTGGAGATCGTCCGCGAGTTGCTCTGGAAGCCCCGTTGGATCGCGATCATGTGGACGAATTCCTCCGCCATGTCCACGTTGCTGTTCTCGAGGCTTCCCGAGACGAGGGCACCACGACCACCGGATCCGGCCGTGCCGACGGCGGGTTCACCGGACGCGCGCGTCTGGGCGAACAATCCGTCGCCGCGACGTTCGAGCCCTTGGTTGTTGGCGAACTTGGCGGTTGCGATCTGCGCGAGGGCCCGGGTCTGACCGTTGGTGAACTGGCCTTCGATGAGACCCTCGTCGTTGATCGTGATCCCCGCAAGGTCCCCGCTGCCGTAGCCGTCCTGGGACAGGAACGTGGTGCCCGACGGGCTGGCGTAGGTCGTGATCCCGTCGACACCCGTACCGCCGCCGCTCGTCGGCGAGCCGAGGTCGATGGCGATGGTCGCGCTGGCGGCCCCCTCCCACGAGACCGTGACGGACGACAGGGAATTGTTCGCGAGGGAACCGTCCGTGTTGAAATCCAGGGTTCCGGTGCCCAGCAGTTCGTAGTCCCCGGGAGGCGGCGGGTCCACGTCGGTGCCCGCGGCGACCACATGGTACTCCCACTGGGGCGTGGGTGTATCCTGCAGCTTCTTGAAGTAGAATTGCAACTCCCGCGGCGTACCGAGGGAGTCGTACACGGTCATCGTCGTGGAGAAGTCGCTCGTGCCGGCCGGATCGGTGATGTCGAACGGCGTAGCATCGATGGGCTGCTCCGCGTCGAGATTGCCCACCAACTCGACCTGGGTGGTGGCCTGGGGCGGCAACGCGTTCATGTCGATCTGGATGTCGCCGACGGTGGTCGTCACCTGGCCGTTGGCGTCGATAGGATAACCCTGCAGGCGTAGGCCCGCGGCGTTCTCGAGGTAGCCGTCCTGGTCGAGGTTGAACTGGCCGTCGCGGGTGTAGAAGGTCCCACGTACGCCGTCCACCATGCCCGATACGACGAAGAAGCCGTCGCCCCGGATGGCCAGGTCGGTCACCTGTCCGGTGCCGAGAAGGGCACCTTGGGTGAAGTTCTGCGAGACGCCGGCGACCATGCTGCCGGCGCCCGCGCGTTTGCCGGCGATGACGCCGCCGAGCACGTCGGCGAAGTCGGCACGCGACTTCTTGAATCCGATGGTGTTGACGTTGGCGATGTTGTCGCTGACGACGTCCATGGCGTCGCTGTGGGCCCGCAGGCCCGCGGCGCCGGTGTACATGCTCGAGGTGATGGACATGGGGCTCCTTGTGCGCGAAGTTCAGCCCCCGGCGATGGGGGCGGTGTTGGTTGGCGTCGGTTGGGGAGGGGAAGGGATGGGGCTCGCACCGCCGGGATCGGCGATGGAGAGGATGTCGCCGGGCAGGATCGACGTCTCGCCGACGAGGATCTCGGCGTAGCCCTTGGCGAAGGAGACGCCCGTGATCGTGCCCGTGAGCATCGGCGTGGCCGTCACCGCGTTGCCGCCGGCGTCGGTCGCGTCGATCTCGACCGTGTAGGACCCCGGGGGCAAGGGAGCGCCTTGGGCATCCTTGCCGTCCCAGGAAATCGTGTGGTCGCCCGCGGCCATGGCGGGTCGCTGGATCGTGGCGACGACCTGGCCGGCCTCGTTCTTGATCCGGATCTCGACCTGTGCGGCCGGCTGTTCGAGTCGGAGGGCGACCGGTGGCACCGTCCCGGTGTCGATCCGAAGGGTCTTGCCCGTGGCGACGACCTCCTTGCCGATGAGGCTCGCCATCTGGGCGTTGGACAGCGCCATCTGCGACAGCTGCACTTGTTCGAGCCGCTGGTTCGTGACCATCTGCTGCTCGAGGGCCGAGAACTGGGCGAGCTGCGCGACGAACTCCTGGTCCTTCAAGGGGTTCATCGGATCCTGGAATTCGAGCTGGGCCAGCAGCAGGTTCAGGAACTGGGCCTTGCCGAGTTCGTTGGCTTCGGGCATCGACGGTTTGGTCGTCGTGTCCGGGGACGTGGGGCCGAGCCCGGTCGGGGAGGTGGGTCCGTTCACCGGCATGGTGTCCGTCACGTCATTCAAGCCGCGTGCCGAAACCCGTGCGGCGCGCTCCGCCGAATCGGGCTCGCCCGTCCCCTCGGGGGCCGTCACCGCGGCGTCTGCGGCCGCGCCGCACGCTCGCCGTGCGCGCCGGCTGGCGTGGGATCGCGGCGGGTGGGAAGCGGGGCCGGATCGGTTGGACGGATCAGACGATCGCATCCACCATGCGGCGGGGATCCGCACCGCCCGTCGCTCCCGGCGAAGGCGAAGCCGGTGCCGGTGCAGATGGCAACGTGGCGGGGACCGGCGGCCGGCGCACAGGATCGTCGGTGTCGGTGTCACGGTTTCGTCGATCCCCGTCGGCCGCCACGTCGACCGTCACCTCGGTGCCGGACGACTGGCGCAGCGTCGCCCGAAGATCCGCGATGCGGGCGTCCGCGAGCCGACGCAAATTGGGGTCGTCCACGAAGATCCGCACGTGGACCTCGCCATCGTCGCGTCGGATGCGGACGCGCAGCCGACCGAGGTCGGGATCGTCGATCTCGGCCTCGAGGATGCCGTCGCGCGGCCCACCGACGGGGGCGCCCTCGTGGTCCATCGCCGGCTCGAGCAAGGCGGCGACGGAACGGCCGAGGGGGCCGGACCCGGCGGCCGGGCCCGTCGGCGCGACCTTCGTACGCACGGAGGTCGCGCCGGTCTCCGGCGTGGTCGCTCCGCGTCGTACGGGATCCGACGATGCAACGTCGTCGTCGGATCGGTCGCCGGCGTCGTTCGTGGAACGGAGGACGGCTCGCGGATCCGAAGTTGCATCCCGTCGAGCGGCCGCCACGTCGGCTCGGGCTTGCCCGCGAAGGCCGCGTCCTCCCGTGCCTCGACCGGGTGCGGCTGGCGACGTCCGCTGGGTTGCGGGGGTGGAGAGGGATCGCCCCGGCGGGCCGACCTCGTCGGCGCCGGTTGGGTGCGAGGCGGGCACGTGCACGGCGGTGAACGAAGACCGTACGTCGGGCCGGTGCGAGGGACGGTGGGCTGCGCGGTCGGATGAGATCGAAGGCGAGGTCGCGGATGATGCGTAGGTATCCTCGGCGGGCGAAACGACCAGGTCACGGGGACGTGGTCGACCCGCTTCGGATGGACCGGTATGGGTCGTGGGTGCGGTCGTGGGTGCCGGAGCGATCGTGGGTTGCGCGGCCCGTCGGGGCGAAAATCGAAGATCGATGCGTGGGAGGGAGCGGTCCGTGTCGGAACGGTGCTCCGCGGCGTCCCGTTTGGACGTCGTCTGGACGAACGTGGGAGCGGGGGGAACCTGGGCAGGGGTGCCGCGGGGCGACGCCGCGGCCTTGGCCGTCCATGGCGCCCCGTCGCCGGGCGCGCCCGACGGGTCGGCGCCTTCGCGGCCGCGCTCCCCGAGCGCGTGGGCGGTGGGC
>RFGU01000103.1 GCA_003696955.1 Deltaproteobacteria bacterium | reverse complement strand
GCGGGGATCGACGGCCTGCTGGCCCGTCGGAGCGCACGGCTTCGTCCGGCGTTCGCCGCGGCCACCGTCGTCACGGTCGTGGGCCTTTCGGCGACCGTGCGACTTGCGGCCCTAGGTCCCCACGACCGCCAGCGGGTACTGGCCCTGCGCCATCTCGGGTACGACGCCGACCTGTGGCTTCGGGGCGCCCGCAGACTCGTCGACCGCGACGGGGACGGCGCCTCCGCGGGCTTCGGCGGCGGCGACTGCGACGATACGGATCCCCTGGTCCACCCCGGAGCCTACGACGCGCCCGACGACGACGTCGATCAGGACTGCGACGGCCGCCCCGCGCGCCCCGTGGCCTCGCCGGCCCGGGACGCCTCGTGGGCCGCGTTCTGGAGGTGGGAGGCTGCACGGGACCTGCTTTCGTCCACGAAGGGCCGAAACGTCCTGGTCCTGTCCGTGGACACCCTGCGCCTCGACGCCGCGACGGGCGGACTCGAAGGCATCCCCGCGCCCGAGCACCTTGCCGCCCTCTTCGCCCGGTCGGCGTTCTTCGAGCGGGCCTTCGCCCCGTCGGCGGGCACGGACCTGTCCGTGGCCTCGTTCTGGACCGGCCGGTACGATGCCTTCGAGCGGCCGGTGGAGGCCACCTTGGGCGAGCGCCTGGTGGCGGCGGGGTACCGCACGGCCGCCGTACTGCCACGGGAGACCTTGCGCTACGTGGGCAAGACCCTCCTCTCCCGCGGCATCGAAGACCTCGTCCCCCTGGTCAACGATGCGCGGATCCGAGACGTCGGCGACCGTTCCACCACGGCGCGGTCGGTCGAGCTTGGCCTTGCCGCCCTCGACCGCCTCGTCGCAGCCTCGGCCGAGGACGGCCGCCCGTGGATGCTGTGGATCCACTTCTTCGACGTCCACGAGCACCACGAGATCCGAGCCGACGACCCCGCCCTCGTGGCCGCCGCCGGGGGAGAACCACCCGACGGACGGCGCGCGCGCTATGCCGCGGCCCTGCGCCTGGTGGACGACGGGATCGGACGCGTGCTCGCCGGTCTCGAAGCGCGCGGACTCGCCGACGACACCCTGGTGGTCTTCTTCTCGGACCACGGCGAAGGGCTCGGCGAGGATCCACGCCTGCCCGAAAACCACGGCCTCGTCCTCTATGCGCCCCTGGTCCGGGTGCCCCTGGCCGTCGCGATCCCGGATCGCCCGGGGCGCCGGGTCACGATCCCGGTCACGTTGGCGGATCTCTACGAGGGGCTCTTGGTGGCGACGGGGGCCGCGCCCCCGCCCGCCGACGGGCCCGCCGGGGTGGCCGCCCTGCTCGCCGATCCCCCGCCACCGCTCGCCGCCCGCTTCCTCGCGCGTCCCCTGCCCCTCTACGAACAGGAGCAACGCGGCGTGGTGGTCTGGCCCCACGTCCTGCTCGTCTCACGGGTGGACGGTGTGGCGGAGATCTACGACCTCGAGCGCGACCCGAAGGAGCGCCACGACCTCGCGGGCACCGACCCCGACGTCGAGGCCCACCTGCGCGACGCCATGGCCTCGGTACCGGCCATCGACCTCGATCGCACCAAGAAGGCCCGGCGCCGCCGCGAACGGATCGCCGCCATGCGCCCTACCCCCCCCTGACCGTGGGCGTCCCGCACGGCACGGACGGTCACCCGTCCGATCGGCGGCGGCCGACCACCGCGCGTCCGACGATGGCCGCGAGGCTCCATCCGATCCCCCACCCGATGCTGCCGTAGCCCACGGCGATCGCGACCAAGGATCCGACGGCCGTCCACCGGGGCACGAGGGGTGGCGACCCGGCGGACAGCACGATGCAAGCGCCGCCGACGGCCGCCGGTACGGCGAACGACGGCCACCAGGCGGGAAGCGGCGACGTTCCGCGGTGGCCCGACCGGACGCCCCCGAGGACCGCCAGCACGAGCCCAGGCCCCATGGCGACGGCTGCGTCCCGGCCCAAGGGCGGATAGACGGCAGGGATCGACAGAGAGGGCAGGCCGAAGACCACGACGCATCCCGCCGCGGCGAAGGCGAACCACGGCGGACACGATGCCCACCACCGACGACGACGGGCACCGGCGTAGCCCGCCGACGCCACGACGATCGCCGCGACGACCCAGCGCCACCAGGACGGCGCAGGTAGGGTCCGGTCCTTCGCGGGCGCGGCCAGGGCTGCGGCCACCTCCCGTCCCGGTGCCTCCGGCGGCGACTCGAGCCCCACGGAACGAAACAAGGCCGCAGAGAGATCGACCAGGTGAATGGGCGGGCCCCGGGGCGGAACCCTGCGCACGGGCACGCCGGGGCCTGCGACGCACGCACGCACGATCCGGATCGTCGGTTCCGCACCTCCGTGGCCCCCGTCGTCGCGGTGACCGTGGTCGGCCAGCACGAAGATGCGGGCGCCCGTGGCCGCCGCGGCGAGGCGGCCGAGGAGCGCGTCCGCGGTGGCGGCCGCCTCGGCGTAGGCGGCCGAACCTCCTCCGAAGCGGTGGCCGGCCTCGTCGATCCGCAGCACGTGGACGAAGACGAGGCGGGCCTTCGAACCGAACGCCTCGACGGCGGCCGCCTCGAAGGCGTCCGGTGCCCAATGGGGCGGCGATGGATCCCGCGGGCCGGGGATCACCCGCTCGAAGCCGAAGGACCCCGCGATCCCCAGGTGCGATTCGGCCACCGCGACGCTGCCCGGGACCTGCCCCGGCAGACCGCCGGGCGGGGGGTGGTCGAGGGGCGCGATCCGATACCAGATCCCCGTCTGTTGCTGGGTCTTGCCCGTCCAAAGGACGTGCTGGACCGGCAGGGACACCGTGGGGAAACCCACGTCGACGCGCAGGTCGATCCCCCGGCGGCACAACGCGTCGAGGTTCGGCAGCGTCCGCGCCGTGGCCTCGCGCAGGCCGTCGAGGACGACGACGCGCACGGGCCCGTCCCACGGCGCAAGGAGCGGCTCGGCGGTGGGGGTCGGCAGAGCGGGCGCCGGGCCGCCGGGACCGTCTTCGAACCAGGATTGGACGTAGGCCCGGCGCGCCCGGAGGACGCCCAGGCCGACGACGATCACGAGCAGCGCGGCGGCAAGTCCGCGTACGATCCCGCGGCCTTGTCGGGGTGGAGGCACCATGGCGACGAGGCGCGAGGGTATCAGGACCACGGTCGCGGGGACCGATGGTTCCGTTCGGGTCGACCTGCGAGATCCGGCGGAACCTCGGGCGACCGCCCAGGGACCGCGACGATGCCCGGGGTGCGTGCGGGTGCCGTGCCGCGCCACCGAAGCGCCCCCGACATCGGTCCGCCCGCGGCGGCCGCCCCGTCACACGAAGCGCCCGAGCAGGGCCGCCACCGCCACCTCGGTACGCAAGGTCCACGGCCCGAGCCCCACCGCACGGGCGCCGGCGGCCAGGAAGCGCGCCTCCTCGTCGGGCAGCAGCCCCCCTTCCGGACCGACGATCACGCAGGTGGGATCCGTCGCGCCACACGGACAGGCCGGCGCCCCGGCGCGAGCGAGGAGCTTGCGTCCCGGTGCCGTCTCGACCCGCCGCACGGCCTCGTCGAACGTCGCGAGCCCTTCACTGCGGGGGAGTAGCGTATCCCGCCCCTGGGCCAGCCCGAGGCGAAGGGCCCGACGGATCCCATCGGCTCGAAGGACGTGGCTGTCGAGGAAGCTCGCCTCGGTGCGAGCGGCCGGGAACCACAGGATCTCGGCCACGCCGAAACTCGCCGCGGCCTGGAGGATCCGCTGCATCATGGGCGGCCGACACAGGGCGAACATCAGGGTCAAGGGGCGCTTGGCCGGCGGCGGCACGTCCAACGCGTCCCATGCGACGGTAAGGCGCGTCGGCGAGAGCGCCGTGATCCGGCCGGTGCCCATTCGGCCGCCGAGCACGCCGACGCGAAGGATGTCCCCCTCCCGCTTGCGCAGCACCTTTCGAACGTGCCGCACCCGCTCGCCCGTGATCGTGGCGCGTCCGGGGCCCACCTCGTCCACCGCCGGATCCACGAGCAAGAGGTTCATGAAGACGATCCTCGAAGGACGAAGGCTTCGACGGCCGCGGCCACCGCGTCGGCGTGCTCGATGTGGGCATGGTGGCCGCCCGGAACGTCGACGTCCCGTACGTCCTCGAGGTGGGCGCGCCGCCGGGCGGCGGCGTCCGGGTGGCGGGCAAGGATCCCTTCGGCGGGACGCACCACGAGGACCGGGCAGGCGATCCGGCCGAGGAAGGCTCCCACGTGGTCTTCGGTGAGCCGCAGCCGGGAAGGGGCGCGCACCAGGGGATCGGGGGCCCAGGTCACGCCGCCGTTGATGCGGTCGAGACTGGCCGGAAGCAAGAGATCCACCGCCTCGTCCGAAAGCTCGCTGCGCACGGCCGCGAAGGTTCGGCGGGCCTGGGCCTCGTCGGCGTAGATCCGCGGCGGCGTTCGGCGCAGGCGCCTCTCCTCGGCAAGGGCCCGAGCCAAGCGATCGGGCAGGGCCGCGGGTTCCTCGGTGAGCGGCCCGAGGCCGTCGAGCAGCACGAGGCGCGAGACGGCCTCGGGGACGAGGGCCGCCGCGAACGCGGCGATGCCCGCGCCGAGGGAATGTCCGACGAGCACGAACGGCCCCGCCCCGAGGGCGCCCACGGCGCGGACCACGTCGGCGACGAAGTCCACGAAGAGGTACGGGCGCCCGCCAAGGCCCGACGATGCGCCGTGCCCCGGCAGGTCGAGGGCCCAGAGCGTGCCCGCGGAGAGCCGCTCGGCCAGGGGGCGGAATCCGAGACCGTGGTCGAGGAAGCCGTGGATCGCGACGTAGACCGGCTCCCCTTCGGCCCCCTCCCGCAAGCGACGGGCCGCGATGCGGACGTCGCCGGCGCGCAGGAACGTAGGTCCGTCCATGGACTAGAAGGAGGCTCCCGTCGTGACGACGTAGATCAGGATCCCGACGACCGCCAGGGGGCACACGTACCGCACCAGGCTGCCCCACAGGGGGGCGGCCGGAAGACGATGCCCCCCCTCCTCGATGGCCTCGCGGGCGGCATCGGTCCCCCAGCGCCATCCGACCAGGATGCAGGTGAGCAGGGCTCCCGCCACCAGGGAATAGGTGCCGAAGAGGATGCTCTGCCAGTCGAGCCAGCCCTTCCCCGTCCCGAGGAAGTCGGTCAGGGCCGGCGCCCCGCCCTGGGAGAGGGCCGAGGGCACGGCGAGCAGGAAGCACGCACCGCCTACGACGTAGACCGCAAACGATCGGGACCACCCGCGCTCGTCGACGAAGTACGACACCACCACCTCGAGCAGGGAGATCGTGGAGGTGAGGGCCGCGATGGCCAGCAGCGCGTAGAAGGCCACGGCGAAGAGCTGGCCCATGGGCAGGTTGTCGAAGATCGTGGGCATGACCACGAAGACGAGCCCCGGCCCGGCCGTCGGCTCCATGCCCGCGGCGAAGAGGGCCGGAAACACGAGGAACCCGCCCAGCAGGGCGATGAGGGTGTCGAAGAACGCCACCGAGACGCCGGCCACGACCAGGTTCTCGTCGCGCGGGAAGTACGAGCCATAGGTGATCATGGCGCCCATGCCCAGGCTCAGGCTGAACATCGCCTGCCCCATGGCCGCCGCCACCACCGGCGCACGGATCTTGGAGAAGTCGGCCTCGAAGATGAACGCAAGCCCCTTGCCGGCCCCTGGCAGGGTCACGGATCGGATCGCAAGCGCCACGAGGAGCACGAAGAAGATCGGCATGAGGATCTTCGAGGCCATCTCGATGCCGCCCCCCACCCCGGCGCGCACCACGACCATCGTCAGGCCCAAGAAGGCGCCCGCGAGCACGATGGCCCACACCGGGTCGGAGATGAGGCCGGCAAAGAGCGCCGTGCTCGCCTCGGCGTCCATGGCCCGGGCGAAGGTCCCCGTGACCGCGTGCCACAGGTATCCCAGGGTCCACCCGGCGACCACCGAGTAGAATGCGAGGATCCCGAAGCCCGTGACGACCCCGAGGCCGCCGGCCGCCGCCCACGGCCGCCCGCCGAGCTTGGTGTACGCGCCCACCGGGTTCTTGCGGGTCGCCCGGCCCATGGCCAGTTCGGCCAGCATCACGGGCACGCCGAGCGCGAGCACGCACAGAAGATAGAGGGCGATGAAGGCGCCGCCCCCGTTCTCGCCCGCCGTGTACGGGAAGCGCCAGATGTTGCCGAGGCCGATGGCCGAGCCCGCGGCCGCCAGGATGAAGCCGATGCGGGACTGAAAGCCGCCGCGGCCGGCCGATGGAGAGGGTGCGCTCATGGGATGCGATGCGAAACGGTCGAAGGAGGACGAGAGGTCGTGCGCAGGAGCCTATCGGACCCGACGGGGCCGACGCAACGCTAGCTGCGTCCGCGCCGGATCACCGAGACGAGCACCACGAGTACCGCCACCTGACACAGATGCGGCAGCACCCAACCGCCGAGGGCGTACACCGTGGGCTCGTGCTCGGTGTTGCGCGCCAGGGCGATGTCGCCGACGAGCACCTCGGGCGGTGGGATGTCGTCGGGCGTGGGGCCCGTCACGTCGAGGTGGGCCGTGACCGTACCCGTGGCATCGACGATGCTGCTCGGCCCCGCCGACACGGCACGCACCATGGGGATCCGATGCTCGACCGATCGAAACTGGGCGAGGGCGAGGTGCTCCCACGGCTCGGCCGTGTCCCCGAACCAGGTGTCGATGGTCAGGTTGACGAACGCCTCGATGCCGCCGTCCTGGGCCGCGGTCTGCCGCGCGAAGTCGGCGAAGATGTCCTCGTAGCAGACCAGCGGCCCCACGTGGAACGGCCCCCCCGGGTCGGGACGATCGGGTGCGGGCGCCGGTTGGACCTCGAAACGGGCGGGGCCTTCGCCGCGGTGGTTGTGGTTGAGCGTCTCGAGCTTGGACTTGGCCCACTTCGGATCCACGATGGGCACGTACTCGCCGAAGGGCATGAGCTTCACCTTGTCGAAGCGCCCGTCCACGGTGCCGTCGGCGCGCATGTTGAAGACCGTGTTCCAGCCGTAGGGATCCCCCGGGGCTCGGGTCGGCGCACCGAAGATCGTCGGCAGCCGGTGCTCGGCGAGCACCTTGCGACGCGGATCGTCGAAGTCACGGGCGAAGTCCCGGGGCAAGATGACCGGATAGACCCCGGCCTCGGGCCAGAGCACCACCTGAGCACCCTGGGCCTGGGCCTGGGCCGACATGGCCCGCAGCCGACGGATCTTCTCGTAGCCGTCGTACCAACGCAGGGGAATGTTGGGCTGTACGACGCCGAACCGGACCTTGCGCGCGGCGGCCTCGTCGGCGCGGACGCTCGCCATGCGCGCCGCTCCGTAGACGGTCACGGCGGCGAAGACGGCGAAGGCCGCGGCGAGCCGGCGCACGCGAAGGCGCCGATCCGAAACCACGACTGCCTCGGCGAGCAGGCTCGAGACGACCAGGATCTCCGCCTCGACGAGGCTCGTGCCCCCGAACTCCGCAAGTTGGATCCACACGGGCGCCTGGGCCAGCCCGAGCACCGCCGTGAAGGGAAAAAGATGCGGGATCGTGGCCGCCACGCCGCTCCAGGCGATGGCCGCCCATACCGCGCCACGCAGCCCGCAAAGGGGCACGCGCCGCACCAGGTAGCCGAAGATCCCCCATTGGATCGCCGTGTAGGCGCTGAAGACGAAGAGCCCGAACACCGCGAGCGGCCACGAAAAACCCGCAAAGCGCGTGAGCAACTCGGCGATCCACGGAAACCCGAACAATCCGGCCCCGAGGCCGCCGAACCATCCCACGAAGGCCGCCCGTCGCGGAGACAACCCCGCGTGGCGGCACACCAGCAGGGTCGGCACGAAGGCGATCCAGATGAGGGCCGGCACGCCTTCGGGCGGCGCACCGATGGCCAGCAGGGCCGTGCACACGAGGGAGAGCGCACATGCGGGCCAAAGCCCCAGGCGTCGCAGCCAAGGCGGTGATGCGGTCGTCACGGGCGCAGGGCCAAGCATGATCCATCCGGGGCCGTCCGAAAACCCGTGCCCCTCGTTGGCGCCGGCCCCACGCCGTGGTAGCGTTGCCGACGCCGTGCGCGCCTTCTTGGCCTTCGTGATGTACGCCGGAGCGGCCCTGTCCGTCCTCGCCTTCTTCCTGCCGGGCATGGACAACCGCATCGGCGGTGTCGAGGTGCCCCCGGACGTCGCCCGCCTCCTGCCCTGGATCGCCCTCGGCATGGTCCTCGTCGGTTACTTCGGGCGGCGGATCCTGCGGCCGAGCGACGACGTGGAGTGGCGCTGAGCGCCCACGGCCCGCTACGGGACGGGTCTTGCGCGCGCCGCGCCTCCTTTTTAGACTTCCGTCTGCGTGTCGGCGACGGTCGTTTCCGAGATCCCCGAAGCCACCGGCCGGTGGTTCTACGGCCACGCCCTCGAGCTGCGTGACGATCTGCTCGGCACCCTGGTCCGCCTTCATCGGCAGCTCGGCCCGGTGTTTCGCCTGCGCGCCATGAACCGCAACTTCGTGGTCCTCGCCGGCGCCGAGGCCAACATGTTCGTGGCCAAACACGAGGCCGAGTGCATGACGACGGCCAACCACTACCGTCGGTTCGGTCGCGAACTCGGCTCGGAGCGTTTCCTCTTGGCCCTTTCGGGTGAGGAACACCGGATCGTCCGAAGGATCCTCCGGCCTGGATATTCCAAGGACCATGTCACGAAACGGATGTTGGACCTGACGATCCTCGCCGAGCGCACGGCGGCCAGGCTCGGCACCGGCAGGTGCAACCGGCCCCTCGACCACACGCGACGCATCGTGGTCGATCAGCTCGGGCTGGCCCTCGGTGATCGTCCGGCCGGGCACATGGTGCGTGACCTCGAGCGGGCGATCTCGACGCTGCTTCGGGTGACCGTCGCCCGCAGCCTGCCGGCGGTCGCCCTGTGGGATCCGCGGTTTCGCCGGGCCCGGGCGCGCATGCGCAACCTGGTTCGGTGCGCCATCGAAGACCATCGCAACGGCAGGCGGGCAGGCGCCCTGCGCGACCACATCGACGATCTCCTGGCGGCTCGAACCCCGGACGGCGAGCCCCTCGCCCCGGACTTCCTCGAAGCGTCGGCCCACGGCCCCTTCGTCGCGGGGCTCGATACCGTGGCCAGCACCCTGGCGATCGCGCTCTACGCCCTGTGCCGCGACCCCGCCCTGCGGGCACGCCTCGAGGCCGAGGCCGACGCCGTCTTCGCCGACGGCCCCCCCACGACCGCGTCCCTCAAGCGCGCCAAGACCCTGCACGCGGCGCTCATGGAGACCCTCCGGTTCTATCCGGTGACGCCCGTCGTCGTGCGCACCACGACGCGCCCCATCGAGTTCGAGGGGTACGAGATCCCGGCCGGCCAGGACCTGCTCGTGGCCCACTGCGTCCCCCACATGCTCGAGGAGCACTTCCCCGATCCCGAGGCCTTCGTACCCGAGCGCTTCCTACCGCCGCGCGAGGAGCACCGGGCCCGGCCGGGGATCTACGCCCCGTTCGCCGTCGGCCCCCATACCTGTCTCGGGGCCGGCATCGCCGACGTGCTCCTCCTGCTCGATGCGGCCTACCTGCTCCACCGCTTCGAGATCGCCGTGCCGCCCGAGATGGGGCCGCTCGCCCTGCGCTACGACCCCGTGGCCATGCCCCGCAACCTCGTGCTCGACGTCGTGCGCGAACGGCACCCGGCGCCGGCGTACGTGGCGGCCGGACTCGAATAGCGACGGTCCGCCGCGCCGCGGCGAACGGGCCGCACGAGGGTGCAGGCCGGGCAGGATCGACCGTCCACGGCGGACGGCGGACGGCGAGCGGCGAACGGCGACAGCGGACGGCGACGGCGGACGGCGACGGCGAACGGCGAGCGGCGAACAGCGAGCGGCGAACAGTGACGGCGAACGGCGGATGGCCCCCGATGCTGCGCCCTCCACCGCCTCGATGCACTGGGGTGGCTCCGGGACCGTGGGTGGCGGGCGGCGGAGGCCTTGCGGGCGTGGGCGCAGGCGGGGCGCCGGCCTCCCGCGCTTGCCGAGGCGTGCATCCCGCCGAGGGCACGACCGTGAGGTGGCGACCGACAGGACCCGCGGTCCCTGCAAGGTCGTGCCTTGGACGTTGCGTCCCCGCTGGGGCTGTTTCGCAACGGGCGGCGGACGGCGAACGCCGAACGGCGAACGGTGGGTGGCGGGCGGCGGACGGGGACGGCGAACGGCGGGCGGCGAACGGCGAACAGCGGCGTGCCGAGCGACTACACTGGCTCGAGGCAGCGGGGCTTGGAGATGGTTTGGACCGGGCATCGCACTGGGGTGAGATGCCCGGTCCAAACCACCCTCAAGCCCCTTCCAGTCGACTCGTGGCCCTTCGGCTCGCTCAGGATGCGGCGGTGCGGCTTCTGCGGGCGCTGCCGAAGTCCGTGCGTGGGTGCGGCGATTTGGGGGATCAGGCGCGGCGGGCGGCGGTGGCCGTGGCGCTGAATCTCGCCGAAGGGCATGCGGCACGCGGCGGGAATCGGCTCCAGCACTGGAGGGTCGCCCACGGATCGTGCCAGGAGGTCAAGTGTGCCCTCTCTCTCTTGGCGGCGGTCGGAGCGCTACCGGACGACGAAGCGCGGGAGCTGCTCGAGGCGTTCGACCGGGTGGGACGGGTGACCTGGGGGCTCATGCGGCGCCCGGGGCGGTGAGCGGAGGGCGGTGGGCTGCGGCGGACGGCGAACGGCGAACGGCGAACCGCGGGCGGCGAGGGTCATGGAGAGAGGCAAAGGCCGAGGTCGTCGAACTCCGGCGGAAGCTCGGGATGCGGCTCGAGCAGCT
>RFGU01000102.1 GCA_003696955.1 Deltaproteobacteria bacterium | reverse complement strand
GTCGATGACAGCCCAGGGGGTGCTTGGTCTTCACCCGCGGAATGTGGGGCTCCATGAGCTCCCAGAGCTCGTCGGGGATGCGCCAGCCGTCGTCGTGCGCGATGAGTCCCATGGCCGGCTTGGATCACGATCTGATCCGCCAGCCAAATTTTCGGCCAATTGGGATAAGCTCTGATGATGGATTAGTCGCTGGCGGTTGCTTCGGCGCGACCATCGCCTGATCGGCCAACTATCTTGAATGTATGAAGTCCTTCGACGAGTGCCACGACCCTCAGTGGACTGCCTGCAGCGGAGACCCTCTGGGCCTGGTGACCTACCAAAACGTCTCCTGCGACACCCCCATCGACGAGGCCTTTTCACAGACCGGGCTACCTCCGAAGCCCCGCGAGCAGAACGAAGGGCCCTACGCGGGGTGGATTCTGCAGAGTTGGGACGCAACCTGCTGCTGCGAGCCCTACCACTTCGACGGACCCGCACCTCCGCGACGAGCGGCCAGCGTGCCCTCCCTGGAGACCGTGCGGGCGTCGCGAGAGGCCTACGTCGCACCCTTGGATGCGGCGCGTTCTCGACGAGGGGAACACGGCGAAGGTCATCTCGAGGGACGAGCGATCAAAAGGGGGACAGGTGCCGCGTGCGAGCGTGTTCCCCGCAGGACGAGATAGCTTGCGTCGGCGTGTCGCGTCGTGTGTGGATTCATGCAATCTTCGAGGGCCAGCGCCGCAGCCTCCCCGACGAGGGGGCAGTCCGAATCGGCTGGGCCCAGCAGCGGTTGCATAGGCGGAAGCAGGTGGTGCACCATGAAAGACAGTGATGGGACGCCCACACGATGGAGGCTCGAGCGATGGCGGTGCTTCACATGGGGAGCACGGGAGCGAACGTGGCGCGGCCGCCTTGCACGGGGGTCCGAGCGAGGAGGCGACACAGGCCGGGGATCCGTTGCCTCCGAGCGCTGAGGTGACGCAGGCCGGGGCTCCGTTGCCTCGGAGCGCCGAGGCCACGCAAGCCTCCGGCGGGGCTTCGGGCAGCACCGGTGCGACCGTCGCGGTGGGGGCGTCGGCGGGACGATCCGTCCATGGTCGAGCCACAGAGCTTCCCCGTGGTGCGGTGGTGGGGCGGTACGTGGTGCTGGGCAGGCTTGGTGCCGGGGGCATGGGGGTGGTGTACGCGGCGTACGACCCGGAGCTGGACCGCAAGGTGGCGCTGAAGGTGTTGCGGGCGGATGCTGCGATCGGCAGCGGGAGTAGGAGCACGACGGGTGGTGCGCGGCTTCTGCGGGAGGCGCAGGCGCTGGCGAAGCTGTCCCACCCGAACGTGGTGGCGATCCACGACGTGGGGGAGCACGAGGGGCAAGTGTGGCTTGCGATGGAGTTCGTGGAGGGGAAGACCTTGGGGGCGTGGCTCATGGAGCGGAGCCGATCGTGGAAGGATGTGCTCTCGGTGATGTTGCCGGTGGCGCGGGGGCTCGCGGCGGCCCATGCGAAGGGCCTGGTGCACCGGGACGCCAAACCGGAGAACGTGATGATCGGCGCGGACGGACGGGTGCGGGTGATGGATTTCGGCCTCGCGCGGGCGGACGGACGGCCGGCCGTGGCGGGATCGGAGGCGGGACCGCGCGTCGAGGCGCTGGGGGTGGAGCTTACGCGGGCGGGTTCGCTCTTGGGGACGCCTGCATACATGTCGCCAGAGCAGTTCTCGGGGGGTGAGGTGGGTCCTGCGTCGGACCAGTTCTCGTACTGCGTAATGGTGTGGGAGGCGCTCTACGGGGAGCGTCCGTACGGGGGGGAGACGGTGGCTTCGCTTGCGTTGAACGTGCTGCAGGGCAAGCGCCGCGCGCCGCCTTCGGGGCGGAAGGTGCCGCGGTGGCTTCGGAAGGTGGCCGAACGCGGGCTCGAGGTGGAGCCTTCGCGGAGGTTTTCGGACATGGGCGCGCTCATCGAGGCGCTCGAGCGGGGGCAGGCGCGGTCGAGGCTGCGCCAGGCCGCGGCGGCGCTCGTGTTGGTGGGCGTGGCCGCAGCCGGCGCGTACGGCTGGGGGGCTGCGGAGCACCGGGCCAGGGTATCGGCGTGCAAGGCGGAGGGGGCGCAGATCGGGGAGGTGTGGAACGATGGGGCGCGTTCGCGGCTTCGGGAAGCGCTCGCGGGCAGCGGTGTGCCGTACGGTGCCGAGACGGCCGAGAAGGTGATGCCGTGGCTGGACGACTTCGCGGCTCGATGGAAGGGGGTGCGAACAAAAGCGTGCACGGCCGCGCGGGTGGAGGAGGCGTGGCCGGAAGAACTCTACGAGCGTGCAGCGTGGTGTTTGGACGAGGAGCGAATGCGTCTTTCGTCGCTCGTCGAGGTGCTCGGCCATGGCGATGCGAAGGCGGTGGAGAAGGCGGTGCTGGCGGCGGCGGGCCTGCCGCGTCCGGAGGCGTGCATATCGAGGGTACGGCTCGAACAGCTTCCGGTCCCGCCGGAGAAGTCGCGGGAGGAGGTGCGGAAGATACTCGTGGAACGCGGACGTGTACGGTCCTTGCTGGAGACGGGAGCGTACGACGAGGGCCTCGAGGTGGCTCGTGCGTTGTCGGACCATGCGGAGAGGTTCGGGTGGGCGCCCCTCGAAGCCGAAGCGCGGTACCTATTGGGGAGTTTCGCTGAGAGGAAGGGGGACTACGAGGAAGCGGAGGCGATGTTGGAGGAGGCGTACTTCGAGGCGGCGAAGGCGGGGACGGAGGAAGTGGCGTTCGATGCGGCGGCTGGATTGACATTCGTTGTAGGAAAGCATCAAGCGCGGCACGCGGACGGCGTGCGGTGGTCGAGGATTGCGGAGGTACACGAAGGGCGGTTGTCCGACGTGGCGGGACTGCGGGAAGCTCGGCGGCTCAACAACCTTGCCAACGTGTACAAGTCGCAAGGAAACTACCAAGACGCGCGTCGTCTATTCGAGCGATCTTTAGCGATACGCGAGAGAGCACTGAGCCCCGCGCATCCACTCGTTGCGATGAGCCTCAACAACCTTGCAGCGCTGTATTACGCGCAGGGAGATTACGATACGGCGCGCCGTTTGTTCGAGCGGTCGTTGACGACGCGTGAGAAGTCCCTGGGCCCGGAGCACCCCCACGTCGCGCAGAGCCTCAACAATCTCGCCGCCGTGTACAGGTCCCAAGGCGAGTACGAAGCGGCGCGCCGTTTGTATGAGCGCTCGCTGGCAATATCGGAGAAGTCCCTGGGCCCCGAGCATCCGGACGTAGCGTCGGGCCTCAACAACCTCGCGAACGTGTACTATACGCAAGCAGACTATGAAGCGGCGAGCCGATTGTACACTCGTTCGCTTGCGATACGAGAGAAGTCCCTGGGCCCGGAGCATCCACACGTTGCGTCAAGCCTGAACCACCTCGCCATGGTGCATAGCGTCCGAGGTGACTACGCAACCGCGTACCAGCTATATCGGCGGTCGCTGGCGATCTGCGAGAAAACGTTGGGGCCGAAGCATCCACGCGTCGGGGAGGTCCTCAACAACCTCGCCAATGCGTACAAGTCGCAAGGCGCTTACGATGAAGCGCAGCGGTCGTTCGAGCGAGCGCTGGCGATATGGGAAAAATCATTGGGGCCCGAGCACCCGCACATGTCGTATCCGCTGGTCGGCCTCGCCGAGGTAGCGTTGGCGAAGCGCCGTCCGCAGGACGCCGTACGACATGCGGAGCGCGCCGTCGCTCTACGGGAGGGAGGCAAGACTTCACCCGAGGATCTAGCCGAGGCCCGCTTCGTGCTCGCCCGCGCCCTGTGGGCGGCGGACCGCGACCAAGCGCGGGCCCTCGAGCTCGCCGCCAAGGCGAGGGATGCCTACCGCGAGGCGGGCAAGGCCAGGGAGAAGGAACTCGGTGAGGTGGAGGCGTGGTTGGCGGAGCGCGAGCCTTCGAAGTGACGCGCCCGGTTCCGAACCGGCGTCGCCTCCGGCCGGAGCCGCGGGCCTCGGCCGTCGTGGTAGGCTCGAATCCCGAGGCGAACGCCACCTTGGCGAGCCGGGAGGGACCGACATGATGCGATCCAGGACCCATTCGTCCGATCTTTTCACGTCGCTCATGGTGGCCGCCGGTGCGGCCTGCTCCGCCAAGTCCGTGGGCGGGGCGACGACGGAAAGCTCCGGTACCGGGGGCACGGCAAGTGACTCGGCCGGGGCGGGGGCGAGGCCGACGGGAGTGCGACGTGCGTGACCCGCTTCGACGCCGAGTCGTGCGTGGAACTCGGCGAGCAATGCGAATTCAACCCGATGCCACAACTCGCGTATTGGGTCGGCAGACCCGAGTGCATCACCATCGAGAAGCCGGACTATGGCTGGTGCTTCCCCCGGACCGATGGCGGCGCACGGGCCCCGGAGGTAGACCGGAACCCGAAGACGGGCGAGGTCACCGGGCTCGCGTTCCTGTCGCTCGACATCCCGCCCGGCTGGGAGACATGCGTGCCCGGGCCGGATAGCCGGCCGTGTTGGCGTGGAACATGCCGCCGCGCACGGCCATGCGACGGTGCGGCGGTCTGTCGAAACCGTGCGGGCTACCGCCCAGCGAAGGCCAGATCCGAGAGGATTGCGACCACCGTGTCCGCGTCGAGGGCATCGAGGGCGCAGGTGCTCGCGACCGCCGAGAACCGCGCGACGAGCGGCTCGACGGCGGGCGCGTCGGCTCGTGCGAAGAAGCGTACGAACCCGGCGACGATGGGGCGGTGGTGGCCGATGCGGCGGACGAAGAGGAGCGTCGCCAGATTGGAGCTTTCGAGTACCGACCGCGTCAGCCCGTAGTCGTCACCGTTCCGGGTAAGCTCCGCGATCCACCACAACCTTCCGATGGTGTTGCTGTCGTGCCGCATGCCCGGCGCCCAGAAGCGGCGTCGGGTGGTCGCGAGGGTTCGGACGGGCCAACGGTGGCGCACGAGGCCCGGAGCGACGCCGACGGCGAGGAAGCGCCAGATGCCGGGATCGGCAGCCGTGCGCCGCGAGATCGGAAGGGCGCGATGGATCTTGGGTGCGGCGAGGGCGTCGACCTTCGCCGTGCCCGGCTCCGCCGAAGCGAGCACCTCCTCGACGGAGGCGACGAATGGTTCGAGGTCCACGTCCTCGTCGGCGTCGTCGCACCATTGGGCAAGCTCGTCGGGATCGTACGCCCGTTCGCCGCGCACGAACTCGGGCGTCAGGACGAAGGCGCGAGCCTCGGGAACCAGTCGCGCAAGGCGCAGCCCGCTCATCCCAACTCCTTTGCGACGGCCCGCACGTGGTCGGACAATCGGACCTCCGTCTGGACCAGCGCTTCGAGCCGCTCGACGAAGCTCTCCAACCCACCGTCGGCGCGGTCTGCACAAAGCTGCTCCAACCGGGATGCGTGATCCGAAAGGTCCGGGTAGAGCTTGGGCAACAAACGCCGCAGTACGCCGTCCTGCCACCCGTAGGCGCACGTCCCGTCCTCGTCCGCCCCCGCAATGGCGGACATGTAGAGCCGAAGCCACACCACCTGGCCGATCGCGTCGAAGACGACCTCGCGCGCACGTGCCACCAACCCCCTGCGGCCCCGGCTGTCGAGGATCTGGCGCACCGCGGCATCGTCTGCGTCGATGAACAGGATGGGCGTGTCCGTCTCGCAGTCGAGGCGGTAGAGGGTGCCGGGCTCGAACGACGGCGACTTCGAGAAACTCTCGTAGCGGATCTCGAGGTAGCCCCCTGCCCGGCGGACGGGAGGATCGACGAGCAGATCGATGCTCGCCGATCCGGCCACCTTGGCCGCCGCGTGGGCGGCGTAGCCGGGCGCGGCGATCGCTGCGTTGCGGATTCGCGCGAGCACGGCCGAGATTTCGACCTCTCCGCGCAGCTCCGACCGAAGCAGCTCGAGCCGCACCGAGGCCGTCTCCTCGGCCAGCGTTTCGAGGGGGATCCGCCTCACCCGGCGCAGTCGCGTCGAAGGGCACGCAAGAACCACGAGAAGCGCAAGCGGCGGGGCGCTTCGTTCCGTTTCGGGTAAGACGTACGAGACGACGGTGCGCGGGACGCGAACCTCCACGTCGAGACTTAGCCTGCGGAAGCGGTGGGCGGAGAGATCCAACGTCGTGGTGCCACTTGCAATGTCACGACTTGGGCCGTCGTCGAGCTCGAACCGCAACACGTCGATGGCCAATCCACGATCCCGATGTCGAAACGGCACGAACCGGGCGCGGCGAACCGTCCGTCCCCGGCGGGCTCGCTTGCGGCGTACCTCAGCCATGATGGCCTTCGACCTCCAGGGCGACCGTGATCCGGTCACCCGCGGGAAGGGGGTTGCTCGTCCCCGCGAAGTGGAGCACCGAACGGTGCTTCCCCGCGTCCACCGTGGCTCGACCGTCGTCGATGTGGACGGCGGCGGCAGCGGGATCGGTCTCGAACGTTTCGATCGGGATCGGGGCCACCTCCTTTCCGTCCGCGTCCACCTCGAAGAGGCGGACGGTGCATCGCCACTTGGCGCCGTCCGGCAGGTTTTCGGGCGAGATCGTTCCCGTAAAGTGCCATCTGCCGGCGCCGAAACGTCCCTCCAGGTCGCGGATCGTGAAGACTGGCGGCTCGGGCCGGGGGGGCGTACCGCTGCGGCCCACCGGAAAACGCCTGCGGAGGAGATCCGGCCCCGGCGCACCATGGCGTGGAGACGGCACCACGATCTCCCGAAGCGCCTTGTCCACGGCACGAAACAAATCGTCGATGGCCTTCCTAAAGCCCCGTTGGTAGCGCTGGCGAAGGTTGTCCGTCGGGTGCCACGCGTCGTGGCCGGGCGGTTCCGCCGCGCGCAGGAAGGCGTCGATGGCCCGGTCGGCTTCCGTGGGCGCTTCCGGTGCGCGCGCAAGACCGCAGGCGAGCACCGCATGGAACGGGCGCGCCGCCAGGGCGATCCGGCGCTTGTCGCGATACGTGACCACCATGCCCGGTCCCCGAAACAGGGCGATGTGGCCTTGAAGGCGGGTTTCCGCGTCCGCGGCGTGGCGCACACAGAGCCGTACCGAACCGCGTACGGCCTTCCCCTTCGGACGCAGTCCAGGCACCTCGACCGGAATCTCGCGGACGACCACGTCCCCGGGACGTTCGAGGCGATCCGTTGCGTCGGCGCGCTGCGCGTAGCATTGCTGGAATGGTTCGCACTCCGGTGCGTCCCGCATGCGGACGGGGCTGCCGCCGTCGGGGGTTGCCACCCAGACCACGAGGGGACGTCCCGGGATGCCGAACAACGCCGGCCAGAAGTGCCGAACCGTCGCAGAACGGAACGCCTCGGACAGAACGGTGATCGACTGGGCTTCGTCCGTCGTTGGATCGCGAAAGCCCACCACGAGGATCGACGTCCCCGTTCCGGCCTCGTCACGCCGGTCGATGCCCAGCTTCGCCGCGATCTGGCGTGCTGCGACGCCCCACACGGATTCGGCCCGTCGGCCGCGATCATCCTCGACCACGCGCCCGAACCACCCCGGCCCTTGAAAGCCGTCGCCGTTCGGTAGGGTGTGACTGCCGAGTTCGGCGCGACCGATGAGACGTGGCGACACCTGACCTCGTTCGTGCTTGCTCAGCACCGAGTGGAAAACGACCGTACGGAACTCCGAGAACGTCCAGAGCACGGACTTGCCGAGCCCGTAGCTTCCGCCCGCCGTGTCGTCCTGCTTGTGGCTGAAGAGGACGTCACGCGCGAGCGCGCGAAAGTTGGACTCGCCTTCGAGTTCGTCACCCACGAGACCGACGGTGTTGCGATCCTCGATCTGCAAGAGCGTAAGCTCCTCGTGCTCTTGGAGGGCCGACAGCGCGTCGGCGATGGCGCGCCCCGAGGGGGACTTTACCGCCGCTCGAAGATGTGCTTCGAGAGTCGGCCACGCGAGCGCCCCGAGGAAGTCCTCGAGCGCGGCACCGGCCACCGTGCGCAGGCGGAAGTGCACCTCGGCGTCACCGAGACGTTGGTCGTTGGCGTTCTGCACGACCTCGCGCACGAAGGCGTCGATGTGATGCCGAAACGCGTGACCGGCCGGTTCACCGCCCCGTCGACCCCGCGACGGGGGCAGCGGGTCGAACACCCAATCGATCTCCGGACCGGGTGGCACGAGAGCAATCGTGCCACGATTGGCCGCCATGCGGGAGGCCAAGCACCTTGGCTGGCCGCGCCGACACCCGGGCGGCGCCGCGTTACGGCTACGCCCGTCGCCGCGGCGAATGCGACTTCCGAACGTCCCGATTCGAGTTGCGCGGGAAGCGTGAAACAGGCAAGATGTTCTTCGGGCAAGCGTCGTATCTCGCCATCTTCCGTAGGCATCGAGGAGCATCGCCATGCGTCGTCCGTCGTCGCGTCCGACCCCGCCGTTCGTCATCGTTTCCGCCGCGTGCGTCGGCATCGCGGTCGGAGGGTGCGCGGATAGGGCCCTGACGGCGGCCGGCGGCACCGACTCGGGATCCACGAGCGGTGCGGAAAGTGGTGGCCTCGGTCCCGTGACGCGGGAAGTCTACGAGGAGCCCGGCGCGGACATCCTCTTCGTCGTGGACAACTCGGGAGCGATGGGGCAGGAGCAGGGCAAGCTGGCGGCGGGGATCGGCGCGATGCTCGAGGTCTTCGAGCGGCCGGAGGTGAACCTCGACGTGCGCATCGGCGTGACGACGACGGACAACGGCCATCCCCAGTGCGAAGGCACGACACCGGAGGGGGGCAAGCTGCAGGCCGTGTCGTGCAGGGCGCGTGAATCGGACTTCGTCTTGATGACGACCGGTTGGAACGACTCGTTCTTCCAGGAGGCATGCGCGGACTGGTGCCCCGAAACGCTCGCCGACCTCTCGACGATTCCCACCACGACGCACGAGGACGACGAGGCGGTGCCGCGGGCGTGGGTGGAGCGCATCGACGGCGTGACGAATCTGCCGGAAGGGGTGTCTGTCGAAGACGCACTACGCTGCTTTCTTCCCCAGGGGATCAACGGGTGCGGCTTCGAGGCCCCCCTCGAGAGCATGTGGAAGGCGCTTCAGCTCGGCGAGATGATTCCGTCGTCGCCGAACTTCGGCTTTCGCCGCCCTGGCGCGATCCTCGCCGTCGTCTTCGTGACGGACGAGGCGGATTGCTCCCTGAACCCGGACGCTTCGTCGATCTTCGATCCCGAGGGCGATCGCGTCTTCTGGTCCGATCCGACGGCGAATTTTCCGACGTCGGCGGTGTGTTGGAATGCCGGGGTGTCGTGCACCGGAGGGCCGGGGACGTACACCTCGTGCGACCCCGCCAACAAGGACGTCTTCGGCAACGAAGGCGTCTCGGAGGACGAGGCCGCGCTCCTGCCCGTCTCCCGTTACGTGCAACTGCTCAGGTACATCCAGTCCGGTCAGTGGAGTCCCGTTCCGTGGTCGGGGGTCGTCGTGGCCGGGCTCGTGGGGGTGCCGTTGGACTACGCGCAGACGGGCGAGATCGTGTACCAGGACGGGGACGACCCGGCGTTCTTGGACGCGTTCGGCATCGGACCGGGATGTTCATCAGCCAGCGAAACGGCGGTCCCACCCGTACGCATGCGCGACCTGGCGGCGCAATTCGGAGTGCCGGACGGGCCTTTGCTCCGTTCCATCTGTGCGGACGATTTCGCACCGGCGCTTCGGGCCATCGGCGAAGCCATCGCGGCACGCAAGCGGGGAGGTTGTGTCACATGGTGCGTCGAGGACGAAGATCGCGGCACGTTCGGGTACACCGAGGCTTCGTGCGTCGTCACCGAGACCTACGCGACGTCGTCGGGAACGGAACGCCGGGAGGTACCACCGTGCACCCTGACCTGTGGAGGAGCACCGTGTGAGGCGTCCGACGGCCCCGACGGCTGGGCCGTTCCGCAGGGTGCCGAAGTTTGCTACCGGATGCTCGTCGATCGCGTCGGCCGGAC
>RFGU01000101.1 GCA_003696955.1 Deltaproteobacteria bacterium | reverse complement strand
CTCGACAACTTCCAGACGAACATGCAATGCACGTTCTGACCGCACACACGATCACCTGGGCCGTCGCAGGCACCCTCGCCTTCGGCTCGTCCCCCACGTCGGGACTTTCGCTGCGCCCGCGGCTCGCCGAGCCGGTCGACGCCGAGGCCGGCTCCGAAGATGCGGCCCCCGCCGAGCCCGATGCCCCGGCATCGCCGCCGGACGGTTCCGAAGGGACCGACGCTCCGGCACGGCTCGAACCACCACCGGGGCAGGCCCCCCCCGCGGACGCGACGCCCGAGCCTGCGGACTCGGGCGAGGACGCGGCCGACGCCGACCTCGACACGGCCGCCCGTGAGGCGGCGCAAGCCTACTTCAAGGGACGGATGGCGTACGACACCGGGGCGTACGACGTCGCCATCGCCGAGTTCCAGCGCGCCTACGAGCGCTGCCTCGAGTCGGAGACGTGCCACGCCCCGTCCCTGCAGTTCAATCTCGCCCAGGCCTACTGGAAGCGCGGCGAGGTCAAGCAGCAGGTGGACGACCTGCGCCGCGCACGGGAGCTGTTCGTGGCCTACGGCCGCACCATGGAGGCCCGCGGCGAGGAATTCGACGAGGCCACCTTGCAGGCGAACCTCGCGGCCCTCGATGCGAAGATCGAGTATCTCGAGCTTGCCGCCCGGGCGGGCGAGGGGCGTCCGGTCGGACCGACCCCCGCCGAACTTCGCCTCGAACGGCGCATGGCCACGACCAAGGGCCTCCACGTCTCCGGGGCGATCCTCGTCACGGCCGGCGCGCTCCTGGCGGCCACGGCCATCGGGGCCCTCATCGCCCGCGGCGCCACCAAGTGGATGCTCGATCAGGCCGGCGGCGGACGCCCCGGCGCCGACAACCAAAACTCCCCCGAGGACGACCGGCGGCTGCGCAACGGCTACGCGCTCAGCGGCCGCGTCGCCTTCGGCACCCTCATCGCCACCGCGGTCACGTTGCCCATCGGCATCACCCTGGTGGCCTCGGCCAAGATCCGTGACCGCGAGGATCGGCTGCTCGATGAGCAGCTCGAGAAGAAGCGCAAGCTCCGGGAGCGTACCGTGGCGTGGACGCCCGGCGGGGCCCTGCTCACGGTCCGCTTCTGACCGTGCCCCTGGCGCCGGCGGTCTCCACGAGCGCCCGGACGGCCTCGAGGATCGAGGCGTGGGAGACGGCCAGGCGGCGTGCGGGCTCCGACATCTTGCGCAGGGTCTTGCTCAGGATCCTCAGGACGTCCTCCGAATCTCGGCTCGACGCGAACCCGAGGGCCTCGCGCTCGAGGAAGGCAAGGCAGGCGGCGTCCTCGAGGGCTTGGGCCTCGGGATCGCGCCCGAGCCCCTTCTTACGCACGAGGTCGGCCACGCGCCCGGCGCTCTCGGCCGGAACCCCTGCCCCTTCGAGGACCCGCCGGGCGGTGCGGGCCTGGTGTTCGGCCGCAGCACGTCGCCATGCGAGATAGCCCCGCCGGCCCGGCGGATGATCGCCGCGCGGCACCTCGTAGCGCGCAAGGTGCTGCGCCCACGCTGCCAGGCGAAGCTCGGGCGACGCTTCGGGTACGAGCCGGTCGAGCCAGGCCACGACGGCGCGGTGGTAGGCCTCCGACGCCGTGGCGCCGTCACCTTCGGGCGCAGGCCGCGGGTCGCGGGCGTGTTCCCGAAGGAGCGCGGCGCGGGCCGCGTCGAAGGTCGCGGCGTCGATCACGCCCGGCTCACCCCTCCGCGCGCCGCTTGAGCTCTTCGTAGCTTCGTCCCGGCATGGGGGTCTTCGCCACCTTGCCACCGGATTGGACCCAACCGGGGTCCTCGGCACTGCCCGAGAACCCGCCCGCGTAGTCGAAGAGACTGCGGTACCCCGCGGCGTGCAGGATGTTCGCCGCATGGGACGATCGCCCCCCGGACTTGCACGACAGCACGATGCGCGTCTCCTTGTCGAAGATCGCGGCTACCTCCCGGGCGAAATCGGGGTTCGGAACCATGCCGAAGGGCCCACGGTGCGCGTAGGGAATGTTGTAGGCCCCTTCGGGGTGGCCCTCGCTGAACTCCTCCACCGTCCGCACGTCCACGAGGACCGTGTCGGGCTCGCCGAGCAATTCGACGAGGCGGTCGTAGCGGATGCGTTCAATGGCCATGGTCGTACGGTAACGCCCGCGAGCGGGCGTTCGCAAGCGGACGCGTACGTCCAATTTTCCGGACGGGGCCGCCAGGGGACGCCGTGGGCACCACGCGCGTGCGCCCGGCGGACCGCGCTCGGGCGAGCGCCGCCCGACGGCGTGATACCCTCGCCGGGAAAGGACCCCCCGATGTCTCCGCGCACCGTCATCGCCGCCGCCCTCCTGTTGTGCCCCCTGCCCCTTGCGACCGCCTGCAAGTCCACCCCCGAGCCGACCCCCGAGGAACGTGCGGCCAAGCGCAAGCGCCTGCTCGACGAAGCCCGCGCCCGGATCCGCAACGAGAAGGAGAAGGACGCGGAGGCCCTGCTCCTTTCGATCCTCGAAGAGGAGCCCGAGCATCCGGAGGCGGTCGCCCTCATGGCTCGGGTGCGCATGAAGGAGGGGGACTATGCATCGGCGGTCGCCCTCTTCGAGCGGGCGATCAAGGCGGGGAACGACGCCGCCGAGACGTACTTCTACCTCGGCGAGGCCCATCGCCTCCAAGGCGCCCACGACAAGGCGGCCGAGGCCTACCGCAAGGCCTTCGAGCGCGCCCCGGAGAACGCCGACTACGGACTGGCCCTCGGCATCGCCCTCGAGAAGACGAAGCAGTGGGCGGAAGCCGAGAAGGTGCTCGAGAAGGTCGCGGACCTCGACCCCGGAGCTCGCTTCGTGTGGACCGAACTCGGCAATGCGGTGCGGGAGCAGGGTCGGCTCGACGATGCCCTGCGGCTCTATCTCAAGGCGCAGAACACCTACGGCGACGACAAGATGGCCCACGCGGGCGCCGCGCTCGTCTACGAGGCCAAGGGGGACGTCAAGCGCGCCCTCGACGAATGGTCCCAGTACATCCGCAAGGACTGCTGTTCCGACTATTCGAACAACGTCGCCAAGAAGAAGATCATGGAACTCGGCGGCGGCGGGACGAAGGCCGACGGCGAGGCGCAACCCGCCGAAGGTGACGGCGAGGCCCAGGCGGCCGCCGCCGAGTAGCGGCGAGGGCCACGGGGGGACGTCTCGCGGCCGACGCTTGACGGGCAATGCGTCGCGGGCGTACGGTCCGCCCGTGAAGCTCGCCCTCCGTCCCCTGCCCCTGTTCCTGTCGCTTTCCTTCGCGGCGATCCTGCCCGCCTGCGACACGGACGACGGGGACGGATCGTCGGGAGGCGACACCTCCGCGGGCGACACCTCCGCGGGCGACACCGGTGGTGGGAGCACCGGCGGCTCGACCTCGGCCGGTGGGTGCGAGACCGGAGGCGACACCTCGGGGCAGTGCCAGGCCTACGTCGATTGCATCGAGATGAACTGCGGCGACTGCAACGACGCCTGTGCCGACTTCATCGCGTGCTCCGAGGCGTGCCCGTGCGGGGACGATGACTGCGCACTCGAGTGTTACAACGGGCGCTCGCCCGAGTGCGTGACCTGCCAGACCGAGCTGGGGCAGTGCATCCAGATGCACTGTCTCGACGAGTCCAACGCCTGTAGCTGAGCCCCCTTTCGTACTCCTCGCCGCGGCCCGGCATCACGGCCGGGGGTCCACGCGGAAGCCCCCTCCTCCACGTCGGCGAGCCACGAAGAGGGCCCCGGCGAGGGCGAGGGCGACGAGCACGGCGACCGGCGTCCCGGCGCTGCCCAACAGGACGCCTGGGCCCGGCAGGGGCAGGTCGGCCACGACGCCCACGACCTGCCCCATCGCCGCCTTCGCGGCGACGGCGGCGTAGCCGGCGGCGCAGACGATGCCCGCTGCTGCACCGGCAAGGGCGATCGCAAGCACGTAGGCACTCCACAGGACGCGCCCGGCGGCCGGATCGAGGCCGAGCACCTCGAGGCGCGCGAGGCTCCGAAAGAAGTGGAGGGCCGAAAGGCGCAGCGCCGCCCCCGCAAGCCCCGCTGCCGCGAGGAGCAACATGCCGCCGACCGCCACGCCGACGGCCCGGAAGACGGCGAGCTCGGCGTGGAATCCGGCGAAGGCCTCCTGGTACGGCACGACGCGAAACCTGGCCGGTAGGAGGTTGGCCGCCGCAGCCGCGAAGGCCGGCGCCCGGTCGGGCTCGTCGAGGTGGATCGCCAGCCCCGAAACGCGCCGCTCACCGAAGGCGACCACCTGGGCCGCCGAGAGATCCATCCACAGTCCCCGGTCGTCGAGGGCGGCGATCCCGGTGCGGTCGAATCCGGCGACCACCACCTCGGCCATCCGCGGCCGCCCGAGGCCGCGGCCGTCCCCGGCCGGGGCCGGCACCGCGAGCCGGAGCCGCGAGCCGACCTGCGCGCCGAGGCGACGGGCAAGGCCCTCGGCGAGCACCACCTGCGGCGGCTGCCCTCGATCGGCCGGTCGGACCGCAAGCTGCCGAGGTGGCGAACCGACGTGGGGCCTGCCGAGGCCACGTCCGATCGCCGCAAGGGCCGGTCCGGCCGCTTCGCCGGCCCCGTCGACCACCACCACCGACAGGGCAACGTCCACGAAGGGGACGATGCTGCGAACGCCACCGAGGCGTTCGAGGCGCGCGGCCACCTCGGCGTCCTCGTCGAAGTCGAGACCGTACTCCGTGACGACGACGTGGCCCGCGTCCCGGGCCAGGGCGTCGACGACGGTATCCTCCACCGTCGTCACCAGGGCCGCGAAGGCCGTAACCGTGGCCACGAGCTGGGATGCCCCGAAGGCCACGAGGGCCGGTCGCAATGCGAGCACCGCCGCGAGGGCCGCGAACGATAGGGCCGAGCAGCCCGACACCCCGACGAAGAGCCGCAAAGGTGCCGACCACGACGGCACGAAGGCGATGGCCACGAGGCCCCCGCCGGCCACCCCGACGAACACCGGAAGCCTCCGCGACCGCCCCCGGCCCGTAAGATGCGCACCGAGCAAAAGGCGCGCGAGGGCCGGCGGTGGCACGGCGCCCATGCCCTACTCGTAGCGCAGCCCCTCGAGGGGCCGCAATCGAGCCGCCCGCAAGGCGGGCGGAATCGTGGCGAGCAACGACACGGCGACGGTGGCCACCACGATGGCGAGGATCTGCACGGCGTCGTACTCCACCGGCAGCGCATCGATGAAGTAGACCTCCGGGTCGAGGGCGTAGCCGTACTGTTCGAGCAGGCGGCACAGCAGCAAGCCGTAGAGCAGCCCGCCCATCGCCCCGAGCGTCCCGATGGTAAGGCCCGCGAACTGGAAGATGCGCCCGATACTCGCCGAGTGGGCCCCCATGGACATCAGGATGGCGATCTCGGCCTGGCGCCGAACGACCATGGTCCAAAGGGACGCGAGCACGTTGAAACCGGCCACGGCCGTCACCAGGCTCAAGATGACGGTGAGGACGCTCTTTTGGGTGTGGATCGACTGAAAGAGGTTGGCGTTGAGCTTGTGCCACTCGAGCACGGTGTACTCGCCGCTGCCGAGGGCCGCACGGATCACGGCCGCCACCTCGGATGCGAGCGCCGGGTCTTCGAGGCGCAGATCGATGCCCGAGACCTCGTCGCGCCCCCGGAACTTGAACGCCTGCAGTTCCTTGATGTGGACGTAGACCAGCCGGGTGTCGTACTCCTGGAATCCCGCTTCGAAGATGCCGGCCACACGGAAGTGACGCACCGCGGTACCGGCGCTCGCGCCGCCGGTCCGCCCGGGATCGACGAGGACCACGGTATCGCCCACGTCCAGATCGAGTTCCCTGGCCAGGGCCTTGCCGATGAAGATCGTCGGCAGGTCGCCCCCCGCCGAAGGGGGCACGGAGCGAAGGTTGGTCGCCGGCCAATCGTCGTCGCCCCAGGCGTCCTCCCCGTCGAAGTCGGACAGGGGACCGCCGCCCGCCCGCAGGTGGGGCGGCGCCGAGCGCCAGGCCGCCAAGGCCCGCTCGTAGGCGTCGGGGCCCCGCGGGTCGGGCGTCATCGCGATCACCGTGGGCAGGTGCTCGTCGTCCCGGTCGCGAACCGGCTGGAGCACGAGGTGGCTGCGAAGGTCGCCGATCTCGACCCCGGGCGAGGCGCGCTCTAAGTGCTCGCGAAGATCGATCACGCGCCCGGCGGTCTCGGGATCGATCCCCTTGACGAGCACCGAGGCTTGAGGAAGGTCCCCTGCCCTTCGCCCCTCGGGGTCGTACGGGGCGAGGGCCATGCCGTAGTAGGCGAACGGGCTGGCTCCGACCACCCCGGGCAGCCCTTCGAGCCACGCTTGGAACCTTCGGTACTCCGCGATCCCGAACGGCCGCGTCACGTTGACGTGGGCGTAGACGCCGAGCACGCGTCGCTCGAACTCGTGCTGGAAGCCCGTGGCCACGGACCTCAGGACGATCAGGGCGGCCACCCCGATGGCCACCCCCAGGGCGCTGAGCGCCGCGAAGAGGGTCATGCGCGCCGCCACCACGAGCACCAGGAGCAGCGCCCCGGCGACGGCCGCCACGACCACCCATGCGATGCTGCGATGGCCGGTCTCGAGGGCCGCGACGGCCACCGCGAGCAGCACCGCAAGCCCCAGCGCAAACGGCGCAAGTCGCACGGAGCGTCGGGCGACGACCAGCCTCCGCCCGAGGTGGTGCTCGTAGCCGCCGAACCCGACGATGGCCCAGTACGCCGCGAGGGCACAGAACGCGGCGATCCCGACGTGACCGAGGCGGCCGACCCAAGGCGGGACACCCGGCACGAAGGCGGCCACCGCCCCCAACGAGACCACCCACAACAGGACCAAGGCCCCCCGGAGCCACCCGGGGTCTCGGGACCACCGGAGGGGACGCCGACGGGCCTCGGCCGACTCAAGGTGCGTAGGCGACCGGTCGATGGCCGAGACGCTAGCAGCCACGGATCCGCCCTACAAGCCGCACCGCCCCGGAAGCCCGCCATGTACGCCCGAAAACTGTCCAACGAGGAACATCCGCCCACGACCTGCGCCGCGCCCGTCCCGACCTTCCCGACGTCCGGTCTCGGGGATGCGTCGTGTGACGTCGCCGGACGGCCGCCCCCGCGGACGAAGGCCGAACCTCGGCGCCGCCCCGAGCCCGTTCCCGAGCCCCTCGTCGCCCATCGACCCGACGGCGTAGCCTACGCCGGGGACCTCGCCCGCGACGTCGTACGCTACCGGACGCTGCGCGCGCGCACCCTTGCCGGGGACATGCTGACGTCCGAGGACCTCGACGGAATCTTGAACCTCGAGTCGAAGCTGCGGCAGCAGGTGAAGGACGACGAGGTCTGCGGCCTGCGCACGTTCCAACGCTTCGACTGCCGCTTCGAAGTGATGTTGCGACGGCCCGCGATCGACGGTCGGGCGGGCCTCGACGCGGTCGTCGAGGCCGAGGACATGAGCGCCGGCGGCCTCAAGCTCCGGGCCGACCTCGACGTCGAAGCGGGCGAATCGATCGACGTCTTCATGTGGCTCGACGAGCACACGCGCGTCCGATTCGGATCACGCGTGGCCTGGGTCGGCCCGGGCGTCTTCGGCGTCATGTTCGCCGGCCCGCCGGACATCGAGCAGGTGGGATGAGTCGTCCTCGCTTCGCCGCGCGCATCGGCCCCATCCAAAGATGGCGTGCCCTGCACGTGGCCGTGGCCGTCGCCGCCTGCGAAGCCCTTTCGGCGTGCGCCGGCGGGGCCGCCGCCGAGACGCCGACGGCGCCGCCGTCGGTGGCCGTGGACGTGGGCCCAGGGTTTCGCGTGGAACTCGAGGCGTGGACCGCCGAAGACGTCGCCATGTGGCGAGGCCGCCCTCGGGACGACGAGCCGGCGCTTCGGTCGCAGCCCACGCAGGCCCCCTTCGTGACGGCCGTGTTGACGTTCACGGACCGACCTCCGCCGACACGGATCTGCCCCCGTGACCGACCGGCCCGCGATCCCCTGACGATGCCCGAGAACTGGACCTTCGCCCTCGAGGGCCCCGCGGTTCGCGTCCCCGCCCGTGCCACGCTCTTGGCCATCGACGAGATCCCCGGTCCCGCGGCCACGCGCAACGTTCGGCTCGTGTTCGCCGTGACCGTCGACGACGAGCGAGCACGGGCGATCCCCCGTGACGACCGAAAGCTGTACATGCGTGCGGCACGGGATGCATGTCGCCGACGCCACGCCCTCGGCCGAGGGCTCGCGGTGCACCTGCCCCTGCCCCAGGACCTCGGAGACATCCAATCCCGCCGGCCGAGCGGGCCCGAGCCCGCTGCACCGTGAGCACGTGTCTCGCGGCGGGCCCTTCGACCCCCGAGGTTCGCCGCACGGGACGGACCACGAAGACGACCGGCGAACACGACCCCGGTCGACCCAAACCCCTACGAAACCGCCGGTAGATCGCGTTTCGGCGCCGGAGCCTTCCTTGACACGGGCGCTCGGCGCAAGTTACGCTGCGGCTGCGCGACCGCTTCGGGAGCCCTACATGCGAAGGTTCCTCATCTTTCTCACCGCCACGGCTGCCCTTACGCTTCCTTCCACCCGATCCCTGGCGGGCGGAAAGTACGATGTGGACCTGACGCCCCTCGGCACGGGTGGCAAGGACAACGCCGCCTTTCGCAGCCTGTCGTCCGAGTTGGGCACCCTGATGGCACCGAAGCCGGTGGATCCGGCGGACTCCCTGGGTCTGTCGGGGTTCGCGGTGGCCTACGATCTGTCGATCAACACCATCGGAAACGACAAGGGGTATTGGACGCAGACCACCTCGAGCCCGGACAAGGTGGTTCCGACCATGCAGATCTACGGTCGCAAGGGCCTGTGGCCGGGCGTGGAGATCGGGGCGGGCGCCACCCACCTGTTCGACTCCAACATCTGGGCCCTCGGTGGTTACGGCAAGATCGCGTTGCACGAGGGCTTCCACCACCTTCCCGTGCCGAGCATCGCGGTGCGCTTCGCCGGCTCGCAGCTCCTCGGTGCCAAGGACCTCAAGATGTCGATGCTCACCCCGGGCATCGAGATCTCCCACGTGTTCGGGCTGGGCAAGACGTTCAACCTTACGCCCTATGTCGGGTACGAGGCCCTGCTCGTCATCGCCAGCTCGACGGTGGTGGACGCCACGCCCAACTGCGACGAGTTCCCGGACGACTACAACGAGGATACCTGCGACGCGCAGAACCAAGACGCGGAGTTCGTGTTCAAGCGGCAGGACGTCATCGTCCGCCACCGTCCGTACCTCGGCGCCCGATTCATCTTCAGCGTGCTTCGCTTCACCGTCGAGGCCATGTTCGTGCCGCCGGGTAAGTCGAAGGCGACCATCGACGAGGCGGGATCGTCGGAGACGGTGCAGGACGGCTCGACGTTCCAGCAGCAGTACACCTTCTCGGTGGGCTTCGACTTCTGATGATCGTCGTCTGCCCCACGTGCGAGGGTCCGTTCGAGGTCGAAGACGGGGCCATCGCGCCCCTCGTCCAGGTGGCGTGCCCCCATTGTGAGTTTCGGATGATCCTCGACTTCGAGGCGGCCAACGACCCGAGCCTCGTCGAGGACGGCATGGGGCGCGCCCTGGGCTATCGAACGGCCGAAGCCTATCGGGCCGCGGTCGGCGCCGGGGTGGTCGCAGCGAGCGAGCCCGCCGCGCGGCCGAAGCCACGCCTCGTGGCCGAGCCACCCCCGCCGGAACCGCCTTCGGCTCCGGCCGAAGCACCGGCGCCCTCCGCCGAGCCCTCGGCCCCCCCTGCCGAGAAGCCGCCTGCCGCGGCCGAACCGCCGGCACGGCGTCCCCCGGCGG
>RFGU01000100.1 GCA_003696955.1 Deltaproteobacteria bacterium | reverse complement strand
TACCAGTGCGCTGCAGGCCCTCACGAGCGCCGGAGGGGCGAAGGTCTGCCTCGTGTTCGACGACGTGGACCGCTACGACGCGACGTCCCGCAACCTGCTGCGGCGCCTCGCAAGCCACGCCACGACGAACGCGGTACGCGTCTTCTACATCACGGCGGAGGCCGACGCCGGATGGCTCGGGCTTCCCGTCCACGGCGTGGGGCCCGTCCCCCGCGAAGCCGTCCGATCGACCCTGCTGACGGAGCGGACGCCCGCATCCGTAGTCGAGGCCGTGGAGGCGGCGACGGCCGACTCCCCGGAGATCCTGCCGATCCGGCTCGACCTGCGCCTTCGATTGCTCTTCGACGGCTACGTCGGCAGCATCGACGGCGATCTCGACGCGCTGGCTTCGAGTCGGCTCGACGCGATCGCCAGCGACGACGCTCGAGTGGTCCTCGACTGCGCCGCCGTGCTCGGCGAGCGCGTGTCCGATCGGGACCTCTTGGCCATGGCCGCCGGGCTCGACGGGCTCGACCGCGGGCGGGTGACCGACGCCCTCGCACGGTTGCACACCGAGAACGTCCTGCTCGTGGCGGGCAACGGCGAGCGTGCCTTCGCCCATCGCCTGTTGTGGAACGCCGCCTACGAACGGATCCCGCCGAAGCGGCGCGTGGCGCTGCACCAACGGGCCCTGATGCTCTGCGACCTGTCGGGCCGCTTCGACGCGTCCGTGCGCGCCCGCCACGCGACCCTGGCGCGTCACCCCCAACGGCCAGTGGCCCTGGCCGAGGCTGCGCGGTTCGCCGAGGCGTCGTTCGACGACCCGGGCGCGGCGAACTTCGCAATCGCGGCCCTGCACACGGCGCCCCCGCCCCCCGAGGGTGACGCCGAGTTTCGGGCGAACGTCGCCGAAGGGCTCGGCCGCTATCGCCTCGACCGGACGCGCAGGCACAAGGTGGTCCAGGTCCTGACCCGTGAACTCGAGTTCACCGATGGCATCGCCAACGCGAGGATCGAACTCGCACTCGGGCGACTCGCCACCGCCGACGGCCGTTTCGACGATGCCGTGGCGCACTTCAATCGGGCCCTCGGCCCCATCATCGCGGCCGGCATGCTCGACCGCGTCCTCGAGGTCTATCGCTTCCTCGGGCTGAGTTACGTGCGCGCGGGCCATTGGCGCAAGGCGGTCGCGGAGCTCGAGGAGGGGCTCGATCTGTGCACCCTCGGCGAGGGGCCGCGTGCCGTGACGGACCTCTCGTTGTGGCGATACCTGCTCGCGGTGGCCGAGGCCCACCGGGCCGCCGGGCAACTCGACAAGGCCCGCGTATGGGCCGAGCACGCCCTCGCCCAGGCCGAACGGAAGGACGAGGACCTCGGCCTCTTGCGCACCCATGCGCTCCTCGGGTGGCTCTTCCGAGAACGGGGCCAGGCTGCGCGTGCCAGGGTCCACGTAATCCGCGCCCTTTCCTTGGCGCGCCACTTCGGAGACCGGTTGTCCGCGGCCGAACTGCTCTTGCAGCGGGCGCAACTGGCCGCCGCGGACGGGGACCGGGAGACGCAGGTACGCTCGCTGCAGGAGGCTGCGCGGCTTTCCGATCTGCTCGGCTGGCGGGCAGGGGCAGCCCACGCGCGCAAACAGCTCGCCGACCTCGGCCAGGGCGTGTGAGGGCTCGAGGGTCTTCGACCGCAGCCTGCGCGGGAATGCGACGCCGGCATCGCGGGTAGGGGCTCGCACGCGCCACCGCGGAGGCCATCGGCCGGCCGGCCGACGGCGTCGAAGGCGCCCGCCCACGCCGGCCGCGTCCCCTGCGATCTGTGTTAGGGTCCGCGGCGTTTCGGAAGGCTCACGCAACGAAAGTCGAACGCACCATGATCCGACCGCTCGTCAAGTTCGTATCCACCGCCGCTGCGCTCGTCCTGGCAGGTCAGGTCGTCGCGACGCCCGCGACGGCCGCCCCGGCCCCGAAGAAGGCCAAAGCCGCCAAGACCACCAAGGCGAAGACCAAGAAGAAGAAGAAGGGCGATCTGGAGATCGACCTGCCCGTCCAGACCTTCACCCTCGACAACGGCCTGCGTGTGATCGTGCTCGAGGACCACTCGACGCCCGCATTCGCCCTCAGCATCGCCTACAACGTGGGCTCGCGGGACGAAGAGGAGGGCCGTACCGGCTTCGCCCACCTGTTCGAACACATGATGTTCAAGGGTTCGAAGAACGTGCCCGACGGTGGCCACTTCAAGTACATCCTCGGCGTCGGCGGCGAGATGAACGCCTTCACGAGCGCCGACGTCACCCAGTACTACGACGTCGTACCCAGTCACTACCTGGACATGGTGCTGTGGCTCGAATCCGACCGGATGCGGTCCCTCGAGGTCACCGAGGAGAACTTCGAGAACCAGCGGGCGGCCGTCAAGGAGGAGAAGGCCATGCGGGTGGACAACGCGCCCTATATCGGTGTGATCCTCGACGTCTTCTCCGACCTGTGGAAGGGCACGGGGTACGGGCATCCGACCATCGGCAGCCTCGAGGACCTGAACGCCGCCCAGACCGAGGACGTCCAGGCCTTCTTCAACCGGTACTACGTGCCCAACAACGCGGTGATGTCCATCGTGGGTGACGTGGAGTTCGACGAGGTCAAACGCAAGGTCGAGAAGTACTTCGGCGACATCCCGCGGGGCCCCGATCGCGAGAAATTCCAGCCCATCGAGCACGTCCAGGAGAAGATCGAGATCGAGCGCGAGGACAAACTCGCCCGCCAGCCCCTCTACCTCATCGGCTGGAAGACGGTCCCCGAGTACCACCCGGACGCCAAGCCCCTCGAGATCCTGCTCAACATCCTGCTGCGGGGCGATTCGTCCCGGATCACCCGGATCCTCAAGGACGAGAAGAAACTGGTCATCGCCTCGATCCCCATCTCGGGACTCGGCGGCGGCCGGGACGCCGGCATGGCCAGCGCGGCGTTCATCCCCGTCGAGGGGGCCTCGTTCGACGAGATCAAGAAGGTCGTCGTCGAGGAGGTGGAGAAGGTCAAGAAGAAGGGCATCTCCAAGAAGGAACTCCAGAAGGCCATCAACCAGCTGACCGTGGACACGGTGGAGCAGCTCGCCACGAACCTCAATCGCGCGCTCCTCACGGCGCAGCACGAACTCTTCTACGACGATCCCAAACACATCCTGACCGACCTCGACGAGTACCGCGCGGTCACGGTCAAGGACTTGAAGCGCGTCGCCAACAAGTACCTGACGGACAAATGGGTCACGGTGGCCGTGATGCCCAAGAAGAAGTAATCCGACCCATCACGAGATTTTCGGAGGAAACATCCCATGTCGCTTTCCACTTCGCTTCGCGATCGTCTCACCGTCCGCCGCGCCAGCCGACTCTCCGTCGCCGTGCTGCTGCTCGCCGCCGGCTGCAAGAAGCAGGCGGACACCACCGCCCCCACCGAACCCGCTCCTGCGCCCACCGAACAGAACGCGCCCGAGCAGGCCAAGGCACCGGAGCGCGAGTACCCCGACCCCCCGCCCCCGTCGGATCCGAAGCCGGTCAACTTCCCCGAAGTCAAGCAGTTTCGGATGAGCAACGGGCTCAAGGTCTACGTGGTGGAGAACCATGAGGTTCCCATCGTCTCGGCCCGCCTCGTCGTCAAGGCGGGCACCATGGACGACGAGCACGTGGCCGAGTTCACCGCGGACATGCTCGGTGAAGGGACCAAGAGCCGCCCGAAGGCCAAGATCGACGAGGCCATCGAGTTCGTCGGCGGCTCCCTTTCGGCCGGCGCTGGCGTACATGCGACCACGGTAAGCGCCCGGGTCCTCAAGAAGGATCTCAAGCTGGCCTTGACCCTCATGGCCGACGAGGTCATGAATCCGGCCTTTCCGAAGGACAGCCTCGAGAAGCTCAAGAAGCAGGCCAAAACGGCCCTCGACTCGGCGAAGGCCAACCCCGGGACCCTGGCCTCCACCCTGTTCGACATGGTGGCCTACCCGGAGGGGCACCCCTATGGCCGCCCCTTCCCGAAGCCGGAGGACATCGACAAGGTCACCGTCGAGGACCTCAAGAAGTTCCACGAGACGTTCTATCGCTCGAACAACGCCTACCTCATCCTGTCGGGGGACATCACCCAGGAAGACGCGGAGCCGCTGCTCAAGCGCACCCTCGGCAAGTGGAAGCCGGTCGATCCCAAGGATCTGCCGCCCAACCCGCTGAATCAATTCACCAAGTACGACCTACCCGATCACCTGGTCGTGCACCTGGTGGATCGGCCGGGGTCGGCCCAGGCCGAGATCCGGGTCGGCAATCTGGCGCTCGCCCGCAACCACCCCGATTGGATCAAGCTGGAGGTCACGAACGCGATCCTCGGCGACAGCGCCAACGGCCGCCTGTTCATGGACATTCGGGAGGAGCGCGGATTGACCTACGGGATCTACTCCTTCGTCAGCCGCGGCCAGGCCCCCGGCACGTTCGTCATCTCGACGCGCACGAAGACCAAGAAGACGGCCGACATGATGACGGCCATCTTCGAACACATCGAGAAGATCCGTAACGAGAAGCCGACCAGCGAGGAGTTCGAGACGGTGCAGCGCAAGCTCACCGGCAAGTTCCCCCTGGAGATCGAGACCGCCGACCAGATCGCCGGCAAGGTGCGAACGATCCTCGAGTACAACCTGCCCGAGGACTACTACCGCACCTACCGCGACAAGGTGGCTGCGGTCACCCCGGAGGACGTGCAGGAAGCCGCGCGCAAGTACATCCACCCGGTGCCCCACATCGTCATCGTGGGCAAGGCCAAGAAGATCGAGAAGCAGATCAAGAAGGCCCTCCCGGACGCCGAGATCGTCAAGTACAACACCGAACTCGAGCGCATCGACGCGCCCAAGGGCTGACCCGCCCCGGATCGCCCCGAGCGCCCGGCCCTCGCACGGCGAGGCCGGGCGCTTCGCATTCGGGCGCTTCGGAAACGTGCGCGGGCAGCGGGCCACGGATCCATGTCGAGGCCGTCCCGGGCGGAGGGGGAACGGAAGATCCGTCCGGAAGCGGGATCCGGCGGGGCGGCCGGCGGGGGCTTGCGGCGAGTGGGGTTGGCC
>RFGU01000019.1 GCA_003696955.1 Deltaproteobacteria bacterium | reverse complement strand
GCCCGACCTGGCTTGCAAGGCTCGGCGGCAGCGCGCCGGGGCGCGGCTCGGCCACCACGCGATCGAAGTAGGCTCGGCCGGAGGGCTCGACCGCATCGGGCCGGGCCCCCTCGAACCAGGCGGGAGAAGCCGACTCGGCGTCGGCCAGGACGATGCGGTGCGGCCCACCCGGCACGAGGGGGGCTGCGGCGAGCACGTCACGGCCGGGGGCGGTGGTGTCCTCGGGTTCGTGGCTGCGACCGGCGGACTCGGAGGGCTGCGGAGAGGGGGCCGCGGGCGGCCCCGGCTCGGCGCATGCGGTCGACCGAGGACCTTCGCCATCACCGGCTGCGAAACGAGCGGCGAGCGCGAAAACGAGGGGGGCGAGGAGCCATACGGCGAGGAAGGACGACTCCGTGACGGCGCGGCGCATGGTGGTGGGTACGACGCGCGGGCACGGGGAGCGATTCCATCGCGTCCGCCACCGTCACGGCAGCGCCGGGGACGACGGCGTGCAGTCGAGGGCGACGGCGGGCGGCGGGGCCTCGAGGCGGGCGCGGTTCGGGACCCCGACACCCCCGGGACGCCCGTGGCGAACCCGGAGGGTCCGTCCGGGATCGAGGACCCGCGTCCGCGGTGGCCGACCGGGCACGGCGGCGGAGACGAGGCGGTCGCCCGCGAACCAACGCACGGCACCCGGATCCTCCGGGTCCGGGATCTCGACGGGCGCGGAGGTGGAGTTCGCGACGACCAGGACGAGAGCGTCTCCGGCGGCTTCGAACGTGCACCGTACGCCCTCGGCCGGCGAGGGGGCCGACGCCTCCGCCGCGTCGGCCGGCGGTTCCGTCGCCGGGGGCGAGCGGTCGGTTCCGGGACGGCCGCCGCCGGCTGCACGACGGCTCGCCGCCTCGGGCGGCGGGGCGGGCTCCGGTCCGGGCGAAGACCCCGGGCAACCCGCGACGATGGCGGCGAGCAGGACGCCTCGCAGGCTCACGGCAACATGCTACCACTTCGCGGTATCGTCTCGGGCAGATGCCGACCGAGGAGGACGCCGACCGGCGCGAGGCGGCGGCAGCGTTTGCGGCCGCCCGCGCGCGACTTCGCGAGATCGACAGGGTGCTCGCGCGCGAGGTCCTGCGGGGGCCGGCCGAGTTGCTCGTCGTCGCGGTGGCGTTCGTCGTCGGGATCTACGTCGGTGCGGCCATCGAGTCGCACACCCGGCTGCGTCTTTCGGGGACGTATCGCGGTGCGGCGGTCGTGCTCGGCGTCATGGGCATCGTCTGGGCGGCCGGCCACCGGGTGGTGCGGCGGCTCCTGCCCCCCGTCGAAGGCGACGAGGCGAAGCGGCTGCGAGCCGAGCGCAGGCGCGTGCGGGGCCGGCTCTACGCGGCGGCCAAGGCGGCCCGCCACCGTTGGGCCTTCGCGTACCATCCACGGCTCGCAGGACACCGGCGGGAACTTGCGTGGCTGCTCGTGCTCGCACTCGTCGTGGCCGCGGCCGCGACGGCGGAACTGCTCGGGTGGATGCCCTAGCGGCTCGGTCGGCGGATCGTGGTAGCCTGCGCGCCGCCATGAGACGTCTCGAATCCGGATCGTCGATCATCTACCTCGACGATCGCTTCTTTCCCGTCGTGATCAGCACCTGGGTGGGGACGGCGAACCTGGAGAACTGCGAGGCGTTCGCGGCGTGGCACACCGAGCAACTCGAACGGGCGATCGCCGCCGGCCTGCACATGGTGTCGATCTCCGACAGCGCCCGGGCGGAGCGTCCGCCTCCCGTGGTGCGGCGCTTCTTCGCCGACTGGACCGCGAAGTGGGACGAGGAGGCGGGCGACCGTGTCACGTCCATCGCGGTGATCACGAACCCCCTGCTGCGCGGGGCGATGACCGCCATCGGTTGGATCCGACCCGAGGTGCAGCGGGTCGTCACGGTGCCGGACGTGCGGGAGGCCCTCGCACGGGCCATCGAAATCCTCGAGGAGCACGGCCAACCCGCACCTGCGGGGCTCGACCCCGACACGTACGTCTCCCCCGCCGAGGACGAGCGGGCGGCGGGCGGGACGTAGACGTCCGCGACCACCGGGCCCGCCGTGCGATCCTCAGGCGGCTTGCAGGCGTGCGGCCCACAAGGTGCGAACGCGGGGACGAGACCGCGGGAGGAAGCCGACCTCGAAGACCGCCGCATCGCTCGGTCTGCCATCGGTCGCGCCGTCGGACAGGGGGATCCACGGCGCGGTTCGCAGGGGGCGTACCGGGGGGGTTGGGGCAGGACCGGCCGCCTCCATCCAAGCGGCGTCGACGACGACGGGGTGCGCGGGGTCGGGCACGAGCAGGTGCGCGGTTTCGACGGAGCCGCCGACGGTCGCCGCACGGCGCGGTTCGGCGCGCACGGGATCGGCGCCGACCCATACCGTGAGACGTCCCGCGGGCAGGAGGTCCGCGGCAGCGATCTCGCCCGCCTCGATGTGCACCCCCACGTCGGACACCTCGACGCGCACGAGGGCGATCCGGGAGCCGGCCGTGGCGGCGAAGCACACCTCCGTGGACCGACGTTGCGACGGCAGGGGGGCCTCGTCACCTGCGCCGCCCAGCTTCTGCCAGCCGAGGAGGACCCGCTGGCCGGCTCGCAGGCGAACGCTCCCGCAGGGCGTCACCACCTCGACGGAACCGTCGGTGCGTCCGGCCACGAAGAAGGCCCCGTCGGCGGACCGATCTGGGCCAGCGAGGGCCCCGGCTTCCCGGGCGACGGGCGCGGCGCCGGTGGAAAGCGGCGTCTCGAGGGGCGAGGATGCGATCGTGGCCGGGCGCGACGAGACCTTCGGTTCCATGGTCGCGAGCCTACGGCGGGCAGAATTTGCGTGTGGCGCAAATCCTGCGGCCGACCAGGGCCGGCCTGCTCACGGTTTGCCGGCCCGGTGCGGCCGGTCACGACCGCGGAAAGACCAGGTTGAGATCGAGGAGGACCTCGTCCTTGATCAGGTCGTCCTTCATGCCCGGGTAGACGATCCCGAAGTCCTTGCGGTCGATGGAG
>RFGU01000099.1 GCA_003696955.1 Deltaproteobacteria bacterium | reverse complement strand
GTGGGCCATGGCCTCGATGCCGAAGTCCTCGCGGATCCGGCGCACGAGTTCCACGGTGCGACGGCGCGTCCCCCCCCCGGCGCCGTACGTCACCGAGACGAAGTCCGGGCGCAAGCCGGAGAGCCTACGCAAGCTACGAAAGAGGACGCGATCCCCGGCTTCGGACTTGGGCGGAAAGAACTCGAAGCTGAAGACGGGACACTTGTGCGCCAGTCGATCGCGGATCCGCATGGGCCCGTTCGGGCTTAGCACCCCTCGGCGTCCAGCGGAAGGGACACCTCTCCCGCAGCGATCCGGCGCAGCCGTCCCCCCCCGGGTCCGCGGACGACGAGTTCCCCCGTATCCGCCACGTCGACGACCCGCACACGGGCGCGCTCCGAGCCGTCCTCGATCTCGACGATCCTCCCCACGGTGCACGAGTGGGCCAGGTAGCGCGGACGCAGCCCGGCGAATCCCGACCGGCCGTAGGCGTCGAGAACGTCTTCGAGGCGGCCGAGCACGGACGCCAGGATCGCCGCGCGCCCGGGCAAGCGCGTCCCCGCGACGTCGGCCAGACAGGTCGCACGATACGGTGCCTGCGGCCCGAGGTTCGGCGCGGCGTGGACGTTGATCCCGAACCCGGCGATCACGGTGGGGCATTCGCCCTGCCAGAACACCTCGCACAGGATCCCGCCTGCCTTGCCCCCCGCGAGCACCAGATCGTTGGGCCACTTGAGGCGCATCCCCGCCACGCCCACGCCGGCGATCCCCTCGGCGATCGCCAGTCCCACCACCAGGGACAGGGGCCCTTCGGCCCATCTACGGGGCCCCCGCAACACCACGCTGGCGTAGATCCCCGTGCCCGCCGGCGAGACGAACCCCCGCCCGCGACGGCCACGGCCGGCCCGCTGGGCATCGGCCGTCACCAGGGCGCCGTGGGGCGCCCCGGCCTCCGCCCATGCCTGCGCCCACGTCTGGGTCGAATCGATCTCAACGTGGTGCTCGTGGACCCGCCCGAGAACGCGCGTGCGAAGCGTCGCCGCCAAGGTGGCGGGATCGAGGGTGTCGGCCGCTTCGACGGTCATGGGCCGTCGCCCGGCGGGTCGAAGAGCAGGCTCAGGTCGGCGGCGGGAGCCGAATGGGTGATGGCGCCCACGCTCGCCACGTTCACCCCGGCTGCGGCCAGGCGCGCGAGGCGTTCGGGCGCAAGCCCGCCGCTCGCCTCCACGACCGCCCGCCCGGCCACGATGCGCACCGCCTCGGCCACGTCGTCATCCGTCATGTTGTCGAGCAGCAGCACCTCCGCTCCCGCCTCGAGGGCGGCGCGGACCTCGTCGAGGTTCGTCACCTCGCAGGAGACCTTCGTCATGTGGCCGACGCACGCCTTGGCGGCACGCACCGCCGCCGCCACCCCACCCGCGATCCTGGCGTGGTTCTCCTTGATCAGCACGGCGGCACCGAGATCGTCACGGTGGTTTCGACCGCCGCCTACGCGCACCGCATAGCGGTCGAGGGCGCGCAGGCCGGGCATGGTCTTGCGCGTGTCGGCGACGACCATCCCCCCGGCCGCCTCCACGAAGGTCCGGGTGGCCGTGGCGACGCCGGACGCCCGTCCGAGCAGGTTCAACGCCGAACGCTCGCCGGCCAGGATGCTCCGCGCACGGCCGAAGACGACGGCCAGCTCCGTTCCGGCGTCCACGGCGGTGCCGTCCTCGACCCGGGCCTCGACGCGGACCTGCGAATCGATCCGCTCGAAGACGCGGGCGAAGACCGGCAGACCCGCCACGACGCATGGGGCCTTCGCCACGAGCCGCGCCCGCGCGTTCGCCACGGGTGGCACGACCGCGCGACTCGTCACGTCGCCACGGGCGAGATCCTCTTCGAGGACGCGATCGACGATGGGGTCGATCCATCCGAGTTCGGTTGCGTCGAAAGCGGTGACGGCCATCGCGAGGCCGACGATCCCCCGGAGGCGGATCGATTTCCAGTCCGGCGCGTTGCACCGCTCGACGGCCGCCCGAAGGCCCGCTACCGGCGCGTAGGCCGCCCCCTAGGCCCCCCGACGAATGGGCTCGTCCCACGTCAGGATCGGCCAGTTTCGCCGGCGCGCGACGCGGAGCAGGCGTGGGTCGGGGTTTACGACCATGGGATGCCCGACGCGTTCGAGCATGGGCAGATCGGTGTACGAGTCCGAGTAGAACCAACTTTCGTCGAGGTCGATGCCGTAGGTTTCGGCGAAGGCCTCGGCCTTGCGCACCTTCCCCACGCGATAACACGCCGGGCGCTCCACCTCGCCGGTGATCTTACCGTCCCGGATGTGGATCTCGGTGCACAGGATGTCCGACACCCCGAGGTCCGCCGCCAGGGGCTCGGACACGAAACGGGTCGCGGACGTCAGCAGCACCACGCGGTCGCCCTGCGAGCGGTGACGCTCGATGGCCGCGCGCGCGTGCCGGGAGATCTTCGGCCGGACGTGCGCCTCGTACCAGGTCCGCACCTCCCGCCGGACGTCGTCCACCGATCGCCCCACGTAGGGGAGGATGGCGCGCACGGCCATGGCGTCGAAGTCGAGCATCCCCGCCTTGTACTGCACCAGCCATCCGACCGAACGCAAAAGATGGTGGAGGGGCAGCTGGCCCGTACGACGCAAGTGCCGAACCCACTCCGTGCCCGAGTTGACCGTGAGCACGGTGTGGTCCACGTCGAAGAAGGCTGCGGCGCGACCCACGTCGATGGCGTTTTAGCCCGCCGGAAACGTCGTGGAAAGCAGGACCGACATCAGCAGGTTCGAGGCGGCGTGGAAGAGGGTCCCGGCCCACAGGCTGCCCGTCTTCTTCCACAGCCATGCGAAGAGAAGACCGGGGAAGAACGTGGCGAGCCGCCCGACCTGGGCCATGCCGACCAGGTGGCCGACCGCGAACACCGCGCTCGACGCCACGGCCGCCAGCCCGAAGGGCACGCCCAGGATCCGGTGCCGCGGCGGAAAGCGCTCCTCGAGCACGCTCATGAGGAACCCGCGGTGGAAGACCTCCTCGGGCAACGCCACCACGAAGATCTCCACGGCGACGGCGTAGACCGTGCCGAGGTAGCCGTAGGCGCGAAAGGACTCTGGAAGCACGATCCGAAAACCGTCGAAGGGCTCGTACCTGCGGCACAGCTCGCCCAAAAACGCCTCGAGGGCGCCGGCCGTCGGCAGGTGGGCCTCGAGAGCGACGAGGGGATCGACGAGCCACGTGTTCCCGCCACAGACCTGGCCGTAGAACCACACGAACGCCGCACAGAACGGCGGGAAGACGACGGCACCGGCGAGCAGGGCCACGCGGGCGGCGCGTCCGTCCCACGGCGGGATCGGGCTGTCCGGCCCCACCTGGTACCGCCGCGCCCGCTCGGGATCGTTGCGCAACAGATAGCCCGGCACGAAGTAGAACGCGGCGACGAGGGCGAGGCCCCGCACGTCGGCCAGGCCGGGCACGAATCCGAAGAGCGCATACCCGACGTAGACGGCCGCTGCCACGCCGAGGGCCGTGCTCACCTTGGGCGGGTCGTTCGGCGAGGTCACGTGGGGCGAGAGTCTACCCCCCGCCGTACCGGCTCACTTCAGCCGCGCGGCCAGGCGCGCCATGCGGCGCCGCAGGCTCTCGAGGGTCTCGTTGAGGACGTCGAGGTGATCGAGCACCTCCTGGTCGGCCGCGAGGGCGTGCACGTCCCGGCGCCGGACGTCGGGACGTTCGAGCACGCCGAGGGTGCGAACCAGGTACTGCTCGACACGCGCGAGGGCGAGCCCCGTCTCCCGCAGGTCGTCGTCGATGAAGAGCATCAGGGTCTCGAGGTCGCGCACGCCCTCGAGCGCCTCGTTGGGCGTGTATGCGCGGGTTGCGCGATCCATCAGACGATCCCGTGCGCGGCGGCGCAGGCCGCTGCGGCGCCGTTCACCCTCGCCGCGGGGGCTTGCGTCGGCATCGAACGGGACACGGGAGGACTCGAAGGAGGCGGCCATGACGATCCGCCCATGGCATGGCCGCCGACCATCGGGCAAATTCCCGGACGATTCGGCGCGCCCCCGGCAACCATCGGGATGGCGCGGGGTGCGCCGTGGCGGAACCGCCATGCCCCAGATCCCAGACGAGGCCCTCGACGAGCTGCGCACCAAGATCGACATCGTCGACCTGGTGGGTCGATACGTGACCTTGCGTCGGTCGGGCCGCAACTACAAGGGGCTTTGCCCCTTCCACGACGAAAAGACCCCGAGCTTCAACGTCAACCCCTCCCTGCGGGGCTTCAAGTGTTTCGGTTGCGGCGAGGGGGGCGATGCCATCGCCTTCGTCATGCGGCTCGAAGGGCTCGACTTCGTCGATGCGGTGCGAAAGCTCGCCGACCTCTACGGTGTGCGGTTGCCGGAGGACCGCGGCCAACGCGGGAGCGGCGCGTCCGACAAGCGGCGGGCCCTGGCGCTGCTGGACCGGGCGGCCGCGTTCTACGAACGCATGCTGTGGGAGGAAGATTTCGGCAACGCGGCCCGCGCCTACCTGGAACGGCGCGGCGTGTCCGAGGCGACGGCCCGCGCGTTCCGTCTCGGCTACGCGCCCGCGCCGAGCGAGGCAGGATGGTCGCCCCTGGCCGCCCACCTCGCCCAGGCCGGGCTCGACCTCGACCTGGCGAAGCGCCTCGGGCTCGTGGTGGACAAGGAGAGCGGACGGGGGGCCTACGATCGGTTCCGGGGACGCCTCGTGTTCCCGGTCGTGGCCCCGGGTGGCGACGTGGTGGCCTTCTCGGGCCGGGTGCTTCCCGTCCACGTTCGACCCGACGACGATCGGCCGCCCCCCAAGTACGTCAACAGCCCCGAGTCGTTCGTCTACCGCAAGGGCGACCACCTCTACGGGCTCGACACGGCCCGCAAGGCCCTGCGCGGTCGCGGCCGGGCGGTGCTCGTCGAGGGCAACTTCGACGTCGTCCGATTGCACGAGGTCGGCATCGAGGAGGCTCTCGCCCCCCTCGGAACGGCCCTTACGCCCCAGCAGGCCCAACGCATCGCCCGCCTCACCGATCGCGTCGTCGTGTGCTTCGACGGGGACGAAGCGGGTCGCAAGGCGACCTTGTCGGCGATTCGCACGGCCCTCGAGGCCGACCTCGACGTACGGGTGGTGCTCCTGCCGGATGGCACCGATCCGGCCGACGCCGACCCACAATGGCTGCGGCGACGCATCGAGGAGGCGCCTGCCGGCCTCGACTGGTGGATGGAGGACCTGGCGGAACGGGCCGGCACGAGCCCCGACGCCCGCGCGCGCGCCCTCGACGCGATCGTGCCGGTGCTGTGCAAGCTCCCGCGAGCGTCGGCGCGAACCCTCTACGCCGAACGGGCGAGTTCGATCTTCGGGGTGCCGCTCGCCGATCTTCGCCGGCTCGCCAAGACCCACTTGGCGGCGAACTCCAGACGGCACCCGGCCCCGCGCCACCTCCCCCCCTCGACAAGAACGGGGCGTGTGCCACCATCCACGGCGGTGCAACCGCAGCGGACGCCCCTGCCCTCCCCCCAGCTCGCCCTCGTCCGCCTGCTGCTCGAAGCCCCCCATCTGGCCAATCGTGCCGACGACCTCGGCGCGTCGCTCCTGGCGGACGATCCCCTCCTCGGCCCGGTCGTCCGCCGCATCGTCGAGGCCGCGCGCCACGGCGAACCGGTGGACGTGGCCGTCCTCGACGCGTGTCCGCCCGACGAGCGGGACCGGCTCGAGCGTGCGCTCTACGACGGGATCGACGCGGGTACGGACGACCCCGAGACGGCCCTGCGGGACATCCTGGCAGCCTGTGAGGAAGCTCGACTCGAGCGCACGCTGCGGGACCTCGAAACCGCCGCACGCAAGGCCCGGCTGCAACAGGACGGGGAGCGGTTGCGCCAGATCCTGTCCGCACGCATCGCGACGGCCCGTCGCTACGACGAAGTGCGAAGCCAACGCGCCAACGGCACCTGGTCCCCCGCAACCACCCGGCATCCATCCACCTCCCGACTCGGCCCATGACCCCACCGCCCACCGACGACGATCTCAAGCAACGGTTGATCTCCGCCGCCCGTGCGAGCGGGGGCCTGAGCTACGAGGCCCTGCGCCGACTGCTTCCCGCGGACGCCAACGGCCCGGCCGACGTGGCCAAGTGGAAATCCATCCTCCGCGCCAACGGCATCACCGTGACGGACGGGGACGCCGCCACGCGCCTGGCCGCCATGCGCAGGTCGGAGTCCTCCGAGGAATCCCACCACCGCAGCAACGACCCCGTCCGCATGTACCTACGCAAGATGGGCAGCGTCTCGCTGCTGACCCGCGAAGGCGAAGTGGAGATCGCCAAGCGCATCGAGCGCGGCGAGCAGCGGATGATGGACCTGGTGTTCGCAAGTCCGGTGGCCGTGGACTTCGTGATGGAACTGGCCGACCAGCTGCGTCACGGCGAGTCCCGCGCCAAGGACGTGCTGCTGGTGGCCGGCACGACGGACAACCCCAGCGCCCACCAACCGAACCTTCCCGTCAATCAGGAAGCGGCCCTCGAGAACTTTCGCACCCAACTCGACCGCGTGCGGCGCCATCGCAAGGAGATCCAGCGCCTGGCCCGCAACCTCGAAGAACTCGCCCCGGACGCCGATGCCGAGGTACGCGCCGAGCTCCGCCGCAAGATCGCCAAGGAGCGCCTTAGCGCCGCCACCCCCATCGCCGGCATGATGCTCGCCCGCCGGCCCATCGACGCCATGGTGGCCGAACTTGCAGAGCTGGCCGAGCGGGCCCGCAGCGCGCTGCGCGAGATCGCCACCTGCGAACGCCGCAGCGGGCTGTCCCAGGCCGAACTGCGCGAACTCTTCCTCGGGACACGTCGAACCGAGGAGGAGGAGTTCAAGCTGTGCCGCAAGCTCGGCCTGCACCCGTCGGAGCTGCACGAGATCGACGCACGCATGCGCCTCGCCCACAAGCGCCTGCGCAAGCTCGAGCAGGAGACGTGCATGACCATCGACGAGCTGCTCGACCTCGAGGCCGAGGTCCAGAAGGCGCGCAAGATGGCCATGGATGCCAAGACCGAACTGGTCGAGGCCAACCTGCGGCTGGTGGTGTCGATCGCCAAGAAGTACACGAACCGCGGCCTTCAGTTCCTCGATCTCATCCAAGAGGGCAACATCGGATTGATGAAGGCCGTCGAGAAGTTCGAGTACAAGCGCGGGTACAAGTTCTCCACCTATGCGACGTGGTGGATCCGACAGGCGATCACGCGGGCCATCGCCGACCAGGCGCGCACGATTCGGATCCCCGTCCACATGATCGAGACGATCAACAAGCTGATCCGCACCACGCGGCAGCTCATGCAGGAACTCGGCCGAGAGCCCACGCCCGAGGAGATCGCCGATCGCATGGACCTGCCCACCGAGAAGGTCCGCAAGGTCCTCAAGATCGCCAAGGAGCCCATCTCCCTCGAAACGCCCATCGGCGAAGAGGAGGACAGCCTCCTCGGGGACTTCATCGAGGACAAGAACTCGATCTCCCCCTCCGAGCACGTCATCCATCGCAGCCTCGAAGAGCAGACGCGCCGTGTGCTCGCCACGCTCACCCCGCGCGAGGAGAAGGTGCTGCGCATGCGCTTCGGCATCGGCGAGGCCACCGACCACACCCTCGAGGAGGTCGGCCAGGACTTCTCGGTCACCCGGGAGCGCATTCGACAGATCGAGGCCAAGGCCCTGCGCAAGCTCCGGCATCCGAGCCGCAGCCGCCGTCTCAAGTCGTTCACGGAGAACTGATGGCCGCTCGTCGTACCGCACTGATCACGGGGGCGTCCCGTGGGATCGGCCGCGCCCTGGCCGAGGCACTGGCCGGCCGCGGGTACGACGTGGCATTGGTCGCGCGCACCGCATCGGCCCTCGAGGACGTCGCAGCATCCGTCGAGGCGGCCGGCCGCAGGGCCTTCGTACGCCCGGCCGACGTACGCGACGTGGACGCCATCGCGGCCGCCGTGAAGGACGCTTCGGCGGCCCTCGAAGGGCTCGACGTCGTGGTGGCCAACGCCGGCGTCGCGCGGGGCCGCTGGAGCGGCAAGCTCACCTACGAAGATTGTGCCGACGTCATCGACGTCAACGTTCGCGGGGCCGTCGCCACGCTGCTCGCCGCCCTCCCGGGCATGCTCGAGCGGGGGCGCGGGACCCTGGTGGGCATCTCGAGCGTCGTCGCCTACCGCGGGGTCCCGAAGCTTGCGGCCTACTCGGGTTCGAAGGCCTTCCTCAGCAGCTTTCTCGACGTGCTGCGGGTCGATCTGCGCAAGACGCCCGTGCGGGTGGTGGACGTCCGGCCGGGCTACGTCGCGACCGATCTCCTCGAGGGGCGCCGGCCGCCGGGCACCGTGGACGCCGCGACGGCGGCCCGGCGCATCGTTCGCGGTGTCGAGCGTGGCGCACCCATCGTGACGTTTCCGTGGCACCTCGCCGCCTTGATGCGGCTGCTTCGCTGCATGCCGCCGGCCCTCTACGACCGCATCGCGCCCCGCATCGCGTAAGCTGCCCCCTCCACGCCCCTGCGATGGCCGTCCCGCCCCTTCGTCTCGGCCGCGGCAGCGCCGCGCTCGTCGTCGATCCCCCCGTGGTCCTCGCGCCCATGGCGGGCATCACGGACGTCGTGTTCCGAGACATCTGCCGACACCACGGGGCGGCCCTCTACGTCGCCGAGATGATCCACGCCCGGCTCTTCGTCGAAGGCGCCCCCCGCGTGGTCGCCAAGGCGCGGTTCGGCCCCGACGAGCGGCCGCGCAGCGCCCAGCTCTACGCCCGCACGCCCGAGGAGGCGAAGGCCGCCGTCGTGGCCCTGCGTGCCGCCGCGGACGTCGACCACGTGGATCTCAACTTCGGCTGCCCGGCGCCCAAGGTCGTGCGCAGCGGAGGAGGTGCTGCGATCCCCGCGGACCTGCCCCGATTTCGCGCCATCGTCCGCGCCACGGTGGAAGCCGCCGGCCCGGTCCCCGTGACCGTGAAGATGCGCATGGGACTTACCCACCGCCATACGACGTACCTCGAAGCGGGCACCGTCGCCGCCGAGGAAGGCGTCGCCGCCGTGGCCCTACACGCACGCACCGCCGAAGACCGCTACGGGCCGCCGGCCCGTTGGGAGGCCATCGCCGACCTCGTCCGCGCCCTCGACCCCCTGCCGGTCCTCGGCAACGGCGACGTCTTCTCCGGGGCCGACGCCCTGCGGATGTTGGAGCGTACCGGATGCGCGGGCGTCGTCGTGGGGCGGGGCTGCATGGGGCGACCGTGGCTCTTTCGCGAGCTTGCCGACACCCTCGCGGGGCGGACCGTGCCGCCGCCGCCGACCCTCGGGGAGAATCTGGACGCCATGCTCGCCCACGCCCGCGCCCACGTCGCCGTCCACGGCCCGCAGCGCCTCCTCGCCTTTCGACGCCACGCGGCGGCCTACGCGGCGGGATATCCGTCGGCGGCGTCGGTGCGAGCAGCGATCTTCGCAAGCCGGGATCTCGACGAACTCGCGCGGGTGGTTCGCACGGCGCCACGGCACGAACGCCTCGTCCACCGGACGCCGACGGTGCGGTCGCCGGCGGTTCGGCGCTTTGCCGGATCGCTCGAGGAGGGCGCATGCCCGTGAACCCCGAGACGCCGACGACGACCGCCGACCCGTCCGCGCGCATGGAGGCGGCCCTGGCCAGCCTGGCCCCGGTGATCGCGGAAGCCGACCCGTCCGCCGCGAACCGGGCGCGACATGCCGCGCGCATCCTGGCGGAGATCGACGTGGATGCCCCGTCGATTCGGGCCGCGGCCATCGTCCTGCTCGACGAGGATGCCCGTGGGACAGCCCTGGAACGTTCCGACGAGCAGACCCGCAGCGTCGTCGAGGGCACCATGCGCCTGCTCGCGCTCGAGTGGCAACACCTCGAACGACACCAGACCGAGCACCTGCGCCAGATGTTCCTGGTCATGGCCAAGGACCTGCGCACGGTGTTCGTCGCGCTTGCCACGCGCATTCCCCTGTTGCGCGATCGCACCGCCCTCGACGACGAGGAGCGACACCGGCTCGCCCTCGCCACACGCGAGGTGTTCGCGCCGTTGGCGGGACGGCTCGGGATCTGGCACCTCAAGTGGCAGCTCGAGGACCTCGCCATGCGAGAACTCGAGCCCGACGTCTACCAACGGGTCAAGGCGTTCCTCGCCGAGAAGCGTTCGGATCGATCACGATACCTCGAAGGGGTCGTCGAGCACCTCTCGCAGGCCTTGGCCGACGCCGGCATCCGCGCCAAGGTCTACGGTAGGCCCAAGCACATCGCGAGCATCGTCAAGAAGATGCGGCGCAAGAACGTGCCCCTCGAGGAGATCTACGACATGCTCGCGGTGCGCGTCATCGTCGACGACGTACCCGCGTGCTACGCGGCACTTGGCGTGGTCCATGGTCTGTGGGAACCGATTCCCGGCGAGTTCGACGACTACATCGCCCGCCCCAAGGGCAACGACTACCGCAGCCTGCACACGGCGGTTCGCGGCCCGAAAGGCCGCGCCGTGGAGATCCAGATCCGGACCTGGGAGATGCACGAGCGCGCCGAGTACGGCGTCGCCGCCCACTGGCGCTACAAGGAAGGAGGCGCCTTCCGCAAGAAGGCGCTGGCCGACAAGATCGACTGGTTGCGCCGCTTGCTCGAATGGCGTGACGAGGGCGCCTCGGACGATCTGGCCGAGGCCCTGCGCTCCGACGTCTTTCGCGATCAGGTCTACGTGCTGACGCCGGCCGGGGAGATCGTGGACCTTCCCGAGGGGGCGACGTGCGTGGACTTCGCCTACCGGATCCACACCGAAGTGGGCCATCGCTGCCGGGGCGCCAAGGTGAACGGCCGCATCGTGCCCTTGAACACGCCGCTCGAAACGGGCGACCGAGTGGAGATCCTCACCGGCAAGCACCCGAGCCCCAGCCGCGACTGGCTGAACCCGGATCTCGGGTACGTCAAGACGGCGTCGGCGCGCCAGAAGATCCGGCAGTTCTTCCGCGCGGTGGACCGCGACCAGGCCATCGAGGACGGCCGCGCCCTGGTGGCCCGCGAGTGCGAACGGCTGGCCATCACCGACCCACCCCTCGAGGACATTGCGCTCGACCTCGGCTACGACGAGGTGGAGGGTCTCTATGCCGCGGTGGGGTTCGGGGACGTCCGGCCCGGACAGGTGGGCGCCCGTCTGCTCGAGGCGACCCGCACCGAGCCGGCGCCGATTCCCGCCGTCTCGGAAAGCCCGCGGCGTCGCAAGCGGAGCGAAGGCGTCGTCGTCGGCGGCATCGACGGCGTGCTCGGCCACCCCGCCCGGTGTTGTTCACCGGTTCCCGGCGACGACGTCGTGGGCTACGTCACGCGGGGCCGGGGACTTTCGATCCACCGGCGAGACTGCCCCAACCTGGCCCACCGCGAACCCGAACGCATCGTCGAGGTGGACTGGCGGCCCAAGGAAGCGACCCGCCACACGATCCACCTCCGGCTCGAGTGCATCGACCGCCCGGGCGTCCTGCGGGACGTGCTCGACGCCGTGGTGCGGGAGGGGGCACGCCTGCCGCAGGCCCGGGGCGAGTCCGTCGCCGACGGGACGGCCGTGATCGAACTGACGGTGGACGTGCGATCGGCGGCCGATGCGACGCGGCTGCTCGACAGGCTCGAGCGCCTGCCCTACGTGCTTCATGCCGTTCGTATCGCCCAGCCGGCGGGCCATTGAAGAACGGCGGCGAAGCAACCGCCCCGACGGCCCAGGCTCCGCTGCGTCATCCGGGGCGCGGAAGCTTGCGCTCGTGCCTGCGCTCCGGGTGCTCGTTGTACCAGGCCTCGATGGACTCCTCGGTGATCTCCACCTCGACGTCCTCGTCGTCGAGCCGGGCCTGGCAACCGAGCCGGGAGTTTTGGCGCACGTCGAACGCCATGTCGAGGCGGTCCTCCTCGTCCTCCTCCATCTCCGACAGGCTCTCGCCCCCCTTGCGCACCCACACGTGACACGACGAGCAGGCACACACGCCGCCACAGGCGGAACCGAGCTTGACGTCGTGCTCCTCGGCGATGTCGAGCAGCGAGCGACCGGGCTCGGCCTCGACCTCCGTGACCGTTCCTTCCGGATCGATGAAGCGGACCTTGGGCATCGTGACGAATCCTCGTGGGCCTATTCCGTGACCGCGACTGGGTCCTCCATGGTGGCGTGATGCCCGCCCCGGCGTTCGTCGAGGGTGGCTTCGTCTCCGACGGCGTGCTCGATCTCCCCCACGGACCGTCCCGCCATCCCGGAGGCGAGGGCCGCCTCCATGCGGCGCCGCGCGAAGGGCTCGGCCGCGGCCTCGAGGCGCTCGCGGATCCGCCGCAAGGCGGCGGCATCGAGGTTCCCGTCGTCCATGGCTCCCACCGCGTCGGCGAGGGCCGTGTCGATGTTCGAGCGCTCGTCGGGGGGCAGGAGTTTCTCGTCGTCCCCGTCCTCGGCAAGGGCACGGCGGACGGCCGTGATCACCCGATCGAGTTCCACGCGGGCCTCGGCCCGATCGCGCGCGGCGAAGTCTTCGTCGGCGTGGTCGAGGCTCTCGAGCACGAGCCGCTCGACTTCCTCGTCCGAAAGTCCGAAGGTCGGCTTGACCTGAACGGTCTGGGCCACGCCGGTCATGAGCTCGCGCGCGGTCACCGTGAGCAACGCGTCGGCATCGAGCTGGAACGTCACTTCGACCCGCGCCATGGACGGCGGAAGGCGCGGGATCCCCTGGAGGTCGAACCGCGCGAGGCTGCGACAGTCGGCGGCCATCTCCCGCTCCCCCTGCACGACGTGGATCGTCATGCCGGTCTGCTCCTCGCTGTAGTTCGTGAAGACCTGCCGCGCCCGAATGGGGATCGGGGCGTTGCGCGGAATGATCTTTTCCACCATGCCCCCCATGGTCTCGACGCCGAGGGACAGGGGGACGACGTCGAGCAGTGTGACGCCGTCCCGTGGATTGCCCGACAGGATGTCGGCCTGGATCGCAGCCCCCCAGGCCACGACCTTGTCCGGGTCGATGTCGTCGAGGGGTTTCTTGCCGAAGAGACGCTCGGCAAGGTGTTTGACGGCCGGGACCCGGGTCGAACCGCCCACGAGGACCACGCCGTCGATGGACTCGCGGTCGATCCCGGCATCGGCCAGCGCGCGCCGGGCAGGTCCCTTGAGCCTGCGCAGGACGGGTTGGCACACGCGCTCGAAGGTCTCGCGGGTGACCTCGTGGTCCTCGAGGCCGGCATGGCGCAACGTCGCAGCCGCCACGGTATCGACGGATAGACGCTCCTTGACGGACCGGGCGATCTCGAGGGCCTCCGCCCGCTGGTGCGGCGTGGGCGCCTCGACGCCCGCCTCGGCCAAGAGATGCTCGGCAAGGGCCCGATCGAGATCGTCGCCGCCGAGCGCCGTGTCGCCCGCCGTCGCGAGCACCTGGAAGACGCCCCGATCGAGCCGTAGCACCGACACGTCGAAGGTCCCGCCCCCGAGGTCGAACACGACGAAGATCCCCTGCTCGTTGCGGTCGAGGCCGTAGGCGAGAGCTGCGGCCGTGGGCTCGGCGAGCAGGCGGTACACCTCGAGCCCTGCGATCCGCGCGGCGTCCTTGGTGGCCTGGCGCTGCGCGTCGTCGAAGTAGGCCGGCACGGTGATCACGGCCCCGTCGGGCGGTGCACCGAGGGCATCTTCGGCCCGTCGGCGCAAAACCTCGAGGATCCGCGCCGACACCTCCACGGGCGTGACGAGGCGCCCTTGGCCCACGTCGAAGCGAATCACACGGCCCTCGTCCCCGGGGCGCTCGCCGAGCGCGTAGGGCACCGGCCCGTCGATGTCCTCGGGGGCCCTTCCCATGAATCGTTTGACGCTCGAGATGACGCGGTCCGGGTGGTCCACCTGTTGGGCGAGGGCCGCGTAGCCCACCACCGGCGTCTCGCCCACGTAGGAGACCACCGACGGCAGGAGCGCGCGCCCCTGGTCGTCGGCGAGCACCCGCGGCGTCGCCCCGTGGGGTGCGATGGCCACGAGGCTGTGGGTGGTGCCGAGATCGATGCCGATGCCGAGTCCGGCCTTGCGCGGACGATGGGCCGGGCGGTCCGGCTCCTCGATTTGGAACAGACCGCCGCTCGTCAGGGTGTTCGGTGCAGACGCCGTCATGCCGTGAGTGCCTCGTCGATTTCATCGAGGAGCCGGGCCAGGTACCGCCTGCGCACGAGGGCTTCGGCAGCGCGGCGCACGTCGCCCTGCCGCAGGGCGTCTTCCGCAGCTCCCAAGGTCTCGGCGATCTCCGCCTCGACACCGTCCCGCAGATCCTCGAGGGCGTCCTCTCCTTCGCGGGATGCCGCCTCGATCGCCTCGCGACGCTCGATCATGTCGAGCAGGAAGGCCTGATCCGGCATGGGGGCGCCACGATCGCCGCCCGTCACGTCGAGATCGATTCCGCCGAGGCGACAGAGGGCCTCGAGACGGCCCACCCGATCCTTGAGCATGCGGTACGCCTCGTTGAGCCGGGCGGCGTCCACCTCGGCCCTACGTCGCGTGGCCTCGTCGGCGCCCGCGAACCGATCCGGATGGACCGCGCGGCTCGCCGCATAGTAGGCCTCGTCCACCGCGGCCCGGTCGAGGTCGACCGAGCGCGGCAGCCCGAGGGTTGCAAACGGATCGAGGCGAACGTCCATGGTGAAGGTGACCGTGGCGTTGCGGTCGGCGTCGGTTACGGCGTCGATCAAAACGAGATCGACTCTCCGCAGCCGCACCGCTCGCTCACGTTGGGATTGTCGAAGCGAAACCCGTGCCCCCGGATGCCCGTCTCGAAGTCGATGGTCGTTCCTTCGAGCAGGCGCATGCTCTTGGGGTCCACGAAGACCCGCACACCGTGGGCCTCGAAGATCCGGTCCTTCGGGCGCGGCGGCGCGTCCTCGAATTGGAACACGTAGCTGTAGCCCGTGCAGCCGCCTCCCCGGATCCCGAAGCGGATCGCAGCGTCCGGCGTGCCGCGCTTGACGAGTTGGTCCCGCATCACCTTGGCGGCACGGGCGGTGATCGTAATTCCGGCCGGTCGCACCTCGGCAGCCGGGGCCGTGGCGCCAGACACACCGGTATCGTTCGACCCGGTGACCGCCGCGTTCACGATCCCGTCGCCTCCTGGTCCGCGCCGGCAGCGCCGTGCTTGCGCCGGTAGTCCTCGATCGCCGCCTTGATCGCATCCTCGGCCAGCACCGAGCAGTGGATCTTGACCGGCGGCAGGGAGAGCTCCTCGGCGATCTGCTTGTTCTGGATCTTCTCGGCCTCGTCGATCGCCATCCCCTTGACCCATTCCGTCACCAGGCTCGAGCTGGCGATGGCCGAGCCGCACCCGTAGGTCTTGAACTTGGCATCGACGATGACGCCGTCTTGCACCTTGATCTGCAGCTTCATCACGTCGCCGCAGGCCGGTGCGCCCACGATGCCGGTACCCACGTCGGGGTCCGACTTGTCGAGGGACCCGACGTTGCGGGGGTTCTCGTAGTGGTCGATGACCTTGTCGCTGTACGCCATGGGTGTTCGTCCTTTCGAAGTCTCAGTGCGCCGTCCATTCGATGGTGGACAGATCGATGCCCTCTTGCACCATCTCCCACAGGGGGGACATCTCGCGCAGTTTGGCCACGCGTTCGGCCAGCATGTCCACGACCGCGTCCACCTCCTCGCGCGTCGTGGGCCGGCCGATGCACATGCGCAGGCTCGAGTGAGCCAACTCGTCGTCGAGGCCCATGGCCCGCAGGACGTAGCTCGGTTCGAGGCTCGCAGAGGTGCAGGCCGAACCCGAGGAGACCGCCACACCGCGAAGCCCCATGATCAGGGACTCGCCTTCGATGTACTTGAACGAGACGTTCAGCGTACCGGGCAGGCGGTGCTCGATGGAGCCGTTGATCACGACCTCCGGGATCTCCGATTCGATGCGCCGCCGCATGTGCTCGCGAAGCTCGAGGATGCGGCGGCTCTCCTCCTCCATGGACTCGGCGGCGATCTTCGCGGCCTCGCCGAAGCCGACGATGAGGGGGACCGGCAAGGTGCCCGAGCGGTTGCCGCGCTCGTGGCCGCCGCCGTGAATGAGCGGCACCACCCGCACCCGCGGCCTGCGACGGCGCAGGTAGAGGGCGCCTACGCCCTTGGGACCGTAGATCTTGTGGGCGCTCATGCTGAGGAGATCGATGTTCATCTCCTGCACGTCGATGGGGATCTTGCCGAACGCCTGGGTGGCGTCCGTGTGGAAGAGGACGCCGCGCTCGTGGCAGATGCGCCCGATCTCCGGCACGGGGTGCACGACGCCGGTCTCGTTGTTGGCGAACATGATGCTCACCAGGATCGTGTCGTCGCGGATGGCGTCGGCGACCCGTTGCGGATCGACCCGTCCGTCCGGGGCGACCGGCAGGTACGTCACCTCGTAGCCCTTGCGCTCGAGGTACTTGCAAGGGTCGAGGACGGCCTTGTGCTCGGTCACGCACGTTACGATGTGGCGCCCCTTGTCGGCCAGGTACTCGGCCACCCCTTTGATCGCCAGGTTGTTCGACTCCGTCGCACCGCTCGTGAAGGTGATCTCCTTGGGGCTCGCCCCGATCACCTCCGCGATGCGCTCGCGCCCGATCTCGACGGCCTCCTCGGCCACCCACCCGTAGCTGTGGGTCCGGGACGCGGCGTTGCCGAACTTCTCGGTGAAATACGGCAGCATGGCGTCGAGCACCCGCGGATCCACCGGGCAGGTGGCGGCGTAGTCCATGTAGATGGGCCGACCGGCCGTGACGGCCGGCCGCGTCCGGGCCCGATCCTCGGGAGATGGGGTCTGGGTCTGCGTCGTCATGGCTTCGAAATCTCCTCTTGGGCAGGTGCCCGGCGCACCAGGCCGGCCACCAACGCGGGCGGCCGACCGTGACCGCCCACATGGGGGGTGCTGCAGGTTGCGCAGGCCTGTGGGGCGGATTCCTCCTCGCACGACCGGCACCCTTCGAGGTAGGCCAGGCTCTCCTCGAGATCGCGCTCGAGGGCGGAAAGTCGCGCAATCTGCGCCCGCGTCGCCTCGAGCTTGCCGCGGAAGAGTTCGCGGACGGCCTCCATGGCCTCGGGAGCCCGCCGGGAGCGTTCCACCGTGGACAAGAGGTTGCGGATCTGTGCGAGGGAGAAGCCGAGGTCCTGGAGCTTGGCGATCCAGTAGACCCGCACCACCGCATCGGTGCCGTAGAGCCGAAAGCCCCCCTTCGACCGGCACTTGGGCTGCAGCAGCCCCTCGGACTCGTAGAGCCGCAGAGCGCGAACCGTCTTGCCGGTCCGGCGGGAGAGTTCTCCCACCTTGAGGAGGTGCGAATCTTGCGCAGATCGGGTCATGGGGTCCGCCGACAAACTCTAACCCTTACGTAAGGGTTTGGGTTGCCTGCGGCAGTATGGTGAGTCGCCTACGACCTGTCAAGGCGCGCAAAATCGCACGAATTCGCCGGAAGTGCGCGAATGGCGGCGCCGTGGCGGTGCGCCATGTGGCTCACACCAGCCCCCTTCGACGAGGCGCAACCCGTCACGGATCCGCACCCTGGCGGCCAACTCGAACCTAGGAAGAAGGGCTCGCGGGCCGCGCCAGGGGGGACGAGCGTTGCGGCCCGCGAGCCTTTCGACCGTTCCCCGTGGGGGGCGGAGAACGAATGGGGTCAATTCCGTGTGCGGCGCCGGCCGATCCCCCACAGTACGAGCCACGCAAGGCCGACGATCCCCGCGGGTCGGCCCGGTGCGCCGGCCCGACAGGCGCAGCCGCCCTCGTCGCCCCGCATGCCGAACCCCGGGGGCAAGGCCGAACCGCCGGTGGGGTCGAACGGGTCCTGGCCCGTGTCCCCGCCGTCCCCCGCGCCGCCGGTGCCGCCGCTACCGTCCCCACCGCCATCGTCCGCCCCACCGTCACCGCCGTCGGGCGGCGGCGCCTGTCCGACGTAGATCGTGACCACGTCGCTGGTGGCCTCGTTGCCGGCGAGATCCCGGGCGACCACCTGGAACTCGTAGGTGCCGGCCGGAATGTTCTCCACGCCCCAACCGTACGGAGCCGAACCGTCGGCGCCCTGGTACGCACCGTCCACGTAGAGTTCGACCACGTCGACGGCCTGATCGTCGGACGCGTCGGCGACGATGTCGAAGCTCGCTCCCACCTCGAACGAAGCGCCGTCCTCGGGCGAGACGATGGAAACCTGCGGCGGAGACTCGTCGGCGACCGCGGGGCCGAAGAGTGCAAGCAGTTCTCGATAGGAGTTCTGCATGTTGGACGAACCGCACTGCGCCGCGTGTTGCGAACCGCAAACGATGCCCTGATTGCTCACGATCTGAATGCACTCGTCGCGAAAACTCGGATCTCCCCCCGCGTTGTACGGATTCATGATGTCGCCGGGTTCGTCGACGTGTTCGAGCCCGTAGGAGTGGGCGACCTCCTGGCCGATGGTGGTCGCCTGGGTGCTCGCGCTGAACTGATCGTTCGCACTGTGGAACGCATAGGTCACGTTGCTGTGGGTCTGACTGTCGTTGCAGTCGAGGGGGGCGATGCCCAACACCCCCTGCCCCACGAAGTTCGTGGGACCGGTCATGTTCATGGTGTACTCGCCGGACGCCGGGCGCGTATCCGTGACGATCACGTTGAACGGCGCCCAGTCCGTGCGGACGGCCTGCATGACGGCCTCGCGCTTGCTGCCCTGTCCGTAGGCCGCGAAGGACCCCCCGTAGATCTGGCTGCGATTCTGTTTGGCGTCGTCGTAGCCGGAGCTGAGTTGCGCACCGTCGAAGTTCACGAAGATGACGCCCTGCTTGGCGGGACGCGGTTTGCTTGGATCGTGGGTGAGGGGAGCATCCGGCGGCACCGGAATCGGATCCCCCCGGTACTGTCCGAGCCCGATGGACCGCAGTTCCTCGATGGACATGTCCCAGGTGGCCGGACGCTCTTCTGGAC
>RFGU01000098.1 GCA_003696955.1 Deltaproteobacteria bacterium | reverse complement strand
GCCTTCTTCTTGGCCGTCTTGCGCTTGGCGGCCTTCTTCTTCGTGGCCTTCTTCTTGGCCGTCTTGCGCTTGGCGGCCTTCTTCGTGGCCTTCTTCTTGGCCGTCTTGCGCTTGGCGGCCTTCTTCTTCGTGGTCTTACGCTTGGCGGCCTTCTTGCGACGCTTCTTCGTCGTCTTGGCGCCGGCGGGTTCAGCAGCTGCTTGCATGATTTCCTTGACCCTCCTTCAGGGACGCAAAAACGTTAGAGACGGGATCTGCGCAGGTCAAGGAAAATTTCACTTATTTTCGCCTCAATTATGGTGACATGTGGTTTAGGTGATCGATCATTATGCGTAAATGAGTCATGATTATATGTGGGGTGATGTAGGATACCGCCGCCGTGCAAGCACCGGAGATAACGCTGGAATTTCGGTCGGGTACGCCGGCCGTGGCCGTCCTGGGCGACCTCACGAGGACGGCGACGTCGGCGTGCGTCGCGCCATCGGGGGTGGTGGCCGTATTGTGAGATAACGCACATCGCGGTTCGGAGGCAATTCCCCGCTGGACAACGCTGCGAAAGGAGGGCTAAACGCGGCCCGACGCCACCATGCTCGTACTCGACCGATCCCCCACCGTTGCCCCCAATGTAGGAGATACCATCGCCGTCGCCGTAACGCCCGAGTCGTTGGAGCGGGCCATCGACCGACTCGAAGATCCCATCGCGACGGCCATCGAACACGCACGCTTCGACGGCAAACCGGGCAAGACCTTCGTCTACACGCGCGCCGTCGAAGGTGGACTCGTGCAGGTGGCCCTCGTGGGCGTGGACGGTACACGACCCTCCCTCGAGGAATTGCGCGTCCTGGCCCATCGTGCCGGCTCCGCGGCGTGTACATGGGGAAGCAAGCGACTGGTGTTGGACGTTTCGCACCTCGACGTGCAGGCGCACGGTGCCGCTGCGGGGGCCCGCCTGGCCGAGGGCGCGATCCTCTCCACCTATGCCTATCGCACGTATCTATCCGAAGAACGCGCCCGTCGTCCCGACCTCGGGCACGTCACCGTATGCGGTCCGGAAATCGTGGCCGAGGGGTTCGAACACGGGCGGATCGTCGCCGACGGCATTGCACGCGCCCGGGACCTCGGCAACGGTCCCGCCGAGCTCGTCACCCCGGACTACCTCGCCGACACGGCACGGGACATCGCCAAGGCCCATGCCGACGCCGGTGTGGAGGTGGAGATCCTCGATCGTGAGGCGTGCGCGGCCCTCGGGATGGGCCTCTTCCTCGCGGTGGCCAAGGGCAGTGACGTGCCGCCGCGCTTCATCCATCTGTCGTATCGCCCGTCCGGGGCGAAACGGCGGGTCGTGCTCGTCGGCAAGGGCGTGACCTTCGACTCTGGCGGCTATTCGCTCAAGCCGACGGACGCGATGCTCGACATGAAGATGGACATGTGCGGTGCGGCGGCGGTGATCGGCGCCTTCGAGGCCATCGTACGCCTCGGGCTGCCCGTGGAGGTGCATGCACTCGTGGCGGCGACGGAGAACATGATTGGCGGGCACGCCTATCGCCTCGGTGACGTCTACCGCGGACTCGATGGCACCACCGTGGAGATCAACAACACCGACGCCGAAGGGCGGCTCACCCTGGCCGACGCCATCGCCTACGGACGGCGTCTTTCGCCCGATGCGATTTTCGATCTCGCGACCCTCACCGGAGCGTGCATGGTCGCCCTCGGCCCACGCATCGCGGGACTCATGACGCCCGACGACGGGCTGGCCGACCAGATCCGCGGCGCCGCCGACGTTGCGGGTGAACGCATCTGGCGCCTTCCGCTGCCCAAGGATCTCGAGGATCAGCTCGACAGCAAGATCGCCGACTGCAAGAACACCGGAGAACGCTGGGGGGGTGCGCTGACGGCCGGGCTCTTCCTCGCCCGGTTCGCCAAGGACACACCCTGGGCCCACCTCGACATCGCCGGACCCGCCATGGCGTCGAAGGCCTGGGGGGCACACAAGGAGGGTGCCACCGGATTCGGCGTGGCCACCGTCGTCGAACTGGTCGCGGCGATGGGGCGAAAGCCCGTGTGACGGGCTGGAGCGGTCGGGCGTCGGCCCCAGCTCAATACGGGTAACGGATCTCCGTCACGCGGCCGTTCTCGACGGCAACGATGGTCTCGCTCGAGGTCCCGTCGCAGTCGAGATTGCTCTTGACGTAGGCGCCCGTGCGCGGCCCGCTCGTGCACCGAATGAACGTCAGGAAGTCCACCTTGCGGTGCTTGGTTCGTTCGGTCCGGACGTCCGCGGGGGGACCCCACGCCATGTACAGCGCGAACTCGTCGAAGCCGACTTCGACGCGGCCTTCGAGCACCGCCTTCTGCTCCTCGGGCGACAGCGCCTCCCACTTCTGCCAGAGCCCGAGCGACTCGAGGTAGGCACGCCGCTCCTCGGGCTTTCGCATCTTGAGGAACGCGTGCTGCGCATCCGGCGACGGCAGATTGGCGTAGAACCTCCGGTCGAGCTCCGGCAACCGGCTCGGCCGAAGTGCGCACGAAGCGCAAATCGCCACGCCGAGGACGAAGGCGACGGCCCGGCCGCGTGCCCGGGCGAGCGTTCGGGCATGGGCAACGAAGGTGGGCATGCCGCGCATCATACGGCGCCCGTCGCGACCCGCAAGATGCCGCGGCGTGGCCGTCCGCGCGCCCGCGCCGCCCCTCGGCGGATCCCGGGAAACCGCCGCAGATTGACCGAATCGCCGCCGAAAGCTATCGTTAGCGCCCCCTCTTTCGCGCTTCGACACTACGCGAACGCAAGCAAGGAGCCTCCCGATCCATGGCAGAATTCAACGTCGGAGACAAGGCGGTCTACCCGGGCCATGGGGTTGCCGAGGTCACCGACATCCAGCACCGGGAGATCTCGGGTGCCCGTCTCGAGTTCTACGTCCTCCGCGTGCTCGACAACGGCATGAAGGTGATGGTGCCCAAGCACAACGCCGATGCCGTGGGACTTCGCCGCATCGTCGATGCGCCCCAGATCGACGAGGTCTACGGGGTGTTGCGGCGCCGCGACGAGAAGATCTCGACCGCCACCTGGAACCGCCGATATCGGGAGTACATGGAGAAGATCAAGACGGGTTCCTTGGTGGAGATCGCCACCGTCCTTCGGGATCTGCGGCTGCTGCGCAACGACAAGGAACTGTCCTTCGGCGAGCGTAAGATGCTCGATACCGCCAAGAACCTGCTCGTGCAGGAACTTGCCCTCGCCAAGGGACAACCCGAAAGCGCCGTCGAGGAAGAACTCGAGGCGTTGTTCGAGACCTGATCGACGCCTTCCGTTCGGCACGCAGGGTCGAAGCACGCTCCGGCGCGTGGGCGGGCGAAACGCCCCCGTGCCACCGCGTTCGTCCCGCTCGGCGGGTACGCCACGCCGGGTGTCGCCGGGGGCGGTCCCGACCGCCGCTGCCTGGGTATCACGCCGCCTTGGCCAAGGGGTGCCAGACGATGCTCGGGTCGAGGAAGATGGCGCGGTACACCCGTTCTGCGACCTTCTCGTCCGCTCGGGCGAACAGCTCGTCGAAGCCACGGACGCGACGATACCCTCCGCCACCGGGCGCACCGTCGGGAAGCCAGCGCATGGGCACGACGGTGCCGTCGGCGAGCTGCACGGTCCCCTCCCACGGTGTGTCCGGGTCTGGAACCCGGCCACGAAACGCGCGCTCCGGGCGGACCTCGCGCCACAGGTCCTCGAACGCGGCGGCATCGAAGGCCTCGGCCGCTGGATGCCGTACCATCGCCTCCGCGTCGACCGTTCCGAGCATCAAGACGTCTTCCGGGGCGAATCGTGCACCCGTGGCGCGGATCTCCACCATGCGGTCCACCACCCCGCCCGGGGCGATCTCGTACAGGGTGATCGCCGGTTCGTCGCTGCGGGAGCCGAGGTACACGCGCACGTAGCGGGGAGCCGTTTCGGCGAGGCGGATCGGGATCGGTTCCACGCCCGTGTCCATCGCCCTGTCCGCCAATCCCTTGAGGGCGCGGCGAGAGCCCGTCGCCGAGCACGGCCGGCGGCTCACACGTCGAGGTTTCGCGCGGCCAGGGCGTTTTCGGTGATGAACGCCCGCCTCGGCTCCACGTCGTCGCCCATGAGCACCGAGAACAGGTGGTCCGCCTCTACGGAGTCCCCCACCTTGACCTGCAGCAGGGACCGGCGCTCGGGATCCATCGTCGTCTCCCACAGTTGTTCGGGGTTCATCTCCCCGAGCCCCTTGTAGCGCTGGATCGACAGCTTCTTGCGTCCGACCTCACCGATGGCGTCGAGAAGCTCGAGATAGCCGGCGACCGCAACCTTCTCCCCCGACGCGCGGACGAGTTCCAGGGGGAAGCCGCCGAGGTCCCGAACGTGGCCCAAGTGGCGAGCCGCGAGCGCGAGTTCCGGCGAACGCAACACGTCCGCATCGAGGCGATGGGTCCGCACGACGCCATGTTCGACGCTGGTGATCGAGAGGACGGGTTCGCCGTCCCGCAGCTCGACCCTTCCGACCTGCACGTCTTCGACCGCGTCCGAAAGCTGCGTGCGCAACATCTCGGCGACCCGTTCGAGGTCACTTGGCTGCAACCCCTTGGCCGCCCCCGGCAACGTGACTGCCCCTTCCGCCATGGCGGCCGCGAAGCGTTCGACGATCGACCTCGGAAGCTCCCTCGACAGGGACGCAACGGCGTCCCGATACTCCGTGGCTCGGTCGACCAGGTCGGCGAACACCTCGTCGTTCGCGACGTGGCCGGCGATGGACAAGGTCAGATCGGCAATCGCGGTCTTGATGACGAACGCATCGAGGGCGCGGTCGTCCTTGAGGTAGACGAGTTGCTTACCGGCCTTGACCCGGTAGAGGGGCGGCTGCGCGATGTACAGGTGGCCGCGCTCGATGAGCTGGGGGAAGTGTCGGAAGAAGAACGTCAGCAACAGCGTGCGGATGTGGGATCCGTCCACGTCCGCGTCCGTCATGATGATGATCCGGTGATAGCGGAGCTTGTCGATGTCGAAGCTGTCGCCCACCCCGGTGCCGAGGGCCGTGATCAGCGTGACGATCTCCTGGCTCGAGAGCATCTTGTCGAGGCGCGCCTTCTCGACGTTCAGGATCTTGCCCCGAAGCGGCAAGATGGCCTGCGTTCGGCGGTCGCGCCCCTGCTTGGCCGAGCCGCCGGCCGAGTCCCCCTCCACGATGAACAGTTCCGACTCGGCGGGGTCCTTGCTCTGGCAGTCGGCCAACTTGCCCGGCAGGGAGAGGCCGTCGAGGATGCCCTTGCGCGTGATCGTCTCGCGGGCCTTGCGTGCGGCCGCCCGCGCCCGCGCGGCCAGCACGGCCTTTTCCACGATCACCCGTCCTTCCTTGGGGTGCTCCTCGAAGTAACGCGAAAGCCCCTCCGTCACGAGGCCAGCCACGAGGGCCGTCACCTCGCCGGACACGAGCTTGTCCTTGATCTGGGAGCTGAACTTGGGATCGGGGTGTTTGACCGAGAGCACGCACACCAAGCCTTCGCGTACGTCCTCGCCGGCAAGGCTGCCCTTCCACCCCTTGAGGAGATTGTGCTCGGTCGCGTAGGCGTTGACGACGCTCGTCAGGGCCTTGCGCAATCCCGTCAAGTGGGTTCCGCCGTCCCGATTTGCGATGTTGTTCGTGTAGCAGAGGATGTTCTCGTGGTAGGCGTCGGTCCACTGGAGGGAAACCTCCACGCCGAGCGTCGCCGGCTCGCCTTCGTGCTCGAACGGCACGTCCCCGGAAAGATCGATACGCCGCCCGATCCGGGTCCGCCCTTCGCAGAGGCGATCGACGAAACTCCCGATGCCGCCCGCGCCGTCCATCACCCACTCCTGCCCGGTTCGCCGATCCCGCAAGGTGATGGTCACGCCCGGATTGAGGTAGCTCAGCTCCCGAAAGCGTGCGGCGAGGGTCTCGGCATCGAACCGGGTGTCGGTGAAGACGAGGGCATCCGGTTTGAAGGTGATCTTGGTACCGCGCCGATCCGTGGGTCCGACCGTCTCGAGGTCGCCTTGTGGCACGCCGCGTTCGAAGCGCGCGCGGTACATGGTGCCGTCACGGTGGATCTCGAGATCGAGCCACTCGCTCAAGGCGTTGACGACGGACACGCCCACACCGTGAAGACCGCCCGATACCTTGTACGAACGGTTGTCGAACTTTCCACCGGCATGCAGGACGGTCAAGATGACGATGGCCGCGTCCATCGTCTCGCCGCGGTGTTCCATGGCTCCGGTGGGAATGCCGCGTCCGTTGTCCTCCACCGTGACGGAGCCGTCGTGATGGATCGTCACGTCGATCCGGTCGCAGTGACCGGCCATCGCCTCGTCGATGGAATTGTCGACGATCTCGTAGACCATCTTGTGCAGCCCGGAGCCGTCCGACGTGTCGCCGATGTACATACCGGGGCGCTTGCGGACGGCTTCGAGTCCGTCGAGGACGGAGATGGAGTCGACGCCGTACTCGTCCGCGACGGTGGCGCTGGGCGGAGTGGATTCGTGCATGGTGGTTCGGTTGGTCGCGGTCCTTTCGGACCGCCGAGAAGCGTTCCAAATGTATCAGGCACGGCCGTCCCGTGCCACCGCCCAGATGGCCGAAAACACGGCTCTACGAGCCGAAATTCAAGGGTTTTCGACCCGGCCGACGAACCCACTGCAAGGGGGGTCGACCGCGCCTGCGAAAGGGCCTTCGGGCGGCTGCCCGCGCCGTCCTACGCGACCGGTTCGACGCGCCCGTCGACGACCCGATACTCCGCCACCTCGGCCGAATCGTCGATTTGGACCAGTCCACGGTCGGTCGTGGACAGGAGGCACTGGTCCACCGTGCTGCGAAGCACCTCGAACAAACGCGCCGTGCGGCTCGGATCGAGTTCGCTCGAGACGTCGTCGAGCAGGAGCGTAGGCCGCACGCCCCCTGCGTCGGCCAGCAGCGAAAGCTCCGCCAGCTTGAGCGCGAGGACCAGGGCACGGGTCTGGCCCTGGGAAGCGAAGGTCGCCGCAGGCTGCCCCGCCAGCGTCACGCTCACGTCGTCGCGATGGGGGCCGACCGTCGTCTGGCCGCGCCGAACGTCCTCGCTTCGCGCATGGGCGAGGCCTTCGGCGAGCAGCGCTGCGGTTTCGGCCTCCGAAGACGGAAGCGGCGGAGCACGAAGGCGTGGCACGTATGCCAGATCGGCCACCGCCGAGGGGCCACAGATGGCTCCGAACTCCCGGGCGAACAAGGGCCGTACGGCCTCGACCCATTGGGCCCGTCGGTGCCAGATCCGCCCCCCCAAGGTGGCGATCTTCTCGTCGTAGGCGCCGAGCAGGGCCTCGTCGATGCGGCCGCGCCCATCCGCCTCCGCCAACAAGCGATTGCGGCTGCGTACGACCTTCTCGTAATCGATCAGGTCCGCGAGATGAAGGCCGTCGAGGGCCCCCACGGCCCGGTCCACCAGGGCGCGCCGCGCCGAAGGCCCCCCCCGCAGCACCGCGAGATCCTCCGGCGAGAAGAGCACCACCTTCAGGCGACCGTAGAAGTCGCGAAACCGCCGCACGCGCTTACCCTCGACGTGCACGCTCCGGCGTGCGCCCCGGGCCGTCCGAGCAAGTTCCACGGTGAGACGTTCGGGGGGATCGTCGGGGTGCCTGCGACTTTCGGCCACGATGCGTGCGGCGGACGCCTTCGTGCCGACGAGCCGCTCCGTATCGCTGCATCGAAAGGACCGCAGGTACGCGGCGACGTATACCGCTTCGAGCAAGTTCGTCTTGCCCGCGCCGTTCGGTCCGACGAACACCGAAAACCGCGTATCGAACGATAGCTCGAGATCGGCGAGATTCCGGAACCCCGCGACGGAAAGACGCGACAACACGATGGATCAAAGCCGCATCGGCATCACGACCGCCAGGTAGTCCGGACCGTCGATGGGCCGTACCACGCACGGGTCGAGTTCACCTGTCAGCTCGAGAGCGACCTGCTCGGTGTCCGCCGCTTCGAGGGCGTCGATGAGGTAGTTCGCATTGAAACCCGCGGTCAAGGGATCGCCGGAGAACTCGACGTCGATGACCCGACGTGACTGGCCGAGCTCCGGGTTGTCCGCCGTGATCTCGAGGGCATCACCCTCGACGTGCAGGCGCACCGTGGCGTTCTGTTGCGGTGCGAGCACGGCGGCCTGCCGCAGCGCGCCGAGCAACAGATCCCGGTCGGCGACGATGCGCCGCGTATGGGCCTTGGGGATGACGGCCTCGTAGGCGGGGAACCGGGCGTTCGTCAGACGAATCGTCAGGGTCCATGCCGGCGTGCGCAGGAATAGGTGGTCCTTTCGCACGCCGATCTCGACGTCCCCTTCGAGGGGCTCGAGCACGCGACGCATCTCCAGCAGCCCCTTGCGCGGAATCAGGATGCCCTGGGGGAACTTCGGCCCCTTGATCTTGCGTCGATAGCGCGCAAGCCGGTGACCGTCGGTGGTGACCATGGTCATCGTGCGCCCGTCGCTTTCGAGGAGCCCCGCATTGAGGTTCGGACGTGCATCGTCGGTCGAGACGGAAAAGAGGGTGCCCGCCACCAAGGCCGACAACTCATGGGCCGGGACGGCCACGAGGGACGCCTTGTCGGCGACCGGAACCTCCGGGAAGTCCTCGGGCAGGAGCCCCATCAGTTTCACCTCGCTCGAACCCGACGTGATCCGCGCCCAGCCGTTGTCGAGGGAGCGGACGTCGACGGGCCCGTCCGCGAAGGTCCGTACCAGGTCGTAGAGATGCTTTGCGCCGAGAACCACCGTTCCGGGCTCGCCAACCTCGGCGTCGGTGCGCTGGACGAGGGAGAGCATCGTGTCGGTGCTCGTGCACACGAGCTGCCCTTCCTCGGCATCGAGTCGGACATGGGAGAGGATCGGCATCGAGGGCCGACGCTCGACCACGGTCTGGGCCAGGGACAAGGCTTGAAGGAAGCGTTGACGATCGATTCGGAACTCCATGGTGGACCTTGCGAACGACGAGATGGCGGCGGGTAGACGATGCGGATGGATCACGGAAAGGAGGAGAATTTCTTCTCCCCTGATCTCGATCGGTCCTGGGGACGGGTGGACGAGTGCGCGAATGCTACCAGAATTGCGCCGAAATTTCGCGGTCGAGTCTGTGGATCCGACCGTGACGAAGCCTTCGTCCGGGGCGCGGTCGGCGGCCGCGGTCGGTGATCCAATGCCCGATCCCCCGGGGTGTCCATGGGTTGTCCCCAGGAGGATCCCCAAGCCCGGTTGCGCAGGCGGGCCCGGCCATGGAGAACCGAGTGCCGGGGGGGGACTGGCGCACGCGGCGTGCAACACGACCGCGACCACGGCCGCCCCAGTTGGGCAACGGCCCTTCCGGGTTGCATCCGGGGACACGGGCTCGAGTGCTCCGCGACGGGGACGACCCGGGACGGGTCATCCGTCGGGACGCTCGAGCCGACGGCGCAAGACGAGGACGGTGTCGGCGACGGTGGGGTCGCGTTCGACGAGGGACTCGATGCGGCGTACGGCGTGCAACATCGTCGTGTGGTCGCGCCCACCGAAGGCCGCACCGAGGGCGGGGTAGCTCATGCCGGTGAGCTCGCGCGCAAGATAGATCGCAATCATCCGAGCACGGGCGAGGGCCTTGTGCCGGCGCGGTCCCTTGAGCTCGGCGACCTTCAGACCGAAATGGCGGGCCACGAGGCGCATGACCGCTTCGACGGTGATGCTCCCGGTGGCGGGATGTACCGTCCGAAGCTCCGCCACGGTCTGGCGCGCGAGGCCGACGTCGAGGGGAACGCCGCGCAAGCGGGCCAAGGCCGCCGCACGGGTCACGATCCCCTCGAGTTCCCGTACGTTGCGAAAGCTCGGTGTGGCCAGCACTTCGAGCACGTCTTCGGCCAGTTCGAGCCCGTCTTCGCGGGCCTTGCGGCGGATGAGTTCGCGGCGCAGCTCGGGGTCGGGGGGCTGGATGTCGGCGACGAGCCCCCAGCTCAACCGGGAGATGAGGCGCTCTTCCATGCCCGCGAGCTCGCTCGGCAGCCGGTCGGCGGTGACGACGATCTGTTTGCCTGCCTCGTGGAGCGCATTGAACGCATGGAAGAACTCCTCCATGGTACGCGCTCGGCCGGCGATGAACTGGATGTCGTCGAGGAGCAGGACGTCGCAGGTGCTCCGGTAGCGCTCACGATAGGTGTCGTAGGCGCCCTTGCGCGCGGCTTGGACGTAGTCGTTGGTGAACGTCTCGGCGCTGGCCAATACGATGGAGAGATCCGGGCGATGGGCGCGGATCGCATGGGCGATGGCATGGAGCAGGTGCGTCTTGCCGAGTCCGGCATCGCCGTAGACGAACATGGGGTTGAATCGTTTGCCCGGGTCGGCGGCGACGGCACGAGCGGCCGAATAGGCCAGCTCGTTGGAGGCACCGCAGACGAAACGCTCGAACGTGTAGCGATCGCAGAGCCCGGCAACCGGCCCGGGACGGCCAGCGCGTGGCGCCCCTTCGTCCGGGTCCGCCGATGGCTCCTCGGCTGGCGCTGGACGTGCGCGCATCTCGAGGTCGGGATCGACGGCGAGCTCGACCCGCGGGGGCTCGCCGATCAGCGCCGTGGCGGCTTCGCGCAGGAGCGTAAGGTAGTGGTTTTCCACCCAGGTGGAGACGAAGTCGTTCGGAGCGAACACGGTGATCCGGCCGTCCTCGCCCCGACGGATCGCGAGGGGTTCGATCCACATGGCCAGGGTCTGGGGGTCGATGTGCTCGGCGAGCCGGGCCTTGAGGTGGGTCTCGAAGTCGGCCGATCCGCTCGGGCGGGTACGATCCTCAGGTTGTCCACAGGCGGGCGCACTGGCGTGTTCGGTCGGAGTCATGGGAGAAGGGCGCGAAACGGAGCCAATGGGGAGAATTCGTCCACATGTGCGCATAGGGCGCTAGACCCCTACCGGCGGCCAGAACGCACGGATCGGGGGGACGCACCGACCCGGGGAACCGCACGACCCGGGTGGCTCGAAGGAGCCGGTCTTCTACGCGGGCGTGGGTAAGCGTGCAAGTCGGGCTGGTCGGCGTATATCGTAACCTATCGTAATCATGGATCTTTTTGGGGATGCGCTCGATTGCGGCCCATTGGCCGGTCGGCGTTCGTGCAAGGGCGCGGGGACGCTGGGCGCGGCGTTACGTCGGAAATTCGCGCGTTTTACCAGGGCGGGGTCGCGCCCGGCGGCCTGGATCGGACGCGAGACGCGGTTCGAGGTCCGCGCGTGCCCGATTCAAGGGAACCTGCGGACCCAGCGAAGCTTCGTCCGATCCTGTCCCTGGCGAAACCCATGCCAAATCTTTGTCGGTGATGTGGGGCGGTTTCGCCCTCTCTGCGCGGAGATCGGCGGCGGGCGGGTCGGCGGGCGGTGTCGTTGGGACTGCGTATGTTGCGCACTGTTTGACAAGGTGTGCGGCCCCTTGTATCCCTCGGCGCTCCCCGGCCCGGCGGCAGGCCGGCACCGGCCCGGACGCGACGGGACCGGACGCGGCCGGGGACATCGCCGAAGGAGACTTGCCGTGAAACGCACCTACCAACCTCACAACACGCGGCGCAAGCGGACCCATGGCTTTCGGGCGCGGATGCGGACACGCCACGGTCGGAAGATCCTCGCGGCCCGCCGCAAGCGGGGACGCAAGCGTCTTTCGGTCGGCATCGGCCACAAATGAAATCGGCGGCGTTTTCGAAGACCCTTCGTCTTCGAAAGCGGCGCGAGTTCCTTCGCGTCCAGCGGGCGGGAACCAAGGTTCATACGCGTAGCTTCCTCGTGCTCGTCGCTCCCCAAGAACCAGATCGTCGCGGGCCGTCGAGGCTCGGGATCACGGTGACGCGCAAGGTGGCCTCGGCCGTGGGACGGAACACGATCAAGCGCCGGGTGCGGGAGGCATTTCGGCGCCACCGCCACCTCTTGCCCGAGGGATTCGACATCGTGTTCGTCGCCAAGCGTACGGAGAGCCTGCCGACCTTCGCGGATGCGGAGCACGCCATGCGCAAGGTCGCCCGGATCCTCGTGCGCGAGGCCTCGTCGAGCGTCTGCCGAGGTGAGGAGGCCGGCCGGCCATGAGCTACGTGGCGAGGATGTTGGCGGCATCGATGCTCGTAGCGATTCGCGTCTATCGTTGGGTCGTCTCGCCGCTTCTCGGACCCGCCTGCCGGTTCCACCCGAGCTGTTCGCGTTACGCGGAACAGGCCATCGGCACCCACGGTCCCATGCGCGGCACGATCCTGGCCCTGCGGCGCCTCGGTCGGTGCCATCCCTTCCATCCGGGTGGGTTCGACCCGGTGCCACCGGCCGAGGACGCCGGCGGATGCGAGGCCCAGCCGTGAGTACCCAAGTTCGATTCGTCCTGACCATCGTCCTTTCCCTCGCGATTCTCACGGTCTACGGCATGTTGCGCCCGCGGCCGGCCGAGCTGCCGAAGGCCGAGACCCCTGCGGTCGCCGCCGACGAGGGGGCCGGCTCGGCGTCGCCCGGCGACGGAGCTGCCGAAGGCGGGGCGCCGGCCGAGCAAGCGCCCGTCGACGCAGCGCCCGTCGAGTCCACGCCGGACGAGGTCCCGGCACGGCACGACGCGATTCGCACCGAGCTGCTCGCCCTCGATCTGTCGAACCAAGCCGTCGGCGTCCGGGGCCTCGTCGAGCACGTACGCCTGTTGTCGCCGCAGTTCGCCGACCACCCCACGGGGGAGGATCCGTTCGACCTCGGCAACGCCGGCACCTTCGCCATCGCGGTCTACGATCGCGAGGCCGAGGCACCCGCCATCGCCAAGACCGGAGGATTTCGGGTTCTCGAGGCCACCGCGTCGCGCTACGTGGCCGAGCGGACGGAGGACGGTATTCGCACGGAGGTCCGGCTCGAGGCCCTCGATGGGTACGAGGGCCGCCTCGAGATCGTGGTGGAGAACCGCAGGTCGCGTCCGTTCGAGCATCACCTCGAGCTGGTCACGCGGATCGGCGTGGGTGAAAGTCGCTACGACGTCCGCCGGGGGCTTTGTCGCACCGGCGAGGACCTCGAGGAGATCGAATCGGACGACGTGGAGGAGGCGCCCGTGCGCGTGCGCGGGGACGTGCGATGGGGGGGCAGCGACGGCAAGTACTTTACGTCGCTCATCGTCGGGGAGGCGGCGTTCGCCTCGTGCGAGGTCACGCGCAACGAAGCGGGCGACCGCTTGCAGACGACGCTGCGGACCGAAGGGGTCGTCTCGCAGCCGGGGGCCCGGGCCGTGTACCGCTTCGGGTGGTACGTGGGCGCCAAGGAACTCGAGCGGCTGCAAGCCTTCGCGGCCGTGGACCTGAAAGAGGGATCCCTCGAGGAGGCCATCGAGTGGGGCTATCTGGGCGCCGTGTCCGAGGGACTCGGCAAGGTGCTGCTCCGCCTCCTGCGCTGGATCCACGGTTGGGCCGGAAGCTGGGGGCTTTCGATCCTGCTGTTGACCGTCATGGTCAAGCTGGTGACGCTGCCCCTGACCCTCAAGCAGATGGCATCGATGCGGCGCATGAAGGAGATCCAGCCCGAGATCAACCGGATCAAGGAGAAGTACGCCGACGATCGGGTGCGCCAGGGGCAGGAGCTTCAAGCGCTGTTTGCGCGGTCCGGGGTGCATCCCCTCGCCGGATGCCTGCCCATGCTCATCCAGATCCCGGTGTGGTTCGCCCTCTACTCCATGCTGCTCAGCGCCGTGGAGCTGGTGCATCAGCCGTTCCTGTGGCTGCCCGACCTGACCACCCAAGACCCGTACTTCGTGCTGCCGGTGGCCATCGGCGGGGCCATGTACCTGCAGAACCGCATGATGCCCAACACCATGGACGAGGCGCAGGCGAAGATGATGCGGACCATCATGCCGGTGATGTTCACGGCGATCATGCTGTTCCTGCCGGCGGGCCTTGGGGTATACATCCTGACCAACATCGTCCTTTCGGTCTTGCAGACCGCGATCCAGATGCGGTCGAAGACCGACGCCGAGCCGGCTTCGGCATAGGCGGGGCGGACCCGACCGATCTTCCCATGGAGCGTGCCATGACCAGCCTAGAGTCCTCGGTGACTTCGACCTCGTCCGAAGAACGTTTCGCCAAGGCCGTTCCGGTGGTGCGCAGCTTCCTCGATTCGGTGCTCTCCTTGCTCGGCGTGGACGTCGAGGTGGACATCGACATCGAGGAGGATGGGCTCCACTGCGATCTCAACACCTCGCCGGAGGACGGGGGGCTGCTCATCGGCCGTCGTGGCTCGACCCTCGATGCACTGCAGTACCTCGTCTTGCGAGTGTTGCAGGCAGAGGGCTTCGAGCGCATGCGGATCACCCTCGACGTGGCGGGCTATCGGGGTCGGCGGGAGAAAGTGCTGCGCGAGGCCGTGGCCGAGGCCGCCGAGAAGGTACGCGCGACCGGCCGTCCGTATCACTTCGAGCCCATGTCGGCGATGGAGCGCCGGGTGGTGCACCTCGCGGCCCTCGAACTCGGCGGTCTGCGGACCGAATCCGAGGGGGAAGGGCGCAGGCGGCACGTGGTGATGTTCCCGGACGAAGGCGGTACCAAAGCCGACGGCGATGGCGGCTGACGTCGGGCCCGGACCGAGCGGGCGCGGTGCTCCGTCCGAGCGCCCGACGATCTTCGCCGTGGCGACGGGCACACCCGACGGGCCGCTTGCGGTGATCCGAATCAGTGGGGAGGCGGTGGGTCGGGTGGCACGCGAGCTTTGGGGCGGCCACCTGCCACCCGAGCGGCGGCTGGTGCGCCGGGACCTGGATCTCGGGGCAGCCGGGCGGGAGGAGGCGCTCGTGGTGTACATGGGGGGGCCGCGGAGCTTCACCGGAGAGGACGTGCTCGAGCTCCACGTCCACGGTGGGAGCGCGAACGTCGCGTCGGTCCTCGAGAGGCTCGGCGGCATCACCGGACTCGAACCCGCAGGTCCCGGGGAGTTTTCTCGCCGGGCGTTCGAACATGGGCGGATGAGCCTCGATCGGGCCGAGGGGATCGCGGCGGTCGTCGGGGCGCGGACGGACGCGGAGCTGCGTGCGGCGCGAAGACTTGCGGCAGGCGTGTTCGGGCGCGACCTCGCGGAGCTTTCGGCGGAGCTGTTGCAACTCGTCGCGGCCATCGAGGGCAGCCTGGACTTTCCCGAGGACGTCGATGCGTCCGAGGTGTCGCGCTGGACCTCGGTCGTCGATGGGGTGGACCGGCGTTTGCGGAGGTTCTTGGACGTTGCAGCGGTGCAGGGCAAGCTCGGCCATCGGCCGCGGGTGGTGTTCGCCGGTCCGCCCAACGCGGGCAAGTCGTCCCTGGTCAACGCGCTCCTCGGACGCACGCGGGTGCTGGTCTCGCCGGAGGCGGGCACGACGCGCGATGTGGTGGAGGTGGCGGCGCGCGTCGGTGGCCGCGACGTGCTGCTCGTGGACACGGCCGGCGTGCGGGACGTGGGCGTGTCGGCGGTGGAGGCGGCCGGCATCGCGATGGGCGCGTCGCAGATCGAGGCTGCCGACGTCGTGGTCTGGGTCGAGGCGGCGGATGCGAACGACGGCTCGCCGCCACCTGGGCTCGAGGGGCAAGGTGTGGTGTGGGTGGAGAACAAACGTGACCTGGGCACGCGCCGGGCTGGGTGGATCGGCGTCAGCGCGACGCAGGCGAGCGGCCTCGACGTCCTCGCGTCGCGGATCGCCGCGTGCCTCGGGGGGCAGGAGGTGGTGGATGCAGTGCGCGTGCTGCCGCGACACGTGGACTGCATCGAGGCGGCGCGGCGGGCGTTGGCGGACGCAAGGCACGCGCTGTCCGAGGACGTTTGGGACGTGGGGGCGTGGGAGCTTCGGCGGGCCCGGGCGGAGGTCGAGCGGATCCGCGGAGGAGACGACGCTGGACCGGTCGGTGCCGACGTGCTCGATGCCGTCTTCGCCGGGTTCTGCATCGGCAAGTAGACGGCCGCCGCCATCGGCGGGGGCGTGACCGAGGTCAAGGCGTGCCGACGCCGCGGGGCCGAAGGCCGAGCGCGGTGACGATGGCGTCGCGGCCGGCAGCGTCGAGGGTGGTCGTGCCCGGCGGCAGGGAGGCGAGGTGGGGGCACGCGGTGGCGTGCGCGAGGACGGCGGCGTTCGAGGATGCGGACGGATCGGGGTGCTCGGCCGCCGAGAGGACGAAGCCGATGGGGTCGTGCCCGAGGGATCGCAGGGCATCGATGGTGGACCGGGTGTGGTTGAGCGTACCGAGGCCCAACCGGCCGACGACCAGGACGTGGAGGTCGCCTAGGCGGGAGTCGTGGGCGAGGGCGTCGATCCATGCGGCCTGCCAGGTGCCGCCCGGCATGGGGACGTGGAGGCCGCCGGCCAGCTCGACGACGACGGCGTCGGGCGTGAAGCTGGCCACCAGGTCGACGAGCGCGTCGCAGGCGTGCCGGATGGGGCTCCGGTCGGGGGGCGGCGCGCCGGGGAGGAAGCGGCTGGGGTC
>RFGU01000097.1 GCA_003696955.1 Deltaproteobacteria bacterium | reverse complement strand
TCTTTCCCGGCGTCCGCCGATATCGCCCCTACCGGGAAGGTGGTTTCTTCGTCGGCCCCCACGTGGGGTACACGGTGGCGACCCCCGCCGCCCCGGGGCGTCCCATGGCACACACGCTCACCGTGGGGATCGCCACGGGATTCTTCTTCGGCGAGTGACGGATCGGCCGCACGCACGGGCTGCAACGTGCGTTCGGTCTAGAGCCCGGACAGATCGAGATCGAGTTCGTCTTCGTCGAAGAGGTCCCCGTCCTCGTCGTCGTGCTCCGATCCCGCCGGTGTGGCGTTCGCTGCGTCGTTCGACGCGTCGGCCGCCGCGCGCTCCTCCATGTGCTCGGCTTCGTCGTCGCCGATGCGCGAAGTGGCCGTCGGCGCCTCCGGGTCGGCCACCGACGCCTCCGCCATGGCCTCTTCGTCCTCCTCGATGAGTTCGAGATCGTCGTCGTCGAGGATCTCCACGTCCTCGAGTTCCTCGATCTCCTCGACGTCCTCCCCGGCGCCGGCCGCCTCGGTACCGGCCGGTGCATCCGAGCGCGGAATCGGGGGCAGCGAGGGCGACGACGATCCTTCCCCTTCGCGGATCCGGGCGAGCAGATCGTCCGGGGCTGCATCGATCAGCTCGCGCGCGCGCTCGCGTGCCCACGCAAGCACCGCTGCACCACCGTCCTCGATGCCGGCGTGCTCGAGCAGTCGGGCAAGATCGGGGGACGCAGACGGGGCGGACATGCCGCGAAAGCGTAGCACGGACGCCGGCCCCGCCCGCAGGGCGGTGCGTCCCCGGTCATGCCGCGGTTCAGGAGGCGCCCACCGCCTCGGCCACGAGGGCGGGCGCCGCCTCGATGGCCGCCGGCAGCCCGGCCACCTTGGGCCCACCCGCCTGGGCCAGATCGGGCCTTCCGCCGCCGCGACCGTCGACGTACGAGGCGAGCTTCGCCACGAGCTTCCCCGCGTGCACCTTCGATCCCGCCACGTCGCGCGTCGCGGCCACGAGCAGGGTTGCCTTGCCGCCCGCCTCGGCCCCGAGGACGACCACGCCCGAGCCGATGCGGTTGCGAAGCTCGTCGGCGGCGGCCCGCAGGGCCTTGGGATCGTCGACGGGCACGATCTGGGCAAGGACGCGGATGTCCCCGACGGTGCGCACCGCCGGACCATCGCTCCCCCCCGCCGTCGCGAGTCGCCGCTTGAGGTCGGCGATCTCCCTGTCCTTGCCCCGCAAGTCCTCCATGAGCCGCTCGATGCGGGGCGGCAGCTCGGACGGGGCGCGCACGCGAAACGCAGCCGAGAGGTCGCGCACCACGTCCGACAACTCCTGCGTCCACGCGAGGGCGGCGCGGCCCGTCAGCGCCTCGATGCGGCGAACCCCCTGGGCCACGCTGGTCTCCGACTGGATGACGAACGGGCCGATGTCTCCGGTGCGATCGACGTGGGTGCCCCCGCATAGCTCGATGCTCTCCCGCCCGATCCGCACCACCCGGACCTTCTCGCCGTACTTCTCGCCGAAGAGCATCATCGCGCCCTTGGCCTTGGCGTCCTCGATCCCGGTCACCTCCACCTTCGTGGGCAGATTCTCGAGCACCTCGGCCACGACGCGCGCCTCGATGGCGCGGCGCTGCTCGCGGGTCAGGACCTCGCCGTGACTGAAGTCGAAGCGCAACCGGTCCGGGGCGACCAACGAGCCCTTCTGCACCACGTGGGCACCGAGTTCCTCGCGCAGTGCGTGGTGCAAGAGGTGCGTCGCAGAGTGCGCCCGGCGAATGGCGGCACGCCGATCCGCATCCACGCTCGCGCGCACCTGCATGCCCACCTCGGGGCGCCCGGCCTCCACCACGCCGTGGTGCACGACGATGCCCGCCACGGGGCGCGTGGTGTCCTCGATGCGAATCGCCATGCCCGCCGCGACGAGCCGCCCCGTATCCCCTACCTGCCCGCCGGATTCGGCATAGAAGGGCGTGCGGTCGAGCACGATCTCCACCGCGTCCTCGGGCTCCGCCGCGTCCACCGGCCGCCCGTCCCGCAAGATGGCGACGATCTCCCCGGTGTCCTCCACACGTTCGTAACCGGTGAACGTCGTCGGCGGTAGCCTATCCTTGAGCTCGAAGTAGACGTCCGCGACCTTCTCGCCCGCGCCGAGCCCGGCCTGTGCGCCCGCCCGTTGGCGTCGGCGGACCTCCGCCTCCGCGGCCGCCTCGTCGAGTTCGAGCCCCCGTTCACGGCAGATGACGCCCGTCAGGTCGAGGGGGAAGCCGAAGGTGTCGTAGAGATCCGCAGCCGCCTCGGGGGGAAACGCCGTCGTGCCCGGCGGCAGCGCCTCGATGGCCGCATCGAGACGCGCAAGCCCTCTGTCCAACGTTCTACGAAAGGCCTCCTCCTCGGTGCGCACGACGCGTTCGATGGTCGCGGCGCGCTCGACGAGCTCCGGGTAGACGTCACCGAACATCTCTACGACCTTGGCGCATACGACGTGGAAGAACGGCTCGTGCAGGCCGACCTCGGTTCCGTGCCGAATGGCGCGCCGCATGATGCGACGCAACACGTAGCTTCGCCCCATACGGTCGGGAAAGACGCCGTCGGCCACGAGGAACGCCGTCGCGCGGGCATGGTCGGCGATGACACGAAACGGCGCCTCGGCCGCGGCACCCCCGACCACCGACGGGTCCCTGCCGGCAAGTTCCTTGGCCAAGGCGACGAGGGGTGCGAGCAGGCTGGTCTCGAAGTTCGACGATACGCCCTCGACGACCGCCGCCAATCGCTCCAGCCCGGCGCCCGTGTCCACGCTCGGCCGTGGGAGCTTGGTCATGGAACCGTCGGCATGCTTCTCGTACTGCATGAACACGAGGTTCCACAGCTCCATGTACCGATCCTCCTCGAAAGCCGGCCCCTTGCCCGGGTTTCCGGCGTCCGGCGGAGCCCGCCCGTCGAGCCTCAGGTGGATCTCGGAACACGGCCCGCACGGGCCCGTGTCCCCCATCATCCAGAAGTTGTCCTTGGCGGAGCAACGATAGATGCGCTCAGGCGGTAGGAACCGCGTCCACAACTCGAACGCCTCGTCATCGGGCGGGGCATTCTCCCCTTCCCCGCTGAACACGGTGGCGCACAGTCGATCGGGATCGATGCCCAGGCCGTCGTCGGCGACGGGCGAGGTCAGCAGTTGCCACGCCCACTCGATGGCCTCGGACTTGAAGTAATCGCCGAAGGAGAAGTTCCCCAGCATCTCGAAGAGCGTGTGGTGCCGCGGAGTGAACCCCACGTTGTCGAGATCGTTGTGCTTGCCGCCGGCCCGCAGGCACCGCTGCACGGACGCCGCCCGGCTGTACGGCCGCTTGTCCCGCCCCGTGAAGACGTCCTTGAACTGCACCATCCCCGCATTGACGAAAAGGAGCGTCGGGTCGTCGTGGGGTACGAGGGAGGAACTCGGCACGATGGTGTGCCCGCGCTGTTCGAAGAACGCGAGGAACCTGCGCCGGATCTCCCGGGCGTCGATGGTCGTCGGGCTCATAGTTCCTCGATCTCCAACTTGTCCATGCCGCCGCCGGCGGTGACGCCGCGGAAGTACATCTCGAAGTCCGCCCGGTTCGTGGCCGCGTCGCACGCCGCCTCGTACGTCACGAGCCCCCGTTGCACGAGCGACGTGAGCGACTGGTCGAAGGACACCATACCGTAGGGATGGGCGCCCTCCTTGATCGCGTCCACGATCTCGGTCGTCCGCGTCGGATCACGAATGAGGTCCGCGACGCGCGGCGTGTTCACCATGATCTCGACGGCGGGGATCATCCCCTTGCCGTCCTTGCGGGGCAGGAGCCGCTGGGAGACGGTGGCGTGCAAAATCGACGCGAGTTGCAGTCGAATGGCCGACTGCTGGTGTGGCGGGAACATCTGAATGATGCGGCCGACGGTCTCGGTGGCATCGAGGGTGTGCAAGGTGGAGAGCACCAGGTGCCCCGTCTCTGCGGCGAGCAACGCCGTCTCGATGGTCTCGAGGTCTCGCATCTCGCCGACCAGCACCACGTCCGGGTCCTGCCGCAGCGCCGCACGCAAGGCACTGGCGAAGCTGTCGGTGTCGAAGCCGAGTTCCCGCTGGTTCACCACCGAGCGCCGATCCTGATAGACGTACTCGATGGGATCTTCGATGGTGACGATGTGCGCCGCCCGTTCGGCGTTGATGACGTCGATGAGGGAGGCCAGCGTCGTCGACTTGCCCGAGCCGGTCACCCCGGTGACCAGGATGAGGCCGCGGTGGACCTTCGAGAAGTCCCGCACGCGTTGCGGGAGATTCAGGCGCTCGAAGGCCGGCACCTTTGCGGGGATCACCCGCAGCACCATCCCGGTCTGGCCCCGCTGGCGAAACACGTTGACGCGATAGCGCGCACCGTCCGGCGTTCCGTACGAAAGGTCCACGTCATGGTGCTTCTCGAAGCGCTCGAATTGCATCGGATTCATGATGTTGACCGCGAACGTGTTGATGACGTCGGCGGTCATGGGCGGAACGTCCTTGAGCGTGCGCAGGACGCCCCGGATCCGAAACACGGGCGGCAGGCCCACCTTCAGGTGGACGTCCGACGCCCCGAGCTTGCGGGCGGCCAGGAGGACTCGGTCGAAGATCTCGTTCATGGGCTTGGGTGGGGCCAAGATACCCCACCGAGCCGCGACGACGCACGGCCGGCAAGGTGAACGGTCGCCGGATCGACGGATTCGTCGGTCCGCCCCCCACCGAGTCCTGCTACCATCGCATCATGTCCCGCGGCCGAAGGCTCCCATCGCGCCTCGCCCGCGCGCCCTGGTCGGCCGCGGTCGCGTTGTCGCTCCTCGGTGCCTGTTCGGAGGTCGGAGGCCCCTTCATGGGCCACGGCATGTCCCCGAACACCGAGGGCCTGCCGTCCACGGGCGGGTCGGCCGGCTCGGCCGGTTCGGAGGCGACGTCCGGCGCGACGGCGGGCGCGGACACCGGTACCGCCTCCGGGGGGACCACCGCGGCCAGCACGTCCTCGACGACGGTTGCAACCGCCGGCACCAGCACGTCGGGCGCCTCGACCTCGACCTCCGGCGGAACCGGTTCCACCTCCACGTCGTCCACCGGCGGATCGTCCTCCTCGACCACCAGCGGAGGTTCGACCTCCGCAGGGACCACCGGCGGGAGTTCGTCGACCTCGTCGGGCGGCACCACCACGGGCGGAACGACGGCGGGAACGGCTGGGACGGCCGGCACCACCGGCCCTTAGGGCCCCGGCCCCGGGGAGTTTCGACCACGGCTGCCGGGACCACGTGCGCGGGACCTACGCGTCGAGATCCACCAGGCGAACGTCGAGGTAGTGTCCCTCGGCGAAGACGGCCGGTACCGGGAAGTCGGGCGGCAATCCCCGCTCCCCGACGCACAGGGCCCTTCGCCCCGCGGCCGCGGCCCCCTGGCCGATGGCCTCGAGGAACGCATCCGAGGAAAGCCCGGCCGCGTTCTTGACCGCGAGCAGTCGGCCGCCCTCTTCCGTCACGGCCGCCGCCGCCTCGACCAGGATCGGCCATGCCTCGAGCGCCGAGAACGTGCGGCGCCCGACCCGGGAGAACGGCGGCGGATCGACGACCACGAGGTCGAATCTGCGGCCGCGGGACGCGAAGCGCTCGAGGTGCTTGAAGACGTCGCCCACGACGGCTTCGCAGGCTTCTGCGTCGAATCCGTTGGCCACCAGGTTCTTTCGGGCCCGCGCGTGGGCGCGGGCCGATGCATCGATTTGGACGATTTCGTCGGCGCCGGCCCGCACCGCCCGCACACCGAACGCGCCGGTGAACGAAAACAGGTTCAGGACGCGCCGGCCGACGGCGAGTCGCTCGAACCATCGCCGCCCCTCGCGCAGATCGAGGAAGAGCCCCGGGGAGACCGGCGCCGACACGTCGACGAGGAACCGCAGTTCGTCCTCGACCACCTCGACCTCCGGGGGAGCTGCGCGCCCTGCGACCAGCCGCGCGCCTTCCCGCCGATCCTGGGGTTGCACCGGGCGCGTTCTGTCCTGCACGTAGACGCCGCGGGGCGACCACACCTCGACCAGGGCCGCGACGATGGCCTCCATGTGGCCTTCGAGGGACCGCGCGTAGCGGTGGACGACCAGGTAGTCGCCATAGCGGTCCACGGCGATCCCCGGCAGGCCCTCGCCGTCCCCGTGGAGGATGCGCAGCGCCTCCGATGGAAGGCCGGGATCGCGACGGCGGCGCATCGCCGCACGCTCGACCCGCGCCTTCACCTCCGCGAGATCCAACCGCGCTTCGGGATCGCGCGCGAAGACCCGGGCCGCGATGGCCCCGTCCGACTCCCACAACCCGGCAGCCACGGCCCCACCGTCCTCGTCGACGATGGGGACGACGGCACCGGGTTCGAGTCCCGCCGGGGCGCGCCGGATGCTGTCGCGAAACACCCACGGGTGCCCGGCACGGACCCTGCGGGCGGCGGCAGCCGTGACGCGCACCGCACCGCTGCGCACGGCGGGGCCACGAGCGGCCTGGTGACGCCGACCGCGCCCCCGCGGGGACCCGGTCGGACGCGCCTTACGTTTCGGTGGGGAGGCCACGGGGCGCGGCAGGATACACCACCCCCGGCCTCCTATGTACGAAGGCCCCGCACACCATCCTACAGCGTCGGCTCGCCCCGCGGGGCCCCCGCGCCGCCGAGCCGCCCGGCTGATAACCTTGCACGCGCGGGGGCGTGTACCCCCGCGGGAAACACGCCATGTCGTCCGACCGAATCGGTGAACTCCTCGTCCGTGAGAACATCATCTCCGCGGAACAACTCAAGCAGGCCCGCCAGGAGCAGCAGCAGTCCGGAAAGCGCCTGGCCTACACCCTGGCGAAGCTCGGGATCCTCGGCGAGAAGGATCTGACGGAGTTTCTGTCCCAGCAGTACGGCGTTCCGTCGATCTCCCTCGACGAGTTCGAAATCGACCCCGAGGTCATCGCCCTCGTCCCCAAGGAGGTCGCACGCAAGCATACCGCGATCCCGGTGCAGCGGGCCGGATCGACCCTCATCGTCGCGATGGCGGATCCGACGAACATCTACGCCATCGACGATCTCAAATTCCTGACGGGCCTGAACATCGAGCCCGTCGTGACGACCGACGCCGCCATCGAAGACGCGATCGTCCGCTACTACGAGCAACCGGAGGAGGTGGAGAGCTACGAGGACGTGCTCGGCGACTTCGACCTCGAAGAGGTGGACTTCGCCACGGAGGAGGACGACGAGATCGACCTGGCGAACTTCCAGAAGGAATCGGCCCAGGCGCCCGTGGTCAAGCTGTGCAACCTGATCCTGCTCAACGCGATCAACAAGGGCGCCAGCGACATCCACATCGAACCGTACGAGAAGACCTACCGCGTTCGCTACCGCATCGACGGCGTGCTCCACGAGGAGATGCACCCGCCCCTCAAGCTCAAGAACGCCATCACGTCGCGCCTCAAGATCATGTCGAACCTCGACATCGCCGAGCGGCGCCTGCCCCAGGACGGCCGAATCAAGCTCAAGCTCGGCAAGGGGCGGGCCATGGACTTTCGCGTCTCGACGCTGCCCACCCTGTTCGGCGAGAAGATCGTCCTGCGGCTGCTCGACAAGGAGAACCTGCAGCTCGACATGACCAAGCTGGGCTTCGAGGAGAAGCCCCTGGCCGACTTCAAGGAGAACATCCACCGGCCCTATGGCATGTGCCTGGTGACGGGACCGACGGGTTCGGGCAAGACGACGACGCTCTATTCGGCCCTGTCCGAGCTCAACTCGCCCGAGGTCAACATCTCCACGGCCGAGGACCCGGTGGAATACAACCTGCAGGGCATCAACCAGGTTCAGATGCACGAGGACATCGGCCTGAACTTCGCGACGGCCTTGCGGGCCTTCCTTCGTCAGGATCCCGACATCATCATGGTCGGCGAGATCCGCGACTTCGAGACGGCCGAGATCGCGGTCAAGGCCGCCTTGACCGGCCACTTGGTCCTCTCCACGTTGCACACGAACGACGCGCCCTCCACGGTCAACCGCCTCCTCAACATGGGGGTGGAACCGTTCCTGGTCACGGCGTCCGTCAACATGATCGTGGCTCAGCGTCTGGCCCGCCGAAACTGCCGCGACTGTACCGTCGACGACGACCGGATCACGAAACAGGCCCTCGTCGACGCCGGCATGTCGCCGGACGAGGCCGCCAAGGTGCAACCCAAACGGGGCAAGGGGTGCAAGACCTGCAACGGCACGGGTTACAAGGGCCGCGTGGCCCTCTACGAGGTGATGGTCCTCTCCGATGCCCTCAAGGAACTCGTTCTGCAAGGAGCCTCCACGGCGGAACTCAAGGCCGAGGCGATCCGCCTGGGCATGGCCACGTTGCGGCGCTCGGGCCTGAACAAGGTGCGCGACGGCATGACGACCGTCGAAGAGGTCCTGCGCGTGACCGCCGCCGACTAGGGGGTGTCCCCTCGGGCCACCTTGCGGGTGGCGCCGCGGTCGAGCGTCAAGACGGCCCCGTCGGCTTCGGCCACCTGCTGCGCCAACGTACGAACCTGCCCGTAGCGATCGGGCGGATAGACGCCCGCACGGAGACGTGACCGGATCTCGATGCGCACTTCCCTGCCGGTCTCGTCGCGCCGCACGGTCCGCCGGTACGTCCCCGCCGCCGTCGAGACCTTCGCATCGCGCGGCATCTCCACGAACGTCCCGTCCTTCGCCCGCACGGTCCAGCGGACCCGAACGTCCGCATCGCTCGACACCAACAGCCCCGTCTTGCGCTCCTGCAAGGTGGCGTAGGGCCGTGCCGGATTGACGGGGAATACCCCCGTCGGCAGGACACGCCGCCTCCCCTGCCGCACGCCCCACCCGTCGATGCGCCCGGAGAACGTGACGACCAGGGGACGCGCCACGTCGTCTTCGTGTGCGAAGTCCACGTCGATCAGCGTCGCGCCGATTCGCAGGCGCGCCAGTTCGGTGGTCTCGAACACTTCGGCGTGGCGATCGGGCGGCAGGGATTCGAGGGCCTGCCGCCAACCGAAGGCCTCCACCCCCGTCAACTCGATGCGCCCCTCGATCCGCCCCCGCCCCAGGCCGTCCACCTCGACGGTCACGTCGTAGGTCCGGCGATCCGCCAGTTCCGGCGGTACCTTCGGCAGTCGAACGAACCCGGCGGAACCGTCCTGCGGGTCGAGGTGCAGGCGGAAGGCCCGCGCGCCGGACAGCGGCGGCGGCAGATAGCCCGGCGCCACCCCCCGAGCATCCGCCATGACCGGCAATCCATCGGACAGGCCGTCGAAGAACACCATGAGGACCGGGTGCTCGTATTCGTCGTAGAACGCCGCCTCGACACCGGTGTCGTCGGTGAGGAAACGGCTCCGCGCGAGCCAAATCTCGCTGTGGACGCCCACTTCCCGCAACATGGTGCGGAGCAAGTGGATCCTTTGGCCACGATGCATCGAAAGGACCACCGTCGGGGAGAAGGCGAAACCGTCCCCCTTTTCGATGTCCATCGACACGAATTTCCACAGGCGGTCGAACTTCTCCCGGTCGTCCGATGCGCCACGAACGAGCGTCCGCGCAAGCCTGCGTAACTCGGGGTTCGTGCGCGAGACGTCGTCGAGCTGGGATGCCAGGGCGCGGTTCCACCACCGCAAGGGATCTCCATGCCAGATCGAGACGTGGGGCACTTCGTCGCGCGGGTCCCGCATGTGGGGTTCGATCCCAAGTCGCGGCACGTTGCGAGCGAGGAACGTGGTGCGCACGAGCCCGCCCGTTCTTGTGACCGTGGGCGCCGGCGCGCCATTGCGGGCGACGACACCGAGGTCGAGCCCCTCGGGCGAGATCACGGTCAGTTCCGACCAGACGTACGGCGCCTCCGTCCCCTGGAAGCGAAAGCCGGCGACGGGCGCATATCCGGGTAGGAGCACGCGCGGCCCCCGGGTCATCACGAATTCGAGTTCGACGGCATCCCCGATCTCGAGATCGCGCAGGCTGACCGACTCCTTGCCCGACACCCGCTCCGGTTCCCGCATGGTCCCATCGGGCTTGAGGGAGCGAATCGTCCAGGCCTGGGCGCCCTCGGGAATCCGCACCTCCCCGTGACGGTCAATGGCATCCTTGGTGGCGAGGTAGGTCACGAGATGCACGAGGGATCGAACGGTGCCATCGGCGTAGACCCGCGAGACGGTTCGGTCGTAGACGAGCACCTCGGACACGCCCTCGGGGACGTCGGCAGATGCGAGAAACGCAAGGTATGCAGCCCGGCCGTCGCCCCGGTCGGCGGTCAGTTCGTCCTCGAATCCGATGCGCGCAGCAGCCTCGCGCAACGCCTCCGAAAACGGCATCTCCTCGATGGCTCGACGCAGGTGCTCGCGCGCCTCAGCGGTCCGTCCCGCGCTGGCCAAGGCATCCACCCACGCGACATGGGTCCCCCCGTCGTACGGACGCAGGCGAAGGAGTTGGGCAACGACGTCCCGCGCCGCATCCGCGTCCCCGAGCGCGCGTTCCGTCTCGGCGAGGCGTACGAGCGAGGTCTCGTCGTCGGGCACGCGCTCGACGGCGCGCCGCCACAACCGACGCGCCAGGTCCAGCCGACCGCGATCGAACGCCCACTTGGCGCGCCGCTCCGCCGCGTTCGGGCAGTGCGCCATGGCCTCGATCAGACGGTCCTCGTCGGCCACCCTCGAACGTTCCCGTGCGATCTCGAGTTCGAGCTCGAGGAGGCCGCAGTGTCTCGGATGGAGCTTGCGGGCCCGCTGCATGGCCTTTCGCGCGGAGACCTCGTCGCCCGCCGTGCGATGGACCCGGGCCGCGAAGACCAGGCCCGGGACGGAGTCGAGGGCGCCTTCGGGAAGCCGTCGCAACTCGGCTCGCACTTCGTCACCGTTGCCGCGTTCGAGTTCGTATTGCAGCAGCCTCACCCGCACCGCCTCGAGTTCGGGGTCGATCTCGAGCGCCGCACGCAGATCCCGCTCCTCGCGGCTGCGGGAGATCGTCGCTGCACGACTCGGATCGAGCGCCTCGAAGCGGGCGGTCAGGACCCTGCCCTCCGCGAACCGCGGAGCGCGCTGACGCAGGGCCGTCGCCAGGCGTTCGGCCGCGTCGCTGTCCCCCTCGGCGAGGGCGTGGGCAAGCCGCAACGCCCGATGCACCTCTGCCCGGTACGGCCCCGAGACACCCCGGAAGCTCCGCGACGGTGGGACGATGCGCCGGACCTTCGGCGGTGGGCCTTCGGGGGCCTTCACGGCCGGATCGCTCGGACGCCCCACGAGCGGTCGGCCACGGCCGTCGTGGGCGCGCAACACGAACCACGCGGCGGCATCCTCGACCGCCACCGCGGCCACGACACGATGGGTCCCGGCGGGCACCTCCACCGCCAAGGTTCGCCACTTGGCCGGATACCGGTCGCGCACGTCGGTCCGCTCGACCAGATGACCGTCCACGTAGATGCGAAACGCGCCCTCGGCCGCCGCCTCGAGACGGAGCGGACCGTGCTCGACCGCGAGATCCGTTGCGACCACGCGCACCCCGGGATGCAGCGTCCCGTTCCATAGTCGTACGGCGCACGAGAGCGCGACCACCGGTGCCCTCGTGCCGTCGCCCCGCCATGCCTCGTGCCCGACGTCGGGCAGGTCCAACGCGCCGTGGTGTCCCAGAAGCGGCCCGGCGGCAAACTCCTTGACGCACCCCTGGCGTCGATAGACGGCATCCACGTCCCCCCCTTCGATCCGCCGCCAGGCACCTTCGGCCGAAAGTAGGGGCCGGCGAACCACCATCGGGAGATCCTCCAGATCCAACCGGGCCATCAGGGCACGCAGTCGCTTGCGCCCATCCGGTACCTCGTCCGCGGCCTCCTCGGCGTAGGCGGCGATGCTGGCAGCGACCCACGTCCAGTCGTCGGAGAGATCCCGCCCCCGAGCATGGGGCACCACCGCATCGGCGAGATCGAGCACGTCCTCGAATTCGAGGCGTTGATCCGCCATCAACAGGCGTGCGAACGCGGCCATGGGATCGGCAGTGGCCGGTACACGGGCCAGGTCCGCCCTCGCGCCCTTCGTATCGCCGAGGGCCACCAACCGAACGAGGCCTCGTTCGGTCCGCGCCTCGACGTCCTCGGGTCGTCGCTGCAAGCGCCGTGTCCAGTACGCCTCCGCCTCCTTGGCGCGTACGACGTCGCTGGGCACGACCGAACGCCACTTGCGATGCGTGCAGGCGCCGACCACGATCACCACGAGGAGGACGAGCATCCAATCCCGCACCCGCCGGACGGGCTCCGGCCGGGCACGAAGCTGGGGGCTGCGACCGGCCGCGCTCACCGCTTGCGCTCCAGTACGAAGGACTGCCCGTGGAGGGCATCCACCCGTTGCAAGGTCGCGCGAAACGAGCCGAACGTCTCGGGGGGGATCCGGTCACGGAGGAAACGAATGCGGCTTTCGACGACGGCGCGGGTTCCGCCGTCCTCGGTCCGTACTTCCAACGTGGACGCCACCGCCTCGTGTACGATACGCCCCCCTTCCGGCACTTCGGCGAAACGATATCCCGGAGGCGCGACGAACTCCATGCGACGCACGATGGTCGTCGGTACGCCCACCTCGAGGGGATGACGACGCGCCCCCTTGGGGGCCCACACGCGCGTCAGGGCCAAGCGGTGTCCGAGGACCGGAAGCCGAAGGGACGATCCCTCGGCCGTAGCCAACGCGGGCAGGCGGACTTCGACATCGAGGGTGACCGGACGCCGAATGTCGTCGATGTCCCCGGCATCGACCGACCGAACGTCGACGCTCCCGAACAACTCTCCGAGCATGGCGGCCGCGCGCTCGCGGCGATGCTCCGCCGCCTGGAACGCCCGGCGCATCGTCGCCGCCTCGACGCCGCGCACATGAAGCTCGATACGCCCGGCGCCCGCGCCCTGCCGGGTCAGGCGGACGCTGCCGACGATGCGTGTCTCGTTCTCGTCCGGGGACGACATGGGGATC
>RFGU01000096.1 GCA_003696955.1 Deltaproteobacteria bacterium | reverse complement strand
GCCGCGGGCAGCCCACGCCCGCGCGGCCGGACCGCACCCCCCGTGTCCCCGGTGCCTGCGAGCATCCGGACGGATGGACCGCCGATCTGCGGCGGCTTCGGCCAACCGCCCGGCACCGGATCCCGTGCCCGCGCACCGTTCCATCCGGCCCCCACGTCGCCCGCCGGGGGTGTGCTACCGTCGCCCGTCGTGAAGACGTGTCCTTTCTGCGCAGAGTCGATCCAGGACGCAGCGGTCAAGTGTAGGTACTGCGGCGAGTGGCTCGACCCCACGAAGCGCCCACCGTGGAGCGAGCCCGCCTCGGACACCCCTCCAGCGGCCACGGTCGAAGCAAGCGAAGGCGCCGAGGCCAAGACCGAGCCGAAGCCATGGTCCGCCCCCGCATGGGGCGCGGCCGTCGCCCCCGGCGCGTCGACCGCCGCGGCGACACCGGGCGGTCGGGGCGACACGCTCCTCGGATTGGGGCCGGACCACCCTGCCGCGGCACCGAGCGAGCCGGCCACCGGTGCGACGTCCCTCGAGGAGGTGGCCCGCCGCATGGAACGCATCAAGGCGAGCGCGGCCGTGGTCCGCGACGCCCTCGCGGCCCGTGAAGCCGCGACCTCCGCGGCACCGCGACCGGCGGACGCCACGAAGGCCCCGCGCCCGTCGGCGACCCTCGTCCCGGAGTCCTCCACGGTGGTCCCGCCCGCGGCACCAGCGCCGGTCGTCGAGCCGGCGGCCGCCGCACCGCCCGCAGCGCCACCTTCCGCGGCACCATCCATGCCGACGACGACGGGCGGCACCGCGCCCGGCACCGCCGCCGACGAGGCCGCAGCAGAGCAGGCAACCTCGGCCGGCGCCTCCTCCGCCGCGGCCTCCGACGAATCCGGCACGGCCGTGAAGGTGCCGCCGCCGCAACCCTCTTCGACGCTTTCGGACGGCGGCGGTTCGTTTGCCGAGGGCTTCTTCGACGACGCGACGTTCGACGACGACAGCAGTGCCTCCCACCTCGGCGGCTCGACCCTGGGATCGGTCGTCGCCTCGCGTCGGCCGATGCCGTGGGGGCCGATCGTCCTTACGGCCGCGGCACTGGTGGTGGTCGGCTACTTCGCGTTCGGCCGCAGCCTGCTCCACCCCGAAGGTGCCGAGCAGGCCGAGGCGACCGCAGATGCCCCTCCGCCGCCCGTGCAGGAAAGTGGCGTGCGCCCGCCAGGGGCGGCAAAGCCCGCCTCCGAGACGCCACCATCCACGCCGCCGCCGGCACCCGTTCCCGCGGCGGCGGCTACGGAACATGCCCCTGCGGCCAACGCCGGTACCGATGGGGCCGCAGCGCCCGGAGCCCCGGCCACCGCCACGACCGGCGCGCCGCCCGAGCCCGGCAAGGCCGCGGGACCGTTGCCGCCCGAAGTCGCCGCGCGCCTCGACGAAGCCAAGGACCTCTACAAGCGGGGCAAGCGCAAGAAGGCGGCCGAGGCCCTGGCCGAGGTGCTCGAGCACGCGCCCGAGCATCCCGCCGCCCTCCTGCTGCAGGCGCAGATCCTGCTCGAAGACGGCAAGATGGACGAGGCGGCGAAGGTGGCGGCCGCGTGCGTCGAGGTGGACCCGAAGCTCGCAGACTGCTGGCTGACCGTCGGCGTACTCGCCCAGAACGACGGCAAGAAGGACGAAGCGGTGGCCGCCTACCGTACGTACCTCGAGCTGGCGCCCGACGGGACCTACGCCCGGGACGTCAAGGCCCAGCTCGCCCGTCTCGAGAAGTAGCGGGGACCACGCCCTACGTCCCGGCCGAGACCGACGAGTCGCCCGCGAGGGCCTCGTCGAGGGCCTCGATGGCCTCGGTGGTCTCGATCCACGCCGCCTCGACCCGCTGCAATTCGGCGCGTGCCGCTTCGTAGGCGCGTCCAAGCTCCCCGATGCGTTCGGGCGAACCCGAGGTCCCCGCGGACGCGACGGCCTCGGCCGCGGCCTCGACCGCGCGTTGGGCTCGTTCGAGTTCCGCCTCGATCGTCGCCAACCGTGCCGCGAGCTTCTTGCGGCGGTCCCGCATGGCGCGAACGCGACGACCATGGGCGCGACCGTCCGCGCGAGCCTGTGACCTGCGGGGGACGGGGGTGCCGGACGCTCCGGGCGCAGGCTCCTGACGCAGACGCGCCTCGAAGTCGTCGAACGTTCCCGGATGGACCTCGACGCGCCCGTCCCCCACCAACCAGATCACGTTGGCCGCGCGCCGCAGGAAGTCGAGGTGGTGGCTGACGAACACCACGGTCCCCTCGTGCGCCGCAACCGCATGCGCAAGGGCCTCGGCCGCCTCGGCGTCGAGGTGGTTCGTCGGCTCGTCGAGCACGAGCGTGTTGGCGGGTACCACCATGCGGCAGGCGAGCGCGAGGCGGGCCCGCTCACCGCCGGACAGCACGCGAACCTGCTTGTCGACGTCGTCGGCACCGAGGCCGACGGCGCCGAGGGCCGCCCGCAGCCTGGTTTCGGACACATTCGGCGCAAAGGCCCGGGCCGTGTCGAGGACCGTCGGGTCCGGCGCGAGCGCATCGGCGTGGTGCTGCGCGAAGAAGGCCAGCTTCACCTTGGGCTCGCGGACGATGCGGCCTTCGTCGGGCTCGAGTTCCCCGGCCAGAAGCCGCACGAGTGTGGTCTTGCCGGCGCCGTTGCGACCCACGATCCCGATCTTCTGGCCCCGCACCACGGCGAGATCGAGTCCATGGAGGACCGGCGGGCCGCCATAGCCCTTCGCAACCCCCTCGAGGCGCACGGGGACGCGTCCCGAAGGCGCGGCCGCGGCGAACCGAAACGTCGCGCCGCGCGCCGCATCCTGTAGGGTCGACGCCGCCGAGGCCTCCATGCGTTCGAGGGCTCGGACCCGGCTACGCACGGCTCGAGCCTTGCTCGCCTTCGCACGAAAGCGCTCCACGAAACGTTCGGCCTCGCGCCGCTTGCGTGCCTCGTTGCGCGCGCGGCGTTCGAGGGTCTCCGCCTCGAGCGCCCGCGCCTTTCGGTACGCCGACGGCGGCCCGGCGAAGAGACGGATCCCCTCGGGCTCGAAGGACGCCACGTGGTCGGCCACGCGCTCGGCGAACTCGAGGTCGTGGGTGACGACGATCTGCGCCGCACGGTGGCGCGGCAGATACGACGCGAGCCACCGCACGCTGTCCACGTCGAGATGGTTGGTGGGCTCGTCGAGGAGCAAGAGGTCGGGCTCGGCGAAGAGGCAGGCGGCAAGGGCCACGCGCATCGCCATCCCCCCGCTGAGCTCCCCGACACGCCGCGCCTGCATGGCTGGCGCGAGCCCGAGCCCGTCGAGGATCCGAGCCGCCCGGTGCGGCGCGAAACGCTGGTCGAGATGTGCGAGCGCCTCGTGGGCCGCGGCGAGATCGGACAGGAGCGACGCCACCTCCGCGTCGGGCGCATCGGCCGCCTCGAGCCGCGCCTCGAGCCGCGCGCATCGCTCGACGAGTTCGGTGCGCCCGGGCGCTGCGGCCACCACGGCGTCGAGCGCCGTAACGTCCGGGTCGAGATCCAGACGCTGCCCCACCGCGGCGATACGCAGTCCGGACCGCGTACGACGCTTCCCGGCATCCAAACCGATGGTGCCCGCGAGCACGGCGAGCAACGTGCTCTTGCCGGCGCCGTTGGGACCGAGCAGCGCCCAACGCTCGCCTTCGGCCACGGTCCACGAAAGCCCCGACCAGAGCGGCCGTGCTCCGAAACCGAATGCGGCATCTTCGAGGACGAGCAGGCTCACGGCGTATCGTCGTGGGCGGGCCCGATGCGAACGTCGAACCTCGAGGCACCGCAGGTGAGCGACGCCGTCATGGGCCGGTGCGCTCGCCCGCTTCGGCGGGCTTCGACAGACGGGCGACGGCTTCGACGACCTCGTCGAAGTGCCGGGCATCCCCCACGCGGTAGCTCTCGTTGCGATACGCGACGATACCGTTGCGATCGACGAGCACCACCTTGCGCAGGCTGAAACGTTGGTCCCCCTGCTCGGCCAGGGCGCCGTAGGCGGCGCTCACGCTGCCGTCCTCGTCGGCGAGCAACGGGAACGGAAGCCTGAGCGACTCGCGAAAGGCGTGGTGCCGCTCCGGTGGGTCGATGGAGACGCCGAACACGGCCACGCCCTGTTTCGCGAAGAGATCGTGCTTGGCCGCAAAGTTGGACAGCTCCGCGGTGCACCCGCTCGTGAAGTCCTTGGGATAGAAGAGCAGCAGGACCGGGCGCTTGCCGCGAAAGTCGGAAAGCTGCACCCATCGTCCTTCGTCGTCCCGAACGCGAAAGGCCGGCGCCTCGGTCCCCACGGCCGCGGGCGTGCGATCGACGTCGTTCGTCGAGGCCGCAACCGATGGCCCCTTCGGCTCCGCGGTGCCAGCCGCAGCCGCAGGCGCCGCATCGACACGTTCGTCACCCTTGGCATCGTCGGTGCCCGCCGGCGCGCCCTGCTTCGAAGGGTTCTCGAAGGGTGGCGACGAGCACGCGCCGACGAGGCACACCGCGCACGATGCCACGACCACGGACCGGAGCGTGTGTGCGACATCGGGACGACGCCGGCCCGTGGCGTGGCATCCCGGACGAGCGACGGGGCGTGGGCGGTGCAGCATGGCCATGTTACATAGCACGACCGCAGCGACGGAGGCGCGAGCTTCGCCTTGCAACCACCGGACCGAATGTCCACACTCCGGCCTGCGCCATGGACGCCGGACTCGCAGACCGCCTCGAGCAGATCACCCTGCGCGCCGAGGAGCTGTCGCACATGCTCTGCGATCCGGAAGTCGCAAGCGATGCCCGCAGGTACACCGAACTGTCGCGGGAGCTTGCGGACCTGCGTCCGGTCGCCGAGGCGTATCCGCGCTATCGCCGGATCCTGGCCGAGATCGAGCAGGCCAAGGAACTCCTCGAAGACCCCGACATGCGCCCCCTCGCCGAGGAGGACCTCGCCCGGCTCGAAGCCGACCGCGCGCAGCTCGAAGCCGAATTGATGCGCATGCTGCTGCCGCGGGATCCGGCCGACGCCCGCAACGTGATCCTCGAGATCCGCGCAGGCACCGGCGGCGAAGAGGCCTCGTTGTTCGCCGCCGACCTGCTGCGCATGTACAGCCGCTACGCGGAGCGACGAGGATGGCGCGTGGAGATCCTGAGCCTGAGCGAGTCGAGCACGGGCGGCGTCAAGGAGGTGATCGCACGCATCGAAGGCAAGGACGCGTTCGCGCGCCTCAAGTGGGAGAGCGGCGTCCATCGGGTGCAGCGCGTCCCCGTGACCGAATCCCAGGGCCGTATCCACACCTCCGCCGCGACGGTCGCGATCCTGCCCGAAGCCGAGGAGGTGGACGTGGAGATCCGAGACAGCGATCTGCGCATCGACGTGATGCGCAGCAGCGGCGCCGGCGGCCAGCACGTCAACACGACCGACTCGGCGGTGCGGATCACCCACATTCCCACGGGCCTTGCCGTCCACTGCCAGCAGGAGAAGTCCCAGATCAAGAACCGCGAGATCGCCATGCGCCTGCTCCGCTCCCGCCTGCTCGAACGGGAGCGGCAGCGGGTCGAGGCCGAACGCGCGGCGTCGCGCAGGTCCCAGGTGGGAAGCGGCGACCGATCGGAGAAGATCAGGACGTACAACTTCCCCCAGGACCGGGTGACCGACCACCGCATCGGCTACACTCGCCACGATCTCCCCTCGTTCCTCGACGGAGATCTCGACGACGTCATCGACGCCCTGCGCACCCAGGACGAGGCCGAGCGGCTCGCTCGGCTTCGGGCCGACGAGCCCCACTGACCCGTGCACGGGGGCAGCTCGCGGGGCCGACGGCTGGACGGACGGAGCAGGCGGCGGGACCCGACGGCACCGCTTTCGCACCCACGCTCGTGGGTACCGCGGTTGCCCGTGCGGTCCGATGGGGTATCGTGCGGCGGGGTGAAACAGTCGGTCCAAGTCGAGATCGCCGGCCAGACCCTCTCGATCCGCACCGACGAGGGGCCCGAATACGTGCGCGCCCTCGCCGACTACGTCGACGCCCACCTGCGCGAACTCGCCGCCGGCAAGAAGGCCACCTTCAACCTCAGCCGGATGGCCCTGCTCGTCGCCATCCAGATTGCCGACGAGTTGTTTCGCGAGAAGGACCGAAACCGTCGACTGCGCTGCGCCGTCGACGAACATCTCGCCACGGTGCGCGAACGCCTTCGTGAACATCGCGCCCATATCGAATCCCTCGTGGTTCCTTCGACCCATGAAGAATCTACCTGAAGACTTCGAACCCAAGTCGCCGGCCCTGCGCACCCTCGTCGAACGTGGATACCTCGAACAGGCCACCGACCTCGAGGGACTCGACAAGGCATTGTCCTCGGAGTCCGTGACCTTCTACGTCGGTTTCGATCCGACAGCCGACTCGCTCCACGTAGGCAGCATGCTCCAGCTCATGCTCATGCGGGTCCTTCAGCGCCATGGGCACCGCCCCATCGTGCTGGTCGGCGGGGGCACGGCGCTCGTCGGCGATCCGTCCGGGCGCAGCGAGACGCGCAAGATGCTCGACCCGGCGACGATCGAGGCCAATTGCGGCGCGATCACGGAGCAGATCCGCAAGTTCCTCGTCTTCGACGCCGGCGAGCCCCACGACGCCATGATCGTGGACAACGCCGCGTGGCTCCTCGACCTGCGTTACATCGACTTCCTACGGGAGATCGGGGTGCACTTCACGGTCAACCGCATGATCGCGACGAAGACCTACCGCGAGCGCCTCGAACAGGAGCTTCCACTGTCGTTCCTCGAATTCAACTATCAGATCCTGCAGGCCTACGACTTCCTGCAGCTCTACCAGGCCCACGACTGCCGGCTCCAGTGCGGCGGAAGCGACCAATGGGGCAACATCGTCGCCGGCGTCGAACTGATCCGGCGACACCTCGGCCCCGAGCACCACGCCTTCGGTCTGACCATCGAGCTGCTGACGACCGCGGACGGCAAGAAGATGGGCAAGACCGAACGGGGGGCCGTCTACCTCGATCCCAAACGCGTCAGTCCGTTCGACTTCTACCAATACTGGATCGGATGTGACGACCGGGACGTGGGGCGGTTCCTGCGCCTGTTCACCGAGTTGCCCCTTTCGCGCATCGAAGAACTCACGGCGGAGTCGGGTGCCGCCCTGCGGCGGGCCAAGGCCGTCCTCGCGTTCGAGGTCACGCGCCTCGTTCACGGCGAGACCGAGGCCCGCAACGCCGAGATCGCAAGTCTTCAGGCCTACGGCGGCAGCACCGACTGGAGCGCCGTTCCCGCCGTCACGGCGCCGGCGTCACCGATCCGGTTGGTCGATCTGGTGACGCAGCCCCCCCTCGCGGTCTTCGCGTCGAAGCGGCGGGCGCGACAGCGCATCGAGGCCGGCGCCGTCAAGCTCGACGGCGAGACCGTCACCGATCCCCACCTGGTACTCACCCACGAGATGTCGGGCGAGCACGGCATCCGACTGCAGGCCGGCAAGAAGACGCGGTACCGTGTCATCATTCCTCCGCCTGCCAACGACGAAGGTGCGTGACGACGCGGGGGTCTTGGTCGTAGGCGGCGGCTACCTCGGCTCGGCCATCGCGCGGCTCGTCGGCCCTTCGGTGACGGTCGTTCGCCGTGACGCGACGCCCCGCCCCACGCGCCCCCTGCCTGCCGGGGCACGGCTCGTCGGCCTCGACCTGTCGACCGGCGAACCGGAGGACGTACGCCGGGCCTTCGCCCACCTGGCCGCCGAGCGGCCGGTCGTCGCCACGTTGGCCCGCCCGCAGGGCAGCGATGCACGGTTCTACCCGATCGCCGCACGTCGGCTTGCCGAGGCCCTGCCGGACCACACGACGCGACTCGTGTGGATCTCCTCGACGAGCGCCTGCCCCGACGTGGACGGCCCGGTGGACGAACACACGACCGGTCCCGTCGGTCCACGCGGGCGGATGCAGCGTGCCGCAGAGGAAGCCGTTCGAACCATCTGTTCGCACCGGGGGATTCCGTGGGTGATCGTCCGGCTCGGCGGGCTCTACGGCCCATCTCGCCCCATCGGCGGCTGGTGGACCCGCCGGGGGCCGGGGGCCGTCGTCCCGGGACACGGGTGGATCGCCACCAACCTGGTCCACCTTGCCGACGCCGCACGCATCGTCCTCGCGGCCGCCCGCGAGCCACGGGCGGAAGGTCGCACGCTACTCGCCGTGGCCCCGGACCACACGCCGCGACGGCTGGCGTACGCCCGGGCCGCATGCGCCCGCGGCGAACCTCCCCCCCGCTTCGAAGCGCCGATCCCGACGGACCGCCGCGTCCGCGGAAAGCGCGTCGACGGGTCGCACACGGCGACGCTCCTGAAGTACCGGTTCCTTCACCCCGTCCACGCCTACGGCCTTCGTTGAACGAAGGCGCGTGGGCGCTCAACGGCCGAGGCGCTTGCGGCAGAACTTCTCGATCCTGGCGATCGTCGGCGACGAGGGTCCTCGCTCGCCGAGGCACGCCTCGAAGTCCCCGAGTTCCTTGTGCGCCTGCATTCGCAGCTTGCGCCGCTCGGCGCGGTCCGGGAAGCATGCGGCGCGCCGGGTCGCTCGCAACACGGCCTTCCACCGGCGCTCGGCGGCGGCCCGTTCGGCCTCCCGCCGCGCGGCCGCACAGGCCGCGGAATCCGGTCCCCGCGTGGATGCACCGCCTGCCGCCTTCTTCGGCCGTGTCTCGGTACGGGGCGGCGCTGCATCGGTCGACCGAGAAGGCGCTCCCGCCGACGATGGCCCCGCCGGGGTATTTCCCTCCGACCTCGTCTCCTCGGCCGCAGGTGCCCGGTCCCCCGGCTCGGCGGCGGCTGCGACCTTCGACACGTCCTTCGCCCCGTCGGCCGCGGACTCGACCGCAGCCTGCGCGGGCGGATTCGGATCGCCCGGGGGCGCCACCGCAGGCGCACGCTCCGAAGATGCCCCGGTGGAGGCTTGCTCCCCCGGCTCGTCCCGCGCCCCGCCCACCGCGACCCATCCGATCACGCCGGCCACCACCACGAGCCCGGCTGCAGCCACGAGGACGGCCGTCGGTCGGCGGCGCCCCGCTTCGGGCGCATGCGGGGCGTCCTCCGTCGCAGCGGTCGGAGGCGCGGAGGACGCATGCCCAGCGCTCCGCCTCGGTAGGCTGCGCAGGATGGCCTCGACCTCGCCGAGGACCTCGTCCATCGAAGACGGCCGCCGCGACGGGTCGGACTCGAGGCACCGGTCCACCAACGAGGCCAACGCCGCCGGCACGTCCTCGCGGACGCTGGCCATCGGCGGCGGCCGTTCCGTCAACTTGCGGGCGATGGTCTCCGCCGGCGCTCCGCCGGCAATGGGGGGGTGCCCTGCGAGCAGTTCGAAGGCCAACACCCCGAAGGCGTAGATGTCGATGGACGGCGTGGGGGGCTCGCCACGGGCCTGTTCCGGCGCCATGTACTCGGGGGTGCCGAGGGCCTGGCCCGCCTGGGTGAGCCGGTTGCCCGCCGAACCGTCCGACCGGGCCGAGATCCCGAAGTCGAGCACCTTGATCCGCTCCTCCTCCCCGATGCGGGCCAGCATCACGTTCTCGGGCTTGAGATCGCGATGGACGACCCCGACCTGGTGGGCCGCCCGCAGGGCCCGCGCCACCTCGCGCAACCATCGCAAGGCCCGGTCCACGGGCTGGGGGCCCTCCTGCTCGACGACGTCGTAGAGGGACTGACCGCTGAGCAGCTCCATCACCAGGTAGAGCCGTCCGTCCTCGAGCTGCCCGGCATCGAAGACCTCGACGATGTTCGGGTGGCCGATGGACGACGCCGTTCGTGCCTCGGCCCGAAAACGCTCGACGATGGTGGGTTCGTTGCTGAACGCGAAGCTGAGCACCTTGATCGCCACGCTGCGTCCGACGGCCAGGTGCTCGGCCAGGTACACGGCGCCCATCCCGCCGCGGCCGAGCATCTCGGCCACGCGGTAGCGGCCGGCGACGATCGTACCGGGTTCGAGGCGCTCCCGGTCCTCGTCGGCGAAGGATGCGTACGGCGCAGATACGCTCATGTCGGCCCCTCCCGTCACCGCGCGGCGGCGGGGCCCCGTGCGCGAGAGCACGAGGGTGCGGTCCGATCCTGCCACGGACAGCAGCAGTTCGCGAATTTCCGCCCGCTCCCGCGCTGCGACGTCCCCGAAGATCTCCCGCAGGAACGCCGCCACGGTCTCCTGGCCGCACGCGGGGGCGCGCGCGGCCAGCCAGCCCGACAAGGCCTCGAGCATGGCCCCGGCGGTGGGGTACCGTTCGTCCCGGTCGTTGGCGGTGGCCCGCGCGACGATGGCGTCGAGTTCGGCGTCCACCCGGCGAGAAAGGGTCGATGCCGGTGGGACCGTTCCACGGGCCACGCTGGAGGTATCCGTGCCCGGCTCGCGCAAGGGCCGACCGGTCACCAACTCCCACAACACGACGCCGCACGCGTAGACGTCCGAACGCGCATCGAGCACCTCCCGGCGGGCCTGCTCCGGGCTCATGTATCCGACCTTTCCGAAGACGATGCCGGGCAGCGTCACGGCGTTGCGAATGGCGGAGGTCGCCAGACCGAAGTCGGCCAAGCGAACCGCCCCCTGCCAGTCCAACAGGATGTTCGATGGCGAAACGTCGCGGTGCACGAGGCCGAGGCCCTCGCGGGTGTGGGCGTAGTGCAGTCCCCGCAGCACCTCGCGCACCACGTGGACCGCGAGCGGGACCGGGATCGGTCGCCCGAGGTCGGCGCACCGATCCCACACGTCGGCAAGGTCGCGGCCCTCGACCAACTCCATGGCGATGTAGAGTTGTCCGTCCTCCTCACCCGCGGCACGCACGTCCACCAGATTGTTGTGATGCAGCCGGACCACCACGCGCGCCTCGTCGAGGAAACGCGTGCGATACTCCTCGTCGGGGAGGTCGCGGCGTAGGAGCTTGACGGCGGCCGGACGCACGAACCCCCCCCGACCGACCGCCGCCAGATATACCGTGGCCATCCCGCCTTCGCCGATGCGGGCCACGAGCGTCATGTCTCCGACTCGCCGGGGGGCCGCGAGCCGTTCGAGGGCGGACGCCACGGCGGCCAACGCTAGCAGACCAGCCCCCGACCGGCGCACACCCCGGCGAGCACCGCCTGGGATGCTCCCCGGCGGGCGGGGTTCGCAGGCCGCGGCCGAACGCGGCGCCTGCGGCCCGTGCGACCCCCGTCCACCCGCCTCGCGCGGCCGGCGACACCGCAGTATCCTTGCCGCCGATGGCCGACGCGAACGCGCCCGACGCTCCAGGGGTTCTCTATTACGACCCCAATCCGACGACGACGAAGCTCGCCGTCGCCGGGCTCCGGCTCGCCGGCTATCGCGTGTTCCCGGTCGAAGACGCCGACGAAGCCGTGGAGACCGTGACGAGACACGGGCCCGCCGGTGAGGGCAGCCTCCGCCTGGTGGTACTCGATGCCTCGGTCTCCCCCGACGCGTCGGCAGCGCTGTTGCGTCGGATCGTCAAGGTACCCAAGGCATCGGAACTCCCCGGCCTACTCCTCGTCAGTCGCAAGAATCCGACGCCGATCCCGGGGGCAGAGTCACTCCCCACCCTCAGGCGCCCCTTCAGCACGCCGGCCCTCGTCCGCGCGGTCCGTCAGGCGCTGGCGGACGACACGGCGATTGCCGGCGTGGGCGAGGAGGTCGCCTCGCCCCTTTCCCGGCACCTCGCCCACGCCCTCGAAGAAGCCGGCGTCCTCGTCGATCACGACGTCCTCGATCAGGTGGTCCGTGACGTGACGCGCGCCCAGGCCACCCTCGGGATGCCGGCAGGTCTGACGGCCGATCTGGCCACCACCCCCCTCGAGTCGGTGCTGGCCCTCGTCGCCGAACTGCGAAGGCGTGGCGTCGTCGAGGTGCATTCCGGTGAGATCCGCGGGCGGCTGCACGTCGACGACGCCAACATCCTGCACGGGGAACTCGAAGGGAGCAACGAAGACGTCAAGCTCGGACGGTTCCTCGTGGAGCTGGGGATGATGACGGAAGAGACGCTCGAACCATTCGTGGGCGAGGGGCAGAAGCTACCGCTGGGCCTTCGTCTCGTTCGCGCCGGAGCCATCTCCGAGTCGGATCTCGCCCAGGCCCTTTCGGCCCAGGCCCGGGAGATCACGTGCATCCTGCTCTCCTTGTCCCAGGGCACGGTCGTGTTCCAGCCGACCGAGGGGCTCGACCCCCTTGCCGAGGCGGCGCGTGCGAATCGTGCCGAGCTGCGGATCTCCGACGCGCTGCTCGACGGACTGCGCCGCCGGGACGACCGCGCCGCCATGGGGCCGGAGATGGCCGGCGTCGACGACGTCTTCGTCCGAATCGACGAGAACGTCGTGCGCCTCGGCCGGCACGCCTTCACCCAGGAGGAGCTTGCGGTCCTCGAACTGCTCAACGGCCGCCATTCGGTCAAGGAGGTCGCCCGCAAGACCCGGGCGGGCACCTACAACGTCGCGCGAATCCTCTACCGGCTGACCCGCGCTCACCTCGCACGCAAGCGCCATCCCCCCGTGGCCATCTGACCCGAGCCGCCGCCGGACGATGCGGATCCTCGTCGTAGACCCGGACCCAACCGCCCGCGAGGAGCTGTGCGGCATCCTCGCCACCATGAGCCCGCCACCCGAGATCGACGAGGCCGAAACCTGCAAGGCGGCTCTCGCGGCCCTCGGCCGGGGCGTAGACCTGGTGGTGCTCGAACCCCTGTTGCCGGATGCCTCCGGTCTCGACGTGTTGCGGGCGGCGGTGGCCCGCGACCCGCAGATCCCCGTGCTGGTGGTCTCGGACCTCGACCGGGACATCGACCGCTTCTGGGCGCTGCGACAGGGCGCCCACGCGTTCGTGACCAAGCCCGTCGAACGCGACGTGTTGCTCGACCGGGTCGCCAGGGCGCTCGAGGGGGCGCCGCGCCTTACGCCCGAGCGCGTGTGACGGTGCCCAGGGCCTCATCCCCCGCCGCCCGCGTCGGCGCCCACGAGACCGGATCGTTTCGCCTCGTAGTCGTCGAGGGCCCGCAGGACCTCGATCACGACGGCATCCTCGATGCGACGTCGTGCGCGTGCCGAAAGGCGGGCGTCGGGCACGGCGTTGATGAGGATCGCGAACCCGATCTGGGGCGTGCCGTCTTCCCTGGTCACCACGCCGGAGAGCCCGCTGACCCCGGCCAGGGTGCCCGTCTTGGCGCGTACCCGTTTGCCGGAAAGGCGCAGGCGGGTCCGAAGGGTTCCGGGTTCCCCCGCGACCGGCAACAGGTCGATGACGCTCGTACCTTCGGCCTGACCGCGATAGGCCACCGCAAGCAGGTCCACCAAGGACCGGGCCGACATGCGCGCGCGGCGGGAGAGCCCCGAGCCGTTCTCGATGGCGATGCCGTCCTCGATGCCGACCACGGTACGCGCATAGGACTCGAGGATCTCCGCCCCTTCTTCGACGTCGTCGCGCCCCGTCCACTCCCGTGTCAGGGTTCGAAGGATCTGCTCGGCAATGAAGTTGTTGGAGTAGGCCAGACCGCGCTCGACGATCTCGGCAAGGGGGGGCGAGACGTGCATGGCGACGAGCACGTCCCCCGGCTCGGTGCGGCCGCGCTCGACGCGGGGAGGCGGCAGGCCCTCGGTCTCGGCGAGAGCCCGGGCGAAGAGGCACCCGACGACGAGGGTCGGGTGATGCAGGCGTCGCCGCACGCGGCGCGATCCGCCGCTTTGCGCCACGGTGCCACGCACCTCGATGCGCGTCCCGTCTCCGTCGTCCACCGAACGCACCGTAAGCGTGTCTTTTCGTCCCATACGGGCCCGATTGTCCACCCGGATGCGCTCGCACGAAGGAGACGTCCACACGCGCGGGCGCACGTGCCCCTTCCGCGGCTCCACCCCGACGAGCACCGCGTTGAAGTCCACGGCGAGGGCGGAGGTGAACGCTTGGTAGGCGAAGCCGGGACCGTCTTCGTCGAAGGCTCCGGCGGCGGCGGCACGATCCGCGAAGGCCGAGTCGTCCACGACGACCCGGTCGATCGACGCGACGGAGACCGCACCGGCGACCGCCTCGCCGAGTCGGCGAACGTCGTCGGCCGATAGGAGCGGATCCCCCTCCCCCACCAGGACGAGAGCACCCGGCCGCGCAAGGACGCGGGTCGCGAACCGGTAGTCCGGCCCGAGCAGGTCCAGGGCGGCGGCCCCCGTGAGGATCTTCTGGGTCGAGGCGGGGGTCAGCGCCGAGTCCCCGTAGTGATCGAAGAGCACATGCCCGCTTTCGAGATCCCGTACGTGGACCGACACCTGTGCCCGCCCTTCCACCCGAGCCAGCACGCGCTCGATGGCGCCGGCAAGTCCCTCCACGTCGAATTGCACCAGGGCTGCGTCGAGGCGGGGTCGGCGTTCGAGCCGGGCGGCGAGGGCCGCGAGCCTTCGATGGAGCCGCGCCTCCGGCGTCTCGACCCGCTCCCAGGGGATCCAGAGTGTGCGCGGCCAGCGCACCTGCGGCCGATCCACGGCGAGATCCACCGGGCGCGGGCGTCCTGCGGCCCAATACGGACCGAGCGACGCCCCCACGGCCAGCGTGGCGAGCATGGCCAACCGCACGAAGCGGATGGCGCCGACGCGTCCGAATCGGGTGCGCACGCACCCCGAGCATGGCCGGCCGTGCCGACGTTGCAAACGGCTCAAGCAGGGGGTGCCCGATGCCGATGCCGTGTGCCGTGGAGACGCCTCGCATCCTCGTCGTCGACGACGACCCCGCCGTGTGCCGCGCCTACGCCACCGTCCTGCGGCGCGCGGGCTACGAGGCCTACCAACAGGAGAGCGGATTCGGCCTTGCGGTTGCGATTCGCACGCTCCGCCCCCACCTCATCCTCCTCGACGTGGATCTCCCCGGCCTGCGCGGCCCTTCCGCGGTGCGCGCGGCCATCGAGGTGGCGGGTATCGTGCCGCCCGTGGTCCTGTGCACGGGGCTCGCCCCCGAGGACGTCGAGGAGGACGCCCGCTCCATCGGAGCGGTGGGCACGCTCTACAAGCCGGTCGGACGGCAGGACCTACTGGCCTGCGTCGACCGCGTCCTCGGGAACGCCGGGTTGCCCCGCGCCATCGGGGGGTGAGCGCCGGCCGGACCCGAACGCCACGAGGGCAACGACTGCCGTCGCCGCGAGGAGGGCCGCCGTGCCGAAGGCGACCGCCGCTCCCACCATGTCCCAGACGGCACCGAACCAGGCGGAGGCCGCCAACGCAAGCGCCCCCTCGACGAAATGGAACCAGCCGAATCCGGTGCCCAGCCGTGCCCGGGGAACCAGGTCGGCCACCCAGGCGCGCTGGACCCCGTCGGCCGCCCCGGCCTGCACGGCGAAGAGAGCGAGCGCCGCCCACTGGATCGGCCGCGCATCGAAGGCGGCGAGGAGCCCGTAGGCGACCGCCATGCCCGTCCACGCCCACACCAGCACTAGGCGCCGCCCCACGCGATCCGACCACCCACCGGCGCGCGCGGCCGCCAACGTCTTGAGCACGTGCATGCCGAGCCACGCCAAGGGATAGCCCACGAGCGGTAGCCCCGCCTCGGTCGCTCCGAGGCGCATCAACAGGAAGAGTTCGGTCACGCTGGCCAGGGCGACCGCGGCGTAGGGCACCAGAAACCGCCACAACGGGGGTGCCGACGCGTCGGGCGACGGCGACCGGCCGGCCGCCGCCCCTGCGTGGGTGTCGCCGGGCCCGTCGGGCGACGGTTCGCGTACGAACCACAGCACGACGATCACGGCCATCGCCCCCGGCACGGCCGCCGCCCAGAACACCGTGCGCACGTCCGCCGCGAAGCCCACCAGCAGGACGACGGCGAGCAAGGGGCCGACCGCCGCCCCCGCGTGATCCAGGGCGCGCTGCACGCCGAACGCTGCGCCACGCCGGGCCGAATCCACGCTGCGTGCCAAGATGGCGTCGCGGGGACTGCTTCGCAGCCCCTTGCCGATGCGATCGACGGCCCGGAGGGCCACGACGTGCCATGGAACGGCCGCAAGGGCCACCAGGGGCCGGGCCGCGGCCGACAGGGCGTAACCTGCAACGACGAAGGGATGGGCCCGCCCGAACCGGTCCGACAAGCGGCCGGAGACGAGCTTGAGCACGCTGGCCACGGCGTTCGCAACGCCCTCGACGAGGCCGAGCGCCAGCGCCCCGCCCCCGAGCCCGGCGACGAAGACGGGGAGGAGCGGCACGATCATCTCGGAGGCCGCATCGGTCAGGAAGCTGACCGCGCCGAGGGCCCAGACCGTCGCAGGAAGGCGGGACGGTCCGGACGCGCGCATCACGGCCGACGGTGCCACAGGCCGGTCCTCGGGTCGACCGGCCGGCGTCCCGTGCCACGCAAGCGCCCCCTTCGCGGCGAAATCGCTTGCGGCCCGGCGTCGGGCATCGGTACGCTAGCAGGCACGATGCGGTCGATGCTCCGTCCATGGCTTCGCGCGACGATCGCGGTGAGCATCGCCGCGGGAACACCGTTCCTCACGGCGTGCGATCGGGGCGACGGTTCGGACGCGCAAGATGCGGCGCCAACCGGCACGCGGGCGCACGCCCAGGGCGTCGCTTCGGCGCCACGCCATCCGCGGTCGTCCGACGACGCGCGTACGGTCCGCCGGCCTCCGGTCCTCGGCGGCGAGCCGATGGATCGCGCCGTCACCGGCCAGGTCGCGGCGGGTGAGGCCGCGACGGTGGAGGCCGCCCGACGTCGCTACGGCACCGACCTCGACCGCGCTCCGGCACCCGTGCTGTTGCCCCCGGCCGACAGCCCCTATTTCGGCGGGACGCTCATCGTGCGGCCGGCCTTCTGGGCCTACTCGGTCGCGGTCGAGCCGGTCACCGTCTCGATCCAGGCGAGCACGAAGGCACGGCTCCATACGCCCCTGCGTCCGAAGCAGCCGGAGGATCGAGTTCGCGGCGTGCCGGCATGGATCACCATGAACGAAGGCATCGTGTCGATCGCCTGGATCGAAAACGGCATCGCCTACACCCTCGAAGTCGAGTGCGGCGAGCCGCGCAAGGAAACCTGCCGAGACGACGCGCTCGCGCGTTCCATCGCCGCCTCCCTCGTCCCCGTCGGCGGCAAGGGGGTGACGCCATGAAGTGGAGATCGTGGGCGGTGGGCGCAGCCGTGGCCTTCGCGCTTCCCGTCGTCGCGAGCGCCGCACCGTGGGGTTACCACGACCCGGGCGATCTCGAGCCGAACTCCGGCCAAGGACGGGTCGATTGGATGGTCTACGCCCCGGGGATGCGATACCCCATGGGCAATGGCCCTTCGTTCGCCAACTCCCAGGTCTATCGGCCAGGGGGCAGCCAGGGCGGCGGCGGCACGCAGTGCGACGCGGTCAACTACGACTACCCTTGGCGCGACAACTACTGCGAGATCCGAAGCTGGGACATGCCGCTTTGCCCCGCCGGCACGGGCCACCAGGGCCAGGACATCCGGCCCGCGACCTGCGAAAAGAGCGTCCACCCCAACGTGGCGACGGTCGATGGCACGATCACCAACATCGGCAGCTATTCGGTGTACCTGACCGACCCGCAGGGCCGCCGTTACGACTACCTCCACGGCGACACGAACATGGTCTCCGTGGGCCAGGACGTATCGCGGGGAGACCCGATCAACCTCGTGTCCAACGCCTTCGGCGGCACGTCCACCACGATCCACCTGCACTTCAACCTCAAACAGGACGTGGCCGGGTACGGGTTCGTCTACGTCCCGCCGTACATGAGCCTGATCCAGGCCTACGAGGACCTCATGGACCTCGGCAACGCCCCGCCGGACGGGACGGCCGCGGTGGACGCGTGCGAGGCGATCACCGGCTGGGCCCAGGATCCGGACACCCCGGACGATCCGGTGACCGTGGAGATCTGGTTCGACGGCACGCCCGACGAACCCACGGCCACGGGCGTGATGGTCCTGGCGAACCAATATCGCATGGACCTGTGCGACAGCCTCGGCTCCTGCGAGCACGGCTTCGAGATCGACGTGCCCCTGTCCCTGCGCGACGGGTATCCGCACGTGGTCCATGCCTACGGCACCGACACCGAAGGTGGCGGACGGTCGGAGCTGCCCGATTCTCCCACCTTCGTGGACTGCGACCGCCCTCCGGTCCCCGAGGGCGTGCGGCGTCCCTTGGCCGGGCCCGACCACCTGGCGGCATGGGGCTTCTCGCCGTTCTGGAGCAGCATGCGCCTTTCGGCCGAGGAACTCGACGGTATCGAGACCGGCCCGGCGGTTCCCGACACGCCCGTCGTGGTCGTCGACGAAGCCAACGTGGGCTGGCTCATCGACGGATCGTACCGGCGACGGATCCCGTCGCAGGCCGTGGCCGATGCCTGGGGGTTCGATCTCGCGGCGGCCCCGGTGTGGACGGCGGACGAACTCGACGCCTACGCCGAGGGCACGGACCTTCGTCCCGAACCGATCCTCGTGCGCGGCCCCGGTCCCGTCTACTACCTCGTGGACGATCCGCAATGCGATCCCAACGACCCCGCGTGCGGCGCCCCCGGCGGATCGTCGGGCGGACCGAGTTCGGACGACGGAGGCGGCGGCGACGGAACCGGTGGAGGCACCGCGGGAGGCTCGGCGGCCACGGCGGGGCTACCCGAGGACTACGGGGGCGACGACGGTGGCTGCGGCTGCCGAAGCGACGCGAGGCCGCGCCAGCCCTCGGCGATCTGGGCCCTCACGCTGCTCGCCCTGGGCCGACGACGTCGGCGCTGACCGCCGCCCCCCTCACCGTCAAAGGCGGATGTCGATGTGGGCGCGGGCGCGAAGGCCCTGCTTGAATTCCCGCTCCGCCTTCTCCGCGGCCTTGGCGTAGAGGACCTCGGTGATGCGTTCCTTGGCTTCCTCGAAGGGGACGGCCTCCGATGCCTTGTGTTCGATCACGCGCACGACCTCGAAGCCCCGCCCGGTTTCGACGGGGCCGACGATGCTGCCGTCCTTGGCCGCGAACACGGCATCTTCGAGTTCCACCACCATGTCGCCCCGACGGATCTCCTCGCGCTTCGGCGGCGGAAGACCCACCTCCCGCGCCGCATCCTCGGCGGACACGCCCCGGCGCAGGCGGGCGACGAGCCGTTGCGCCGTGGCGAAGGCGGCGTTGCGCCCCGTCGGATCGTCGGAGGGCGGCGCGACGCGGAAGCGTTCGACCACCACGCGCGCCCCCACGTCCTTGGTCATCGAGCGATAGTACGCGCGGATCTGTGCTTCACTGACCGTCGGTGCGGCCAAGGTCGCAAGGGTCTTGTAGACGACGATCTGCTTGCGCAGGTCGTTCGTGTAGTCCTCCCACGTCCCGTAGATGCCGCTGCGCTCGACGTCCTCCCGCAGCGCCTCGACCGTCGCGTAGCCGTGGCCCGTCGCCAGGTTCTGCAGGTAGCGCTCGAGGTCGGCGTCGGTGGCCTGGATCTGGAAGCGTGCCCCCTCGTCGAGGACGAGCAATTGGTCCACGAGGTCGTCGAGGACGGCGGGGCGGATCTCCTCGGCGATCCGCGCGACGTCCGCCTCGGTGGGATTGGGCAGGGCCGAAAGGGCGTTCGCCAACCGTTCGGAGCGCTGCACCTCCCGGTCGAGGTCGCTCTCCAGGATCACTTCGTCGTCCACGACCGCGACGATGCGGTCGAGCACGACGCGATCGGCGGTCTCCGCCGCGGGTGCCGCCCCCCGGGCCGCAACGGGGTCGAGCACCGCGAGGGCGAGGACGGCAAGGGCAAAGGCGCGGGACACCTGCACGGGATATCAGCGCGGTCCGGCCGCGGCAACCCGGCACGGACAGGCCCACGGGTTCGCCCCCGGCACGCCAAGGTCGCTTCGGCACCGGCGAGCGTCGCGCTGCGCATCGCACCGTGCTGCCGGCCCCGTCTGCGGCCGAACGAAGGCCCCTACGGCGCCTCCACGGGGAAGCGCTCGGCAAGCTCGCGCAGGATCTCCGCCCGGGCCGCTTCGACCCGTGGCCCACGGACGATCTCGACGAGGCGTTCCCGCACGTCCGGGTCGTCCATGGGCCGGACCTCGGGGGGAACGACGCGGTCGAGACGCCCGACGAGGAGCCGGTCCCCGACCGACACGATGTGCGGCAGCGGATCGCCGACCTCGAGGTCCTCACGAAAGAGGACGGGATGGAACGCCGGATACTGCGCATCGTCGCGGGTCTGCAGGGCGGTCTGCACGACCTCGCCCAAGGACTCGAGGGGGGCACCTTCGAGCAAGGCCGCATGGGCGCGCTCGGCTTCGGGCAAGCGCCGAAACAGCACGCCCTCGGCCCCGCGGCGCTCCGGGATCGTGAACTCGTCGATGTGGCTGCGGTACGCCTCCTCGAGGGCGGCCGTGTCGTTCGCCACCGATTCCAGGGGCACCCGCCGCTCGATCTCGGCCCGCATGTAGGCGGCCGCGACCTCGACGAGGCGCTCCCACTCGATGCGCGGATCGTCGCCGAGGCCGGCTCGGTCCGCCTCCTGGGCCAGCAGCTCGGCGTCCACGAGGGCTTCGAGCATCACGAGCATGCCTTCCCGCCCGGCGAAGCGGGCCTGGGCGTAGGGGCCGAGTTCCGGCAGCGTCGCCACCAGGTCCTCCTCGTAGAAGACGCGGTCGCCCACGCGGGCGAGGGCCCCTTTGGGCAAGGTCTCCGGGTCGGCCGGACAACCCCCGAGTACCGCGGCGGCCAACGCGGCCTGCGCCCCTCGACGCGAAGGGCGGACCGAGCGGAGGCCGGGACCCGAGGCCTTCGGAGCACGGCGGTTCACGGCAACGATGGTAATGCCCCGTAGACCGAGACGAAAGCGCGCCAGGTGAACGAGCATCGTCCACCACTTCGGCGCCATCGGCGTTCATCGCCGCGCTCCGGCCGGGGACACCAGCGCCATCTTCCGCCGACGCGAACGCCACACCGAGACGCTTCCCTCCACGACGGCACACCTCGTCGAAGAGCACCCCGCCCACGGCGGCGAGGACGGCGGCAACGAAGGTCGGGCAATCCACGATGGCGACGAGCTTGGACGACCGGCCGCACGGCCCCGCACCACCGATCCGAGACCGCGACGCACGGACGGAACCGCCGGGCGGCGACCGATACGATCACGTTGGCGACCGGGCGCCGATGCACCGGCCCCGGGCACCGCAACGCCGAGCGGATCCCGGAGCCATTCGAGCGCATGCTCGAACACGGGCCCATCGTACTCGAAGCCGGCCGCCCGATACGCCCCACGCCAAGCGCACTCGGCGCCCGACCTTGGGCCCATGGGGCCCCGCTCGCGGATGCCCCGTCCCGTGGCCGCACGGTTCGGCGTATAACGTGGGTCGTGAACCTCGAGGTCGAAAGCCCCTACGATGGACGCGTCGTCGCCTCCCTGCCCCTCGATGACGAGGCGCAGGTCTCCGAGAAGATCGCCAAGGCGCGCGAGGCATTCGCCGTTTGGCGCGACGTGCCCGTGGGCGAACGCAAGGCGGCCGTCGAGCGGGCCGTCGCCTGGTTTCGCACCCATGCCGAGGAGGTCGCGCGGGACGTCACGGCCCAGATGGGCAAGCCCATCGTCCAATCTCGGCGCGAGGTGGAGACCATGCTCGAGCGTGCCGAGCACATGCTCGCCATCTGCGAGTCGTCGCTTGCGCCGGACGTCCTGCCCGAGGCGCCCGGGCTCGTCCGCCGCATCGAACACAGACCCCTCGGGGTGGTCCTCGACGTCGCCGCCTGGAATTATCCGCTGCTCATCGCGGTGAACGTCGTGGTCCCGGCGGTCCTCGCGGGCAACGCCGTCCTCGTCAAGCACAGCGCCAAGACGCCCCTTTGCGGTCGCCACTTCGTCCGGGCCTTCGAGGGCGTAGGCCCCGACGGGCTCGTACAGGACCTCGTGGCCACCCACGCGGTCACGGCCACCGCCGTCCGGGATCGACGCATCGACTACGTCGCGTTCACGGGTTCCGTCCGCGGCGGTCTCGAGGTCTACGCCACCGCCGCCACCCGCTGCGTGGACGTGGGGCTCGAACTCGGCGGCAAGGATCCGGCCTACGTGGCGCCCGATGCCGATCTGGACTTTGCGGTCGAGAGCGTGGTGGACGGTGCGTGTTACAACGCCGGCCAGTCCTGCTGTGCCGTCGAACGGGTCTACGTCCATCGCCGCATCTACGACGCCTTCGTCGAGAAGGCGCGCGCCGTACTCGAGCGGTACGTCCTCGGCGATCCGAACGACGAGGCCACCACCATGGGTCCCTTGGCCTCGGCGACCGCGCCGGCGTTCCTCGCGAACCAGTGCAAGGACGCCCTCGACCGCGGCGCGCGCCTTTTGCTCGGCGGTCGTCCGAGCGACGCGCATCCACGCTTCTTTCCGCCCACGCTCCTCGCGGACGTCCCCCAGGATGCCCGCGTCATGCAGGAGGAGAGCTTCGGCCCGATCCTACCGGTGGCCCCGGTGGACGACGACGACGAGGCCCTCGCGCGCATGAACGACTCGAGGTACGGCCTTACGGCGTCGGTCTGGACGCGCGATCCGGAGCGCGCCGAAACCATGGCGCGCCGCCTCGAGGCCGGCACGATCTACATGAACCGCTGCGACGTCCTCGACCCCGCCCTGCCCTGGACCGGCGCCAAGGACAGCGGCATCGGATCGACGCTCTCGCGCTACGGTTTCCTCCACCTGACCCGCAGGACCAGCATCAACTTCAGGACACAGCCATGACGACACGCAAACAACTCGCCGAGCGCATCGTCGAGGACCTCGTCGAAGCCGGGACCAAACGCATCAAACTCGGCATCACCGACATCGACGGAGTGCTGCGGGGCAAGTACCTGACGATGGAGAAGTTCGCCAGCCTCGCCACGTCCCATGCGGGCTTCTGTGACTGCATCTTCGGCTGGGACGTGGCCGACCAGCTCTACGACAACGTGACGTTCTCGTCGTGGGACAAGGGCTTTCCGGACGCGCCCTATCGGCTCGATCTCTCCACGCGCCGCGACCTTCCCGACGAGCCCCATACGCCGTTCTTCCTCGGCGAACTCGTGCCCCCGGAGGGCGAACGCTTCCACCCCGTCTGCCCGCGCAATCTCCTCGCCCGTGTCCTCGCCGACGCCGAGGACATGGGCTTTGCGGTGGATGCCGGCTTCGAGTACGAGTTCTTCCTGTTCGACGAGACGCCGGCCTCCGCACGCGAGAAGGGCTATCGCAACCTTCGCCCCTTCACGCCGGGCATGTTCGGCTATTCCGTGCTTCGTACCTCGGTCCACGCCGACCTTCACCAGGCGTTCCTCGACTACTGCGAGGATCTGAAACTCGGACTCGAGGGCTACCACACCGAGACGGGACCGGGGGTCATGGAAGCGTGCCTGCGCGTCGCCCCGGGCCTCGAGGCCGCCGACAAGGCCGTCCTCTTCAAGACCTTCACCAAGGTCTTCTTCGAACGGCGCAACCTCATGGCGACGTTCATGGCCCGGTGGTCGGAGCGATATCCGGGGCAGAGCGGCCACTTCCACGTCTCCTTGCGCGACGCCGCCTCGGGCCAGCGGCTCTTCCACGATCCCGCCGGCCGCGCGGGGATGAGCCGCACGATGGAGGCCTTCGTGGCCGGGCAGTTGCGTTACATGCCCGAACTTTGCGCCATGGTCGCCCCGACGGTGAACGCCTACACCCGCCTCGTCGAAGGCGCCTGGGCCCCCACGGCGGCGACCTGGGGCATCGACAACCGGACCACGGCCCTGCGCATCGTGCCCGGCGACGAAAAGAGCCAACGCGTCGAGTACCGCCTCGCCGCCGCGGACGCCAACCCCTACCTCGTCGCTGCGGCCGCCATCGCAAGCGGCCTCGAGGGGATTCGACAGGGCCTCGCCCTGCCTCCGCCCGTCGAGGGCAACGCCTACGCCGTCCAGAACGACCTTCCCGCCGACGTGCGGCTTCCGCCGACCCTTCGGGTCGCGGCCGAGCGTCTTGCGGCGAGCGACTTCGCCCGACGGGCGTTCTCGGATGCGTTCGTCGAACATTTCGCCGCGACACGCCTGTGGGAGACTCGCCAGTTCGAACGGGCCGTCACCGACTGGGAACTCGCCCGCTACTTCGAGATCATCTGATGCTCGCCCAATTCAACTTTCCCACGACGATTCTCTTCGGTACCGAGGCCCTCGGCGTGTTCGGCGGACGCGTCGCCGAACGCCACGGAAACGGCCCCATGCTCCTCGTCACCGACGAGGGCCTGGTACGCGCCGGGATCGCCGACCGCGTGCGACGGGTCCTCGAGGCCGCCGGCGTGAAGGTCGAGCTCTTCGCCGAGGTCCACCCGAACCCCGTGGAGGCCGACGTGGTGGCCGGCGCGCGGCGGTACCGCGATACCGGCTGCACCGGGATCGTCGGGCTCGGCGGCGGATCTCCGCTCGATGCCGCGAAGGTCGTCGCCGTGCTGGCGACCCACGAGGGCTCGCTCCTCGACTTCGACGCCATGCGCGGCGGAGACGCCCGCATCACCTCCGCCCTGGCGCCGGTCTATGCCATCCCCACGACGGCGGGCACGGGCAGCGAGGTCGGGCGCTCGGCCGTGGTGATCGCCGAGGCCACGAAGCGCAAGACCATCGTCTTCCACCCGACGTTGATGCCGCGCATCGCCGTCCTGGCCCCGGAACTCACCGTCGGGTTGCCACCGCACCTGACCGCGGCCACCGGGTTCGACGCCTTGACCCACGCCGTCGAAGCCTATCTGTCCGTGGGCTATCACCCCATGGCCGATGCCATCGCCCTCGGCGCCATCGAACTCGTCGTGGCGCACCTCCCCACGGCCGTCGCCGACGGCGCCGACCTCGAGGCACGCGGCCACATGCTCGTGGCCGCGACCATGGGCGCCACCGCCTTCCAAAAGGGCCTCGGCGTGGTCCACTCCCTCGCGCACCCGTTGTCGACGCGCTACGGCACGCATCACGGGCTTGCCAACGCGCTGCTATTGCCCGGTGCCCTCGCCTGGCAGCTCGCGCACGAGCGCGCCTCGTTCACGGACGATCTCCTCGCACGATACCGGCGCATTGCGCGGATCCTCGATCCGGGCGCCTCGGCCGACGACCTGCCCAGGTTGCTCGCCGACTTTCGCCGCCGCGTCGGGATCACCGAAACGCTCGCCGAAACCGGCGCCACGCACGACGACGTTCCGGCCCTGGCCGACGAGGCGTACGACGACCCCTGTCACCGCGAGAACCCGATCACCCTGTCCCGCGACGACCTTGCGGCCATCTACCGTTCGCTGCTCGATGCGACCGGGTGATCGACGTCGCGGAGCGCACGTCGAACCTGTCGGAAAAACACCGTTTCGCGCGGTCCAAAGGGCACGATTCCGACGCCAACGCTGCCCCTGCACCGCCACCGATCCAATGCATCGATACGCTTCGTTCTCCATCGCCTCCGTCCTCGCCATCGCCGTCGCCTGTTCGGGTGACGACGGCGCGCGCACCACCTCGGGCACCGGCGGAGTCTCGACCGGAACCACGGCCTCGACGACCGCCGGATCCGGCACGACCGTGGCCACCGATACGGCGGGTTCCGTCTCGGCGGGCTCTGGGTCCACCACCGACGGTCCCTGCCCCCCGGAACGACAGTGCGGCGGCGGCGTCTGCTGCCCGGTCGGTCAACGGTGCGACGCCGGTGAATGCGTGATCGACTGCGGGGGCGAACCCGCCTGTGGCCCGGACGAGGTGTGTTGCGAGGGCGCCGAGATCTGCCATGCCGGCACCTGCATCGTTCCCGGTGGCGACTGCGATGCGGCCGCGTGCGCGACACAAGGGTCCGATTGCCCGGCCGACCAGGTCTGCGATCCATCCCTCGGCAAGTGCGTTCCCAAGGTGGCCGACGACGCGTGCACCTTCACGCCGCCGCCGCAGACCTTTGCGCCGCGCCCTCGCTTCACCTGGGGTGAGCGCCGCATGCGTGCCTGCACGACCGACGCGGACTGTCAGACGGCCGAGGTCTGCATGGGCGGGTTCTGCCAGGTGACCTGGCCCCACGTCGTACCCGCCCCCGACGACCTTCCGGAGTACGTACAGGTGTCGAGCGCCCCCATGGTCGCCGACCTCGACGCCGACTGCGTACCCGAGATCGTCTTCAACAGTTTCCAGTGGCCGAACTACTATTCGGACGGCGTCTTGCGGGCCATTCGCGGCGACGACGGTTCGAAGGTGTGGACGCTCGATGACCCCGCGTATCGCACCGACTCGACGGCGACGCCGGCCCTCGGCGATCTGACCGGCGATGGATTGCCCGAGGTGGTGGCGCAAGGCGACGGCAAGTACCTCATCGCCGTCGATCCGACCGGGCTTCCGCTGTGGCAGTCGGACGCCTTCACCGGACCGGCTCGCAGTGGCGCCCCCTCCATCGCGAACATGGACGGCGAAGGCCTGCCCGAGATCGTCTACGGTGCCGCCGTCTACGATGCGACCGGTACGTTGCTGTGGGAGGGCGGCGCGGGCGCGGGCCACAACGCCATCGGCCCGCTCTCCTGCGTCGTGGATCTCACCGGAGACGGGCGACCCGAGGTCGTCGGCGGCAAGACCGCCTACACCTTCACGGGAACGGTGGCCGGCGGCGACTTCACCGGCCAGATCCTGTGGGACACGGCCTTCGGGGACGGCTACTGCGGCATCGCCGACATGGACGGCGACGGCGCCCCGGACGTCGTGCTCGTCGAGAACGGAACGGTGCGGATCCTCGACGGGGCCGACGGCACGCAGAAGGCGAGCCTTGCCATCCCCGGCGGCGGCTTCGGCGGCGCGCCCAACATCGCCGACTTCGACGGAGACGGCGCACCCGAGATCGGCACGGCGGGCGGCTCGAATTACCTGGTGGCAGACTTCGCGCCGCCTGCGACGCTGTCCATCCTGTGGCAGGCGCCCACGGAGGACGACTCGTCGAGCCGCACGGGCTCGTCGGTCTTCGATTTCGACGGGGACGGCCGCGCCGAGGTGGTCTACAACGACGAGGAGTACCTCCGCATCTATCCCGGCGTCGAACCCGAATGTCTGCTGCAGCCGCCTGGGCCCGCCTGCGACGGCGTGATGACCGACGCCGAGATCATCTTCCGCGATCTCAACTCGTCCCAGACACGATCCGAATATCCGGTCATCGCGGACGTCGACGGGGACTTCAAGGCCGAACTCGTGTTCGCCACGAACAACGCTGCGGGGATCCTCGACCCGGCGCTGGTGGCCGATGCCGGCGTCGAGGTGTGGGAGGATGCCCTCGACAACTGGATGCCCACCCGTCCCGTGTGGAATCAGCACACCTACCACGTCGACAACGTGGCGGACGACGGTTCCATTCCCACGAGCGAGCCCCCGAGCTGGACGACGCACAACTCCTATCGTCGCAACACCCAGGGGACCAACGAGAACTGTGCGCCCGACCTCGTCCCGTTCGACCTGCAAGCAGACGGCGCAGCATGCCCCGACCTGAACCTGACGGTCTGGGTCAAGAACCAGGGGTGCCTCGGCGTGGGGGCGGGCGTCACGGTCGCCTTCTACGAGCAGACCGCAGGTTTCCTCGGAACCGCGACGACGCAAGCCTCCATCGTGCCCGGCGGATCCGAGAAGGTGGCGCTCTCCGTCCCCGCGCCTGGACCGGGTCCCTTCGTATTGTGGGCCGTCGTCGACGACGACGGCATGGGCGCAGGCTCCTTCAACGAGTGCATCGAGGACAACAACACCCACGCCCCCTACGATGCCTGCAAACCACCCGGCTGAGGGCGTGACGTTGCAACCCTCCGCGCCGAGTGGGCCTCGGGCCCCACGCCGCCGACCGCGTGGCGGCGTCGGGCCCCGCCCCCACGCCCCGGGGAACGATCCTCAATCCACCAACATCCGCCGCGCCAACTCGTCGCGGACCTCGGGACCGCGAAGGCGGGCCACGAGGGCAAGGGCGAACGCAAGCGCCGTCGCCGGCCCCCGGCTCGTGACGACGGCTCCGTCCTCGACGACCGGTTCGTCCGCGTATCGCGCCGATCCGAGTCGATCGCGAAACGTCGGGTAGCAGGTCGCACGCCGGCCCTCGAGAAGCCCGGCGGCGGCAAGGGCCATCGGCGCCGCGCAGATGGCTGCGACGATGCCACCGCGGTCGTGCTGCTCCACGAGCAACGATCGTACCCGGTCGTCGTCGCGCAACCGAGCCGCCCCCGGCATCCCTCCCGGGAAGACGACGGCGTCGAAACGGCGCGCGCCGATCTCCTCGAGGCGGCAGTCCGCGCGAATCTCGATGGCGTGGGCACCAACGACCCGTTCTCCCGTGACACCGACGATGACCGTCTCGACCTCGGCGCGCCGAAGCACGTCGACGACGGTCACGGCCTCGATCTCCTCGAAGCCTTCGGCGAGGAGAACGGCGGCGGCGGGGCGGGTATCGGGCTTCGCGTTCACGGGCGGCTCCTTGCCTCGGCGTACGCGGCGGAGGATACCACCAGCGACGCACCCGCAGCGACGCTTGCCCAACGCCCTGCCGTCCGAGACGTTCCCCGCACGAAGGTCCGGCGAGGCCGCGTCGAAACGGGAACTTCGTCCCGGGGGGTCGTTGTCGATCGGGTCGCAGCGCGTCATCGTACCGGCCGTGTCCCCGTCACGGCTTCGCTTGCTCCTCAACCTCTATCCGCCCTATCTCGGCGCCGGCGTCCGGGTCCGGCGCATGACGCCGGACATGCGGGAGATCGACGTGGAGATGCGCCTTCGTTGGTACAACCGCAACTACGTCGGGACCCACTTCGGCGGCAACCTCTACAGCATGGTGGATCCCTTCTACATGTTGATGCTCATGCACAACCTCGGCCCCGGGTACGTGGTATGGGACAAGGCCGCGCGTATCGACTTCGTCGCACCGGGCAGGGGCACGGTGCGGGCCGCGTTTCGGCTCGACCAGGCCCGCATCGACGAGATCGTCGCCGCCACCGAAGGGGGCCG
>RFGU01000095.1 GCA_003696955.1 Deltaproteobacteria bacterium | reverse complement strand
GGTCAGCATCCTCGGTGCCGGCCTCATCGGCGGTTCCATCGCCGCAGCGTTGCGTCGTCACTCTACAACATTGGAAGTAACCGTCGTGGACCCACGACGAGCCGCACGCACCACGATCCGGCGCCGGTTCGGCGTCGACGGATGCACCCCCGCCGCGTGGCAACGCCGCGGTCCCATCGACCGGGACGAGGCGGTCGTGTTGGCCATGCCCCCCCGAATCGTGGCCGACTTCCTACGGGCCGACGATCACACGGCCCAGATCTCGAATGCGGCCGTCGTCCTGGACACGGCCAGCGTGAAGGCTCCGATCCTCGCCGCCGCCGAGAACCTCCGCTGCTTCGTGGGCGGCCATCCCATGGCCGGGCGGGAGCAAAGCGGCGCCGAGGGGGCGACGGCCGACCTCTTCGTCGGTCGTCCGTTCGCCCTTTGTCCCCTGCCTGCGACGCGCCGCCGGGCCGTCTTCGTCGCGCGTTGGATCGTACGCGCCATCGGTGCACGTTCGATCTTCGTCGACGCCACCACCCACGATGCCATGGTCGCCCACACGAGCCACGTCCCCCACCTCATCGCGTGGGCCGTGCTCGACGCCCTCGCCCGTGCGGCACCGGACGCCGTGGCACGGCCGTCCCGGCTGCTGGCCGCCGGCGCCCTGCGCGATGCGACCCGCGTCGCCGCCGCGAATCCCGAGCTGTGGGAAGAAATCCTGTCGGCCAACCGGGGGCACGTGGCCCGCGCCCTCGACGAGGCGATCGCACGGCTGGTGCGCCTGCGCGACGCGGCCGAGGCGAACGCGCCCCTCGTGGCCCCCCGGGACGGCACACCTCCGGTCCTCGACGGCACGTTCCTGGCCAGACTTCGCCGGCGCCTCGGCCGCATCCTCGACGCCCCCCACGGCGGTTCGTGCTAGGTTCTCGGACGACGGATACGCGTGGTCCACCCGATGTCTCGTCGTGGACCGCCGTCGCCGAACAAGGCTCGATCATGGCACGCAGACGTACCTCGCCGGCGCCCCCGCCCGCGCCCACCAAGATGGACGAACTCGAACGACTGTCGGCCCTCGAGACCCTCAAGGGACTCGAAGGCAAGGACCGTGTGACCCTCGCCGAGTTGGTGGACTATCTCGAATCACGCAATCTTTGGCACCAGTTCTCCAAGATCACCATGGGCGACCTTCGTACGGCGTTCCCGCCCGAGAAGAAGCCCAAGCGATCCACCGGACGCCGGCGCAAGAAGGAGCGACTGCTCGAGGACGAACTCGGCGCAGCCGTGGACGAACGGGCCGCCAAGCGGGCCGCCTCGGCCGAGCCGGAGTTTCGCACGGAGGACGTGGCGCGCCGGGTGCTGCCGTTCCTGGAGGCCAACGGGGACGTGACCGTGGACGAGATCGCCGAGTACGTCCGCCTCGACAGCACCTTCGCCGACCTGGGCAAGCGTGCCTTGCGCACCCACCTCGAGCGCCTGGTCAAGGAGGGGCGGCTCGAACGGGTCGGCTCGGGGCGCAACGCGGTCTACAGCGCCCTGTGACGCAGCCCCTGCCGGACCACGGGCGCGTCCCGGGCTCGGCTACTCGGACGCGCCCGTGTCGGGCTTGCGGTCCCGCGCGCGCCGCCGGGTAAGCTGCACGACCGTCGGTAACACGATCACGGCGGCGAGCGCGATGGTGGTGATCGCCACGACGGCCAAGGCACCGATGCTGCGCAGACCCCCCGAATCTGCGACGAGGAACGCCGCGAAACCGACCACCGTGGTGGTGGTGGCGGCGACGATGGCCCCCACCGTCTCGGCCACGGACGAGCGCAGGCTCGCCGGGTCGGCCCCCGAACGGCGAATGCGATCGGTCAGGTAGACACCGTTGTCGACGCCGATCCCGAGCATGGCCGGCAGGATCGGCAGGTTGAACAGCGTCAGGTGGATGCCCAGGACCCCCATGGCGGCGAGCATCCACCACAATCCGAGGCCGAGGGGCACGAGGGTCAGGGCGGTCCACGACGCCTGCCGGATCTGCCAGAACACCAGGGCCGTCACGAGCACGGCCGCCATGCCCAGCACGACCGGGGCCTCCTCCTCGAGCGCGAGATACATGGCCGCGTACACGGTCGTCTCCCCCACGAACCGCTGCCGCTGCGGATCTTCGACGTACTCGTCGGTCTCGGCCATGAAGGCCACGCCCTTGCGGATGTTGGCCGCGTCGAACGCCGGGTAGGCGAAGATCCCCTGCTTGCCATCGGGAGCGGCCACCTTGCGCCACACGACCTTCGGAAGATCCGTGGGCACGAAGGGCTTGGCCCGCAGCATCCTGAGGAGCAGCTTGGCGTCCTCGGGTGAGAGCGCCCCTTCCGTCGTCTCGCCGCCCTCGGCCCCGCCGTCCTTCGACGCCCCGGAGCCGGCCGCCGCGGCCGGCGCCCCGTTCGGCGGCGATGGCCGCCCCTCGCCGTCTCCTCCGGCCACTTGGGATCCTGCCGCGCCACCCGCGAGCGGGCCGTCCCCGGCCACGGTGCCCCCCGACGTAGGGCTCGGCTCGGGTGGAACACCGCCCCGACGCTGCCCATCGTCGCCCGCGTCGCCGGACGCACCCGAGGCCCCCGATGCCTCCGGCTCCACCGCAGGCTCGAAGGACGTGTCGTCCCATCCCTCACCGCCTTCGTCCTCGACCCCCCAGTCGCCGTCCTCGTCGAAGGGGTTGTCGCCGGCGTCGGCGTCCGGCTCGGCTTCGACCGGTTCACCGGCCAACGCGCGCAGCCTTCGGAACGCAGTGTCCGGCACGTCGGCCGCAAGCCGCGCGATCTCCTTGGCGCGCAGGGCCAGGTCCACCTCGGCTGGCGGCAGCAGATCGGGCGCGCCGAAGAGCTCGGCGACCACGCTGGTCCCCGTGCGCACGCGGGCCTCGTGGCGCCTTCGTGCGTGGGCGAGGGCCCTGCGCGCCGCCGGGAGATCGTCGACCACCAGCACCCCCGCGTGGATGTCCTTGCCGAAGATCTCGGAAATCAGGTGGGTGTCGGCCTCGGTCCTCGCCCGAGCCTCGTCGGACTGTAGCTTGCGACCGTCGTACTCGAACTCGACGCGGCGCACCCCTTGGAACGAGAACACCGTGGCGGCCACGACGAGCGCAAACCAAACTCCGGGCCGTGCGAGCAGTACGCCGACGAGGGTACGGGCACCACCTGCGTCGTCGGACCGCGACGGCCGCACGCCGACGCGCAGCGACAACGCGGGCAGCACGGTGACCATCGCGAGCAGACACGCCGCCACGCCCATCGCCGCGATGATCCCGAACTCGCGGAACACCGGGAAGGCGGAGGTGGCCATGACGACGAAGGCCCCCATGGTCGTGGCCGAGGCCACGAGCAGCGGTACGACGAGGCCGGAGAACGCCAGACGGATCGCCTCCGCTTCCGTATGGGATCTTCGGTAACGCCGGATCCGGGCGTAGAAATGGATCCCGGCGTCGATCCCCATGCCCATGACCACCGTCGAGATCAGGCTGGTCATGGAGTTCAGATGGCCCAGGACCAGATACGTCGCCCCCATGGACCAGGCGACGCCACAGCAAAGGGGCAGCAAGAGTACGAGGACCCCGCGCACCGACCGGAAGAGCACGTAGAGGATCGCCACGACGCCGGCCAGGGCGAAGAGCCCCGACCGCAGCATGTCCCGCTGGATCGTCGCGTGGCCGAGGGCCTTGACGACGTAGGGACCGACCACGTTGATGGTGATCCCCTCGGCGGCGAAGGGGCCGTCGGGGGCCAGGATCGTCTCGACCTTGCGTTTTACTGCACGCGTGACGGTCTGGGCGAATGCCAGGTCCGACGAGGGGCGGACCGGGCGCAACAACACGACCAGCGCCTCGATCCCGTCGCGTTCGTAGTAGTCGCGAAACCCGGTTCGCCGCCACGATCGTTCCCGCTCCGCCTCGATGAAGGCGCGCAGGCGATCGGGCGCCTCCGGGTCCACCTCGCCGACGCACACGTCCTTGGCCGCGCGGCAGAACTCGTAGTGACTCCACGCCCCGACGAGGCGCCGCAGCTCCGCCATACGGCCCTCGTCGAGGTAGTAGAGGGCATGTTCGACGAAGAACTCGCTCGGCAGCCGATAGTCCACGCTGTCGATGAGGGGATCGTCGGCAAAGGCGTCGGCGATGGCGTCGGCGACGGCGTGGCGGGCCTCCACCGTACCGCCCTTGACCACCAGGTTGACGCTTCCGGTGCTACCGAAGGTCGCCTCGTACTCGTCCAGGCTGCGCACCACCGGGTGGTCGGGCGGAAGCAGCCGCCGCAGGTCCGTGTCGATGCGCAAGCGCGCCGCCAACACGAGCGCAACGACGGTCACGAGACCGGCGAGCAGCAGGACGGTGTTCGGGTGGCGCAGGATCCATCCGATCCAGCGGTCCCGGTATGTCGCCAACGGCGACACGGCGGCCTAAGGTGGCACAACGGACAAGCTGCGTGAAGGCCGCGCCTCGGGCGGGCGTCTCGGCGCACGGCCCCCGCCGGATGCATCCCAGGAGGGTCGGTCCGCCGCCGGGCCGCGACGTCCGCCACGCACCTGCGCACGTACGCGCCCAGGCGGAGGCTTCGGTCAACCGTCGGCCGACCGGGGCGGCGCGCCGCCCTTGGCCGGCGCGAGCACCGAAGCGAGGCGGGGCTCGACCTCGGCGGCGAGGTACCGTGCCCCGGCCACGGTCAGGTGCACGTCGTCGCCCGCACGCACGCGAACCCTTCGCCCGCCCGGCCCGACCGGCAGGCGCGCCGCGTAACGTCCGCGGCGGTCGGCGAGGACGTCCCAGATGTCCACGAACCGCGCGCGCGGCCGAATCGCCATCTCCGCGCGATAGATCCGATTCAACCGGACCATTCGCCCCCCGAGCCGGCCCTTGCCCATGGGCGGCATGCCGATCCATCCGAGGCGGGCGCCCCCTTCGAGCAGAAGATCCGCGAGGCGGCCGACGCGCTCGGCGTAGGTCTCCGCCCATCCCGGTTCGTGCCAACGGATCCAGGCCGGAGCCCCCTTGCTGCCGACGAAGAGCCCTTGAGCATCGTTGCCGCCGAACATCACCAACGTTGCGTACGGGCGATGTTCGTCCACGAGCTGGCGTGCCCGCGCGAACCAGTCGAAGAAGTCCGGGCGCGCAAGCCCGGTACTCGGTCGGCCGTCGCGCACGACGACGTACCCCGACGCCGCAAGGCGCCGCTCGAGGAAGAGACCGAACGCGCCACCGACCATGCTGTCGCCGATGAAGAGCACCGGCCGGGACGTGGCCGCCGCACGACGGCCCGCGGCGGTGAGGCTCACGCTCGCGGCCGCGCCGGCGAGGAACCCGCGGCGCGAAACGCGAGGTCGATGCCGGAAAGCGGGACGCACGGCCCCTAGGATAGCGCGCCGAACCGCCCGGGATAGGCCCCTTGCATCCGACGCCGCCCCGCGTAAACGTTGGCGGCCACGATCCGACGGAGCGCGACGACCATGGACGAGACGACCCGCGAACGCATCAAGTCCCTCATCGACCAAAACCGCGTGATGCTCTTCATGAAGGGGAACAAGACGTTCCCCCAGTGCGGATTCTCGGCCGCGGTGGTGGACGTGCTGCGCAAGTACGACGTCCCCTTCGAGACGTTCAACGTCCTCGCCGATCCGACGATCCGTGAAGGCATCAAGGAATTCAGCAATTGGCCGACGATCCCGCAGCTCTACATCGACGGTGAGTTCATCGGCGGCTGCGACATCGTCCGTGAACTCGACCGCACCGGAGAGCTGGCAGAGCGACTCGCGAAGGTCAAGGGCACGAACGAGGCCACGCCTGCGTCCTGAGGGACCCGTCGCCCCTCTGCCTCGGGGTGACCGATGTGCCCGCGCGGCCCCATCCGGGCCGAGGTGTTCCGACGCCGGACGGTCGCGCCTTCAAGACGGCCGCCCGGTCGGTCGAAGACCCGTCTGTGCGATCCGTCCCCAGGCTGCTGCTCGCCGCCGTGGTCCTCGCTACGGCGTGGGCGGCGGCCGCGCCCTTGGCCGCGGCCCCGAACGGCTCGCTGGTGGCCGTCCTCGTCGTCACGGCCACGAGCCTCGTACTGGTCCGAACCCTGCCGGCCGGGGTGCCGTGTGCTTCGGCCGGGGTGGTCGGTACGGCACTGCTGGTGGCCGTGGCCCACACCACCGCTCCACCCTCGACCGGTGCGTGGACGGTGCTCGTCGCCGCGGCCGCTGCCTGTGGGCTACCCGCGGCGGCGGTGTTCGCGCTCTCCCTTGCCGCCCTGGCGGCGGCTTGGGGGCCTTGGAGCACGGGCGACCACGTCGCGCCGTTGGATGCCGCCGCCGCCGCCGTCTCGGCCGGGTGGGGCGTGTTGGTCACCGCGCGCCTAGGCCTTTCGGCGGCGGCGTGGTGGGAGCGAAGGTACCTCGAGACCCGCCTCGCGCGGGCAGCCGCTCGCCTGGACGCGGACGTGGGAGCACTCGAGACCGTGGGCGCTCGGCTTGCCGGTCCCCACGGCGCCGAGGGCGGCCCGCGCGTATGGGGGCAGGGCGCCGACGAGCAAAGACTCGCCCTGGCGAGCGATCTCGATGGTGGCCGCGTCCTCGTCGGCGTCCTCGACGGCCCCCCCCTGGCCACCTGGACCGCCGCCTGGATCCTGCGTGCCCACGCCATCGCCGGGGGCTTGGACGAGGTGGGGCTGTTTCGCATCTCGATCACCGATCTCGACGAGATCCTCGCGGGCACGCGCCCCCGTTGGCTCGGCATCTGGGATCGGGGCAAGGGGCGCCTATCCTGGGTCGACGCCACCGGCGCGGTCCATTGCGACGAAACGTTCGAGGTGATCGTGGGACGGGACCGTCCCGGCGGCGAGCCGTGCCATTGGAGCCAGCCGCCGCCCCCCGGTTTCGTGCCCCCGCCGAGACCCCCGCCGGAGCCTCCGGCCGCACCGGTGCGGCAGATCGCCGCCCTCGCCGGCGGGGTCGTCGTCTCCGCCCTCGTGGGCTGGCCATCGGTGGGCCTCCTCGCATGGACGGCGTGGCACGCGGCCGGGGGGATCTGGACCTGGGCCCGCGGACACGCCGATGCCGCGGCTTTCACCCTGCACGAGGTCCTCGACGCCCGCGCCGAGCTGCGATCGGAACTCGCACGCCTGCACGGGGCCACGCTGCTGCCCGAAGTGGGCAACGGTGCATTCGAGGCCACGGCCCATCGCCTCCGGGGGGAGCGCCTCGACTCGACGTTCGTCGACGTGTTCCTCGACGCCGAGCGGCGCCTGTGCGCGGTGTCGGGGGAGTTGGCAGGTCGCGGCGTGCTCGACCGCTTCGCGGCGACCCACCTTGCGATCGTCGCGCGCCACGCGGTGGAGGACGGCGCCGCGTGGGACCGCTTGGTCGAGCGGGTGCGGGAGGAATCCGCGCGCGAGACCGCGCCCCTGTTCGGCGGCCCACCGCGCTTCGTCCTGGGCATGGCGGTGCTCGACGCGGCGGGTCGGCTCTCGGCCCACGGCACCTTGGCCCACATGGTCGTGGCCGACGAAGACGGCGTGCGGATTGCCGCCGAGGCCACGTTGGGCCCACGGTCGGCGGTCTACTGTTGCCCCGCCACGGTCCGGCCCGGGCCCGGGGAGATCGCACCGCCGGTCCGTCCGGCGGCGGTGGCCGAACGGACCCGAGCCATCCTCGCCGAGCACGTCCAAGGCGATGAGGGGATCTCCATGCCCGACCTCTTCGCCCGCGTGTTCGACGGGGAACATGCGCCCGCATCGGGCACCCTCGTCCGGTTCCGCCGGGTGCGCAGTGCCAGGCGTCCGGCGGCAGCGTAGACCCGATGCGGAGCCGACCGATGGATCACGGCGGATAGGCGCACCAAAGACCGTCGCAGGTGGCGCCTTCGGGACAAGCCTGGCCCGAGGAGCAGTCGAGACGGCACACCGTATCCGGCAAGAGGTCACCCGGTACGCACAAGGGCGCCGCCGAGCCCGAGGCGGGCGCCGGGCAGTCCTCGTCGAGCAGGCACGTCTCCGCGCAGATCCGGGCACCGGGGCTGGCGGCCGACTCCACGCAGACCTCGCCTTCGGGGCACGTGCCGTCGGGACACGGACCGTAGGCGCCGCCCGCAGTGCCCGAACCCGACGAGCCGCCGGCGGTACCCGTGTCGGTGGAGCCGGCGGTACCCGTGTCGGTCGCGCCCGGCCCGACGCCGCCGCCCGGCCCCGCCGAGAGGCCGCCGGTACCCCCCACGGGCGGAGGTGGCGGCTTGGGCTCGTCCGGCGCACACGCGCCGAGGGCGAGCGGCAGGAGCAGGGCGAGACGGCGTGCCGTGAACGAAGCCGGCCGCCCCGCGCCCCCGCTCCCCGCCGATCGCATCATCCTGCCGGATACTGGCAGACCCCGACGTCCGTGCACTCCATCCCGTCGGGGCAGGTCTCGCCGCCGCCGCAGGTCAGCGCGCAGTGGCTCGAGGGCAACAGGCATGCCTTGCCGCCTCCTCCGACGGGCTGGCAGGTCTCTTCGGGCACCGTGCAGTCGGCGTCACCGTCGCAGGCGTCGCCCGAGCTGTCCGGATTGAACACGCACGCCCCCATGGCCGTGCCACTCTCGCCGTCCGGGCACTGTCCCATGTTGTCGCACGCGGGTGCGCACACGGCGTAGCCCATCTGGAAGCTCACGGGGATCAGGCCGTCGGGGCACTCGACGTTCGGCCCGGGATCCGGGTAGTTCGGGTCGGCGCCGCCGCCCGTGCCGGCGGTTCCGGCGGTTCCGGTGTCGCCGGTCCCGGTGTCGGCGGTCCCCGTCGTGCCGGTCGCGGTCCCCGAGCCCTGGGTCGTGCCGCCCGTCGGCTGGCCCGTCGAAGCGGTCGTGGAACCGGTGCCCGACGTGGATCCCGTCGAGGACGTGGTGTCGCCCGTGTCGCCGGACTCGACGACGCAGGCGCCGAGCACGAGACTGCTGCACGCGATGCCGAAGAAGATGTTGCGAAGGTTCATGTAGGTGACTCCTGAATTCATTGGGGGAGAGCGCGCCCACGCAGGGAGCGCCGAGCCCTCGAAACATTCCACAGCCCGAAGCCCGCGGCAAGCCCCGGCGGGCGGCTCCCGGAGCAAATGGAGCGAAACGGGGCATCTCCGGCGACGCATCCCACGTCCCTTTCGGGCCAGGTTCCGGTTGGGTGTATCCTCGAAAGTGCCGCGCTGCGCGGCATGCCCGCGCCAACGACGAGGAGCCCCTGCCATGACCGTACGCCCCCTCCTTCGCCCGACCGTCCCGTGGTTGTTCGCTTGTCTGCTCTCCGCCTGCTTTCCGCCCGGGGCGTCCGGCCAGTGCGAGGTGGACGAGGACTGCACGGGCCGAGGCCAGGTGTGCGACACCGTGGATTCCGTCTGCATCGACCGCGACTTCGATCCGACGACGACGGAAAGTCCCGCTGCGTCCACGTTCAGCGGCAAACCGGTGCCGTTCTTCCGCGGCAAGGTCTGTACGGTCCCCGAGGTGGCCAGCGGCGAGAAGATCCCGGTCCACGTAAGCCCCTGCCTCCACCCGTGCCTCTCCGTCCAGTCCTACAGCTTCAAACACTTCTTCGAATGCGTGGGTTCGTCGTGCAGCGCGTGGATCGTCGCGTGGGTCGTGGCGGACGGACAGAACTGCCCGGCCGATGCGTTCTCGGAGTTCGCTGCCAGCCAGTGTGCCTACCCCACCGAGATGAACCTGGCCATCGATACGAACCTGGAATCGGGCCCCATCGCGGGCAACATGACCCTCGAGATGCCCTTCCTGACCAACGCGGACATGGCCGCCCTCGTGGCCTCGGGAAGCGTGTCGGTGGACGCCGCCAAGGAGCGCATCTTCCAGTATCCGCAGGACTCGAACCGCCTCGTGCCTCCGGGTGGGCTCATCCGCATCACCCAAGGCGGGCCGGTGCCCCCGGCCGATTGCACCGGCGGAAACTGCCCGTGCTACGACGTCGGGTTCTGACGAGGACGGCGCGGGAGCGTGCGACACCAGCGGTGGTGAGCGCGGCGTGAACGGCGAATCCCCGAAGGTCGGCCTGGTCCTGTCCGGCGGCGGGGCCCGCGGGGCGTACGAGGTGGGCGTGCTGCGCTACGTCTTCGAGCGCATCGGCGGACGCTTCGACGTGGTCGCGGGCACGAGCGTGGGGGCGATCAACGGGGCGTACGTCGCGGCCACGGCCGAACGCCCCCGCGCGACCGGCCGGATGCTCGCGCGGGTCTGGCAGGAGCTGCGTATCGATCAGGTGTACCGCCTCGGTTGGCGGCAACTCCGTTCGCTGCCGCAGGTCCTGTTCGGCAAGGAGATGCCCAAGGTGACCCACGGAGCCCGTCTGGGGGGGCTCGTGGATCCGACCCACCTCGAATCCATCGTGCGCAACCGGATCCCCTGGCGGGGCATCACGGAGAACCTGCACCGCGGTCACCTGACGGGAGTCAGCGTCGCCGCCACGGAATTGGCCACCGGCTTCACCACGCTCTTCGTGCAGACCAAGAGCGGCCGCCCGCCCCGGGGATTTGCGACCGAGGCGGGCCAGGTGGTGGTCCCGACCCCCATCACCGCGGCCCATTGCCTGGCGTCGGCGGCCATTCCGGTGCTCTTTCCGGCCGTGCGCGTCGGCGATCAGTTCTTCGTGGACGGCAGCCTGCGGCAGAACACGCCGGTTCGGCCGGCCACGCGCCTCGGAGCCGACCGGGTCCTGGTGATCAGCCTACGGCACGCCGAGGAGCGGCGGCTGAGCGTCCAGCGCGCCCGCGAGGAGGCCCGGGAGATCTATCCGAGCGCCATGTTCATGCTCGGCAAGATGCTCAACGCCCTCATGCTCGACAAGCTCGAGGCGGACCTCGCCCGCATCGAGCGTATGAACGAGTTGCTCGCCGCGGGGCGGACGATCTGCGGGCCCGACTTCGGCGAGCGGTTGTCCGCGGCCATGGAGCACAAGACCGAGGCCTACCGCCACATCGAGGTGGTGCTGGTGCGGCCGAGCGAGGACTTCGGGCGCATCGCCTACGACATCGTTCGGAGGACGAACCTCTCGCAGTACGACGGCGTGGTGGCGCGGTGGATCCGGCGCAGCGTGGCCGCGGGCGAAGGCGCCGACGAGAGCGATCTCGCCAGCTACCTCCTGTTCGACCCGGAGTACGTCTCGGCCCTCATCGACCTCGGCTATCGGGACGCCGCGGCCCAACACGACCGCATCGCCGCCCTCTTTGCGCGCTGATCCCCGCGGTCCGTGTGGTAGGCTCACGGACGCGATGCGGATCCGACGACTTTCGTACGCTTCGTATTTCGTCGTGCTCGCGGCCGCCGGTGCCACCGGATGCGCGGCGGACGACGTCCAGACCACGACTTCGGGCAGCAGCACCACCTCGACGAATGCCACGGCAGGCAGTACCGCGGCGACGGCGGCGTCGACCGCGGGCGGGCCGACCACGTCGGGATCGACGACGGGCGCGACCTCCACCACGAGCGGAGGCGACATGCCGACGGGCGACTTCTGCAATGGTCCGGACGAGGAGATCTTCACGATCCGCCAGGTGGAGAACTACGAGGTCGACACGTCGATCCAGGACCAGTACCTGTGCGTGGGGCTTACGGTCACGACGGAGGAGCTCCGCCACGTCGTGGCGTTTCGACCCATCGTCGACAATCCGTTCCTCCTGCACCACATGATCGTCTACCGCATCGACGCGGAAGACCCGACCGAGCCCTACCCGTGCGCGAACATCCCGGACAGCGGCTTCCGCTACGGGTGGGCGCCGGGCATCGGGACGTTCGAGCTTCCGCCCGAGGCCGGGTTCGTCATGGGCGACGTGGACGGCGACGCCAACGCCCCGGGGATCCAGACGTTCTATCGCCTCGAGATCCACTACAACGTGCCGGACGTGAACAATCCGCCCCCCATGAACATCGACTCGTCGGGGGTCGAGATCTGCACGACGAAGTCGCTACGGCCCAACGACGCGAGCGCCCTGACCTTGGGCGACATCGACCTGAACATCCCGCCGAACGTGCCCGATCACGAGGAGATCGGCGTCTGCAGCGAGAACTCCACCTCCCTTTTGCCGTGGGACATCCACGTCTTCGGCTCGTTTCCCCACATGCACCTGCTCGGGCGGAGGATCTGGACCGACCACCTTCGCGGAGGCCAGAAGATCGGGGTCCTCGGGGAGGACCTCTCCTTCGACTTCAACCTGCAGAAGATCATGCCCGAGGACGCCACGATCAAGGCGGGCGACCGGCTCGAGACGCACTGCGTCTACGACTCGACGAGCTGTCAGATCGGCTCCTTCATGACGGACGCCTGCATGAACACGACGACCTTCGGTGAGGGCACCACGGACGAGATGTGCTTCAACTTCCTGTTCTACTGGCCCGCCCTGCCCGGCCAGATCCCCCCGTGCGTGCAGTAGTCGTCGCCGCGGGCGCCGTCTCGATGGCGGCCCTCTGGCCCGCTGCCGATGCGGGCGCCTCCGACAGCAAGCCTCGCACGCCGCCGTCGTTCGGTGCGACCCCCTGCCTCGTCGAGGTGGATCGTTCGGTCGATCCCCAACTCGTCCTCACCTATGGGCTTCCCCTCGAGGACCCGCAAGGGGCCATGCCTCCCCTGCCCGATCACCGGACGCACCAGCTCTTTCTACTGTGCAAGGACACCCTACCCGACGAGACGCCGCCGCCGTGGATCGATCTCGAAGACGTGATGCGGGCCGACGACGCGGGGCTGCTCGGGACCATGCCGGCCCCCGAAGACGTACTCGACACGTCGGCGGCCTATCGCACCGGACACGACGGCACGATGGGGACCTGCGCGGTGGCGGTCGTACCGAAGGAGGCCCGGCGTCCCATCGTGTGCTCGTCCGCGGCCGACCCCGTCACCTTCGACACATCGGCGCTCCCGGCAGGCGGATACGTCCTTTGGGGCTACACGTTCGAACCCGACATCAACCTGTGGACCCGGCGTCTCGGGGTGGTGTGGATCCACGACGGGGACGGCTCGGCGCCCCCGGCCGCCGCCTTGTCGGTGCCCTGGTACCAGGGCACGCGGGTCTACGTGGGCGATCCCTTCGTCCTCCGCGGTTGCGCGGCCGGGCCGCCGGGCACGACGGTGACGATCGCGCGGGCGACGGTGGCCGATGCCGCGGTCTCCGACGCATTCGTGGACGTGGCGGAGTTCGTCCTCGACGGCGCCGGGTGCGACGTCGAGGCGACCTTCGTGCCCGGCGAAGCCGACGCCGGCCAGGCGTGGGTGTTTCGAATCCGCGCGCGGGCGCCCGGCGGCGAGGTCTTCGACGGCTACGCGCCGGGCAAACTCCTCGTTCTGCCCGGCGAAGGGGCGACGGACCCCGGCGGCTTGCCGACGCCCCTCGAGATCTGCGGGGTCGAGCTCGACGGCACCGACGTCGCACCGTCGTGCCCGGCCGGCACGACGACCGGCCCGGGAACCACGGACACATCGGGGGCCTCGGCCACCTCGGGCGAGCCCACCGGATCCGACGACGGCGCCGCGACGGGGGGCTCGTCGGCCGGATGCGGCTGCCGCCTGCCCGTGGCGCCTTCTTCCGCCCTTGGTATCCTTGGCCTCGCTGGACTCTGCGCCGTCCGCCGACGGCCGGCCAGCGGCACCCGACGCCCATGAGACGCATCCTGTTTTTCCTCCTCCTGGTCCCGACGTTCGGGGCGTGTAGCGGCGACGACGGCGACGACACGGGGACCGACTCCGCCTCGGCAGGCTCGACCGGCGACGCCACTACGGGCTCCACCGGCGAGGCCACCGGGCAGACCACGGGCGACTGTACCAGTCCGTCCCATGCGGCCGACATTCAGCCCATTTGGGATGCACACTGCGCCAAGACGGGGTGCCACGTGGGCCCCACGGGAGCGTTCGGCCTCGTCCTCGAGGACGCCTACGACAAGATCGTCGACGTGCCGTCGAACCAGGTGACCGAGATGATGCTCGTCGCTCCGTCGGACGTGGACGGCAGCTATCTTTGGCACAAGGTGAACGGCACCCAGACGAGCGTCGGAGGGGGCGGCGGTGCCATGCCCGCCGATGGCATGGGCATGTCCCTGGCCGACCTCGACCCCGACGCGGTGGATACGATTCGAGCATGGATCGAGTGCGGCGCGCCGCCGTGAGCATTCCCACTGCCGGATGACCCGTTTGGGCTTTGCCCGCCGCGGCGAAGGCGGCGATGCTCCGTGCGTCATGGCGTACAAGCTCGTCACCCTCCCCGGAGACGGTACCGGCCCCGAGGTCATGCGCGAGGGCATGCGCGTGCTCGAAGCCGTCTCCTCCGTCCTCGACCTGGCCTGGGACATCGAGGAGATCCCCTGCGGCGGCCAGTTCTACCTGGCCCACGGCAGCCGGGACTGGCCCGAAGGCGCCGAGGCGAAGTGCGAGGCCGCCGATCTCATCCTCCTCGGGGCGGTCGGCTGGCCCGATCCGAACGGCAGCGGCCCGGTGACCATGGCCGACGGGAAGATGGCCGGGTTCTCCCCGGTGATCGGCAACCGGGTACGACTCGACCTCTACGCCAACATCCGCCCCGTCAAGCTCTACAAGGGGGTGGCCCACCGGATCCACGGCGCCCACAAACAGGTGTGGGAGCCGGGCAAGGTGGACATGGTGATCCTGCGGGAGAACACCGAGGGCCTCTACGCACCGACGGGCGGCAAGCTGGCCCCCGGCGGCCGCACGGAGGTGGCCGTCGACACCCGCGTGATCACGCGCCGGGCGAGCGAGCGGATCATCCGCAAGGCCTTCGAGGTGTGCCGCAAGCGGGGCAAGGGCGCCCCCAAGGACGGCAAGCTGCGGGTCACGTGCATCGCCAAGGACAACGTGCTGCACGGGTGCCAGACGTTCCGCGACATCTTCTACCGCATCGGCGAGGAATACCCCGAGATCGAAAAGGACCTCGCCATCGTCGACGCCTTCACCCAGTGGCTCGTCGGCCAACCCGAGTACTACGACGTGTGCGTCACCACGAACATGTTCGGAGACATCGTCACCGACCTCGCCAGCGTGCTTCAGGGCGGTATGGGCATGGCGGTGGGGGCCAACGTGGGCGACGACCACGCCATGTTCGAGCCGATCCACGGCAGCGCACCCCGCCACGCCGGCAAGGACAAGGTGAACCCCATCGCCATGATCCTCGCCGTGAAGGAGGGGCTCGCGTGGCTCGGCGAGCGCAAGGACGATCCGCGGCTGGCCCGGGCGGCCGAGGCCATCGAAGGCGCGGTGGAGGACGTCCTCGAGGCGGGCGAGCCCTTGACCTACGATCTGGTGGGCGAGGCGGCGGCGGCGCCATGCAGCGAGGTGGGCAAGGCGATCGCCGACCGCGCCCGCGCACGACTTGCGTAATTTGCGCAGGCCCTGCGGCTCCCGGATGCCGCCTGCGGCCATCCCGCCCCCTTCTTCGTGACCGGCCACCGGGCCTGCTAGCCTGTCGGGCGTATGGGTGCCCTCACCCGCAGCGTTGGACGCGCGCGCCATCTCCGCCGGGTGGCCCGGCACACCGTGGCCTACGCCCGGCACCTGGTGCGCGGCAACGCCATCGCAGGTGACGTCTCCTGGACGAGTCCCGGCGCCGTGCCGGTGGTGCTGGCCCACGGTTTTCTGGGCACGCGGGGCTCCATGCAGATGCTGGCGCGCCGGCTTCGGCGGGACGGGCGCGTGGTGGTCAGCTACAGCCACGGCACCTTCCAGATCCGCTCCCTGCGAGCCTCCGCGCAGGAGTTGGCCGACCACCTCGCGCGCCTACAGGACGAGTTACGCGTGGAGCGCTTCGACGTGGTGGGCTTCAGCATGGGAGGGCTTACGGCCCTCCACGCGGTAAAATTCCTCGCTTTGCACCGGCTGGTCCGTCGGCTGGTGCTCCTCGGCTCACCGGTCGACGGCACCCCGGCGGGCTACCTGGGCGTGGCGACCCTCGGCTGGATGAGTCCTTCGGTGTGGCAGGTGCTGCCGGGCAGCCCGTTCTTGCGCGAGTTGCGGGAGGCTCCGTTGCCTACGCCGCTTCCGATCCGCCAGATCCACGCGGCCCAGGACGTGCTCTGTCCGCTGCCTGCCCCCGTCGAGGGGGTGCGCAAGGAGGACTTCGTCGTCCTGCCCGGCGGCCACTCGTCCCTCGTGGTCGCCCGCCCCTTCTATCTGAAGGTCCGGGAGTTCCTCAACCCGGAGGTGGAGGCCGCCCAGAGCGGGCCGCGTTCCATTCCGCCCCCGTTTCCCGAGGCATCGGAACTCGTGGGCTCGTAGCTCGCCCGGTGCGCCGGGAACGCGGACGCCACGTCCCCGGCGAGTCGGCCGTCCACGAAGGTGCCGCAGCCGGCATCGCCGCGCCGGCGGGGTCTCGTACGCCGCCTACGGTGCGATCGTCAACGGAAACCGCTCGGCGATCTCCCGGGCAGGCACCATCGCGGCGCGGTCGGCCGCGCGGAGCACGACTCGGCGCGCCGACCGAATCTGCGCCGGGTCGACGGGCGCGAGGATCTGTACGTCGGAGCTCTCGGTCACGGGCAACACGACCCCGTCGATCGTCCGTACATCGCCGTCGTCGGCCTCGACGGTCACATGGCCCGTCTCGACGAGCGCCGGTACGTCCCAAAAGCCACGTTCGAGCCACGCCTCCGCTTCGCCTCCGGCCGTCACCCGGGCGTGGAGCAAGGTCACCGCGCCGTCCCATGGGTCGCCGTCCTCGAGCTCCCAGGAGCTGATCTCCTCGATCCAGGGGATCACGAGGCGGTAGCCCCACTCGCTGACCCACGTGGAGCTGCAGTAGGTCATGTAGTCGTGGTCGGTGGGCTTCGAAACGCGCCACTGGGGACCATAGACGTCGATCCCGTACGACTCCGTGTCCCCCTCGGGATGATCGGGATAGGACGGGTCGGGCCCGCCTTCCTGGCCATTGCACGCCACGTGACGCCGCCCTTGCTCGTGGCCGATCTCGTGGACGAACGTGTCGGCCGTGCTCGACAGGCTCGAATACCATACGCCCCATCCGACACGCTGACTCGCCTCGAACTTGGACGGTCCCCCGAGGAGTGCGACCCCTGCAAACCCGGGCCCACCGTCGCACGGGCGAATGACGCCGTAGTAGTACGTTCCCGGGTCCGCCCCGTCCTGGGCGCGAAGCTGCTGAAGCAGCGAGAGGATGCCGCCGCTCTCCTGGGCGGACCCTCCATAGGACACGGTCTCGCGCACCTGCACGGTCACCTCGTCCACGGGATTGTGGGCGGCGAGCCGATCCCGGAAGAAGTCCGCCTTCGACGGCGCCCCCTCCTCACCGTTCCACGGCTCGGAGAGGTCGGGAGCATCGGGACAGTCGGGCCCGCGGTCGTGATAGATGGGCACCACGACCACCCGCATCTTCATGTAGCTGTCCTCGACCCCGAGGATCATCGTGCCCCCGTCGGGCGGGAAGACGGGGCGCTTTTCGCTGACCACGTCCTCGTAGCCGGGTTTCGTCTCGAAAAGCTCGATGCGATAGTAGGTGCCGGGCCGCACGTCCGCCCCGTCCACCATGAAGTTGAAGCTGCCGCCGAAGGACCCGTAGCGGCAGTCCCACTGGGGCTGGCCCTTGCATGCCTCGATCTCGCCCGCGTCCGCGAAGGCCTCGTAGGTCTGGGTGGTGCCGTCGGTCTGCTCGAGGGTCAGCACCCCGTAGATGGTGCGCGGCACGAAATCGGGATCGACTTCGTAGAACGCGCGGATCGTCGTCCTTCGTCCCCGGAAGAGCGGCAGGTTGCGCTCGGCGCCGCCCACGAGCTGCCCGCCGATGGCCACCGGTACACGGATCCCTCGATCGGCGGTAACGTCCACGATCTCGATGCCGGTAGCCGGCGGGGGCACGTACGGATCTCCCCCCGTCGTCCCGTCGTCACTGGTCGCGCCGCCGGATCCTTCCGACGCGCCACCATCGTCGCTGGCGGTCGTCGCACCCGTGGATGCACCGCCGGTACCGCCCGAGGTCCCACCCGCCGAGTCGACCGACTCGGCATCCGGGCCGCAGGCAACCATCGCAGTGGCTAGGGATACGAGAAGACCGAGGGGACGAATACGGGGGGAGGCGAGCACGACCGAAACCTAGCGAACCTACCATTCTTGGCAACCCGTTCCGCCGCACCTGCGACGTTCCGCCACCTGGAGATGAGGAATCTCACGACCAGGCCACCAACCCGGCCTTGGCCAGCTTGACCAGGATCCGCGTCGCCTCGAGGTCCGACGCCCGCGTCCGGTCGAGCACCTCGCGCCAAAGGCCGTAGTCGTGGATGTCCTGGAGCAGGTCGAGTTCCTCGGGGGCGAGATCCCGCCACCGGCTTTCGGCCCCGGCAACGAGGGACACCCGATCGTCGTCCGCGGGCAGTTCGTGCTTGCCCGCGAGTACGCCGAGTTCGTCCTCCTGGCGAGCCGCCTCCATGAGAAGGTGTTCGAGGGACGTCTCGATCTCGTCCTCGACCGACTCGACCTCGGGGTCGAGTTCGAACACGCCGCGCTTCCAACGAAGCATCCGAAGCAGGGCCTTCTCCGGGTGCACGCCCTCGCGCCCTTCGATGGCGGCGTGGAAGACCTGTCCCTCGCGCAAGGAAAGGCGCCCCGACTGATCCCCTTGCTCGCTGCGAACGTTGAGTGTGCCGGTCTTGCGACTCGTCGCGAGCCACTGGAGCACGTCCACGAGGGGAATGTCCTCGAGGGAGCCGCGCATGGAGCGTCCCGAACCCGTGTCCTCCGAGGGTCCGCCGGGGCGATCCGCGCCGATGGCCGCACGACCTTGGGTGATGCGGGACTCCTCGCGCACGTCCACGCGCATCAAGTGCGCGCCGATGGCGACGTACTCGCCCGGCAGCAGACGGTGGCGCGACACCCGCTCGCCGCCGACCCACACGCCCGAGCGCGACCCGACGTCGACGACCCACGCATAGCCGCGGCGGTGGAAGAACCTCGCGTGCTTGCGGCTGACCGCGTCCTCGGGAAGCCGCAGGTCGGTGTCGGAACTTCGGCCGACCACCAGCCCCCGATTCGGGTCGATGACGGCCGTCTCGCCGGACCGGGGCCCCCGGACGATCTCGAGCACGTGGATCTTTCCCATGGTGCCCGCCACGATAGGCTTCGGGCGCCCGCCACGGCAAGCCGCATCGTGAAGATCGGCCCCAACGTCCGCGTCGGACGGCAGGTTCCCCCACCCCGGTCGATTCGCCTCCCGACAACTTGCGCGTTTTCGCCCCTCTAGCTTGCCTCCGCGACCGCCGGGACCAACACTGCCTTGGGGCCCGTGCCCCTCGAGGAGGTTGTCCGATGCCGCGCGCCGTCTTCCATCGTCCCCTTTCACCCCTGGCCCTCGCCGGCATCGTCGGCCTCGCCCTGGCAACGGGGGGCTGCGCGGGCAAGAAGGCCCGCGCCAAGGCGGCGAAGGCACCTCGGGCGGGCGCAAGCACCCAGACCCCCACGGTGGTGGCCGAGGAGGTTCCGGCCGACGCGCGCATCGTCGCCGAGATCCCCGCCCAGCAGCCGCCCCCGGACAACCCCGAGGTCATCGGTTACGCCAAGTTCAGCGACGGTACGCAAGCACCGGTGGTGCAGTACGTCCACACCTATCCGGACCCCATCGAGTCGTTCCCGCGGGTCTACGTGGGCGGCGTCTGGTACTACAACGTCTACGGCGACTTCGTCTACTTCAGCCCGACCTTCGGCACGTGGGTCTACTTCTGGGGACCGCCGGCCCCGGTCGTCACGGTCTGGAACTACTACTATCCGTGGGTCCCCTACGTCTGGGGCGTAGGCATCTACGGTCCCGGTTGGTACTGGGGCGGCGTCGGCGTGTACGGCTTCCACTATTGGTGCGGTCCCGTCGTCGCCGTCTACCACCACCACCACCACCACTATGCGGCCGTCTCCCGGGGGCGTCCGATCCACACGGCCTCCCGCGGCACGCCGGCGCCGCGTGGCACGCCGGCAAGCCGCGGCACCGGCCCCTCCCAGGGCGCACCGCCACCACGGGCACCCACGCCCACCGGGCCACAGGTCGGCCCGGGCAGCGACCGCCGGCCGAGCCGCCTTGCGGGGCCCAGCGCACCGGCGCGGGCCGAAGGCGCCGGGCGAGCGCCGGCGCGCCAACCCACGGGCGCCACGCCCGGACGGGCGCCCACGGGCCGCACCGCCACGACCGACGTCACCGGCAAGGGGCCGCCGGGACGGGCCCCCACGTCGGGGCGCTCCCCGGCCAAGGTCGCCACGTCGGCGCCGCCCGGACGCGCGCCCACGCCCTCGCGGGCGCCTTCGACGACCTGGTCGAGCCGACCGACGTATGCCCCGGTCTTTCGAACGCCGGAGCGCCAGCCGACCGCAGCGCCGAGCCGAACGTGGTCGAGTCGCCCGCCGGCGAGCCGAAGCCCCGGTCGGGCGCCGACCCCGACCTATCGCGCACCCTCCCGGTCCTCGGCACCGTCGCGCGCACCGGCGCCCACCTACCGCGCACCCTCCCGGTCCTCGGCACCGTCACGCACACCGGCGCCGACCTACCGGCCCCCGGCGCGTTCGTCGAGTCCTTCGCGGGCGCCCTCCCCCACCTACCGGGCCCCAACGCGCGCACCCTCGCCATCCTACCGGGCGCCGGCCCCCACGTTCCGCGCCCCGGCGCGCGCGCCCTCACCATCCTACCGGGCGCCGGCCCCCACGTTCCGCGCCCCGGCGCGCGCACCCTCGCGGGGTGGACATCGGCCCCACTGACGGTCGCCGGGCCAACGGGATGGACCTTCAGCCCGTTCCGCCGGGCCAGAGTTCCGTACGCAGACGAGCGTCGCCGGCCGCCGCCTGCAACGCCCACGTCGCACGGTCGGACCCCCAGAAGAGTTCCGGCCCGTCGGGCGTGTCCACGATGAAGGTCGGTGCCCCGAAGACGCCACGCGAGACTGCGCGCTCGGTCGCATCGAAGAGGGCCCGTTTCGCGCCGTCGGTGCCCGCGTCCGCGACGAGGGCCTTCCCGTCGAACCCGTGGGCATCGCACAGCCCCGCAACGACCTGCGGATCCGAGATGTCCCGATCCTCGGCCCAATAGGCACGGAAGATGGCGTGGGCGAGCTTGCGCCCCTCGGCGGTGGCGAGGCACCCCGAACGAAGCGTCACGCGCAGGGGCAAGGTGGTACGCATGGGAAAGCGCGACGGGAAGCGAAAGGGCACGCCGAGTTCGGCCGCCTGGCGGGTCAGGTCGGTCATGGCGTAGCGGCGCTTGGCATCCGAGAAGACGGCCAGGGGCACGTCCACCTGTCCGACGGCCCGGAAGACCGCCCCGAGCAGCATGGGCCGATAGACGGCCCGGTTCCCGAAGAGGCGCTCGGCCCGCACCAATCCGAGGTAGGCAAAGGGGCTCGAATAGTCGAAGTACACCTCGACGGGGTACTCGGGCTCGGCGCGCACTTCCGGTGGTGGGTGCCCGAGGGCCCGCTCCACCATGGGGAGCCGGTCGACGCCCCAGTAGAGCTCGCCGTCCACGACGAACGTCGGCACCCCGAACACGCCGGCGGCGAGGGCCTCGTCGGTCCGGCGGCGAAGCTCGTCCTTCGTCGCCGGATCGTCGATGCGCGCCAACACGGCCTTGGGGTCCTCTCCGCACGCGGCGAGCACCTCCCCGATCTGGCCGCGATCCGTAAGATCCCGCCCTTCCACCCAGTAGGCCCGAAAGAGCGCACGAATGAGATCCATGCGCTCGGCCCCGGCCACGAGGAGGGCGCGCAGGGCCTCGACGCTGCGCCGCGGATGCCCGGCCGGCACCTTCGGGACGTCGGCGCCGAGCAGGGCCGCCTGCCGTTGCATGTCCGCGAGGTTGTGGACGGCCTTGGGCGGCGGCAGGACCTCGGAGAGATTCTGCGGCACCTTGCGAGCCGCGAAGATCCCACCGAGGAGGATCGGCCGGGGCCGCAGCGTCGCACCGCATCGCCTCGCCACATCCTCGATGACGGTGGAGGCCAGGTAAGCATAGGGGCACGTGATGTCGAAGTAGAACTCGAGGTCGGGCACGCCGGCAGCATACCGCCGACCGCGCTCCGCGGACGGCGCCGACCCCCTGCTACCCTCACCGAGCCGTGTCCGCCATCGAGATCGTTCCGATTCCCTGTCTGCGCGACAACTACGCCTACCTCGTGCTCGCAGGCGAGGGCGCCTACGTGGTGGATCCCTCGGAGCCCGGCCCGGTGCTCGCCGCCCTCGACGCCCGCAAGCGGCCGCTCGTGGGGATCTTCGCCACGCACCACCACCCGGACCACGTCGGCGGCGTCGATGGGTTGCTCGGACGCTGGCCGGGTGCATTCGTGGCGGGGCACGCCCGGGACCGGGGCCGGATCCCGCGACAGACCCACTTCGTCGACGCCCCACGCGACCGCTACGTTCCGACCGGCCTGCACGTCGACGGCATCGAGGTCCTCGCCTTGCACATCCCCGGCCACACCCTGGGGGCCATCGCCTGGTATCTACCCCCCGACGACCACCGTCCGGGTGACGTCTTCACCGGCGACACCCTGTTCGCCGCGGGATGCGGCCGACTCTTCGAGGGCACCCCGGAGATGATGTTTACGTCCCTGCGGACCCTGTGCAACCTGCCGGACGAAACTCGACTTTGGTTCGGGCACGAGTATACGGCCGCCAACCTGGCCTTCGCGGCCACGGTCGAACCGGACAACCCCGCCATCGCCGAGCGCAGGGCGCACCTTCCCTCCTGCACCACGCCGACCACCGTCGCGCTCGAACGCGCGACCAATCCCTTCCTCCGTGCCGAAAACCCGGAGGTGCTCGCACGGATCCGCGCCGCCAAGGACGCGTTCCGGGGATGACGGTGCGGCGGTCTTCGCGCCTGCGCCGGATCCTCGCGTACGGTGCGGCGGTCTTCGTCCTGCTGCACGTCGCCATCGCCGCCTATTTCGTGACGCACCAGGAGATCCTGGTCTACCACCCGATCCGCACAGTGGAGCACACGCCCGCCGACGTAGGGCTCGACTACGACGACGTCCGGATCGAGACCGAGGACGGCGAGATCCTGACGGGCTACTACGTGTACGCCACCCGTCGACCGGCTCGGGGCGTGGTGCTCTACTGCCACGGAAACGCCGGCAACGTCGGACACCGGGTCCGCATGGCGGCCCTGCTCGCCCACCTCGGGGTGGACGTGCTCCTCTTCGACTACCGCGGGTTCGGTACGAGCACCGGCACGCCGACCGAGGACGGCACCTACCGCGACGCGAAGGCCGCCTTTCGCCATCTGGTCCGCGACCGCGGCCTTTCTTCCGACCGCATCGTCCCCTACGGCCGCAGCCTCGGCGGCCCCATCGCCGCGTCCGTCGCCGCCGACGAGGACGTGGCGGGCCTCGTCCTCGATGCGACCTTCGTCTCGATCCCCGCTCTGGTGCGCGCCACGTGGCCGTCCTTCCTGGTGGTCGAGCGCGCCATCACGTTCCGATACGACACGGCCGCCTTCCTCGCGCGCGTGGACGAACCCGTCCTCGTCCTCCACGGCCCCGAAGACCGCACGATCCCGTTCGAACAGGGACGGCGCCTGGCCGGCCTCGCCCGCGACGCCACGTTCGCCGTCACCCGCGGCGGCCACGGCGACGGACCCCATCGCCATCCCGAGGCCTGGCGCGCGCCCTTGGCCGCCTTCTTCGACCGCGTGCTCCCCCCTTGAGGCCGG
>RFGU01000094.1 GCA_003696955.1 Deltaproteobacteria bacterium | reverse complement strand
CGGTCTTCTTCTTCGCCGCGGTCTTCTTCTTCGCCGCGGTCTTCTTCTTCGCCGCGGTCTTCTTCTTCGCCGCGGTCTTCTTCTTCGTCGCGGTCTTCTTCTTTGCCGCGGTCTTCTTCTTTGCCGCGGTCTTCTTCTTTGCCGCGGTCTTCTTCTTTGCCGCGGTCTTCTTCTTTGTCGCGGTCTTCTTCTTTGCCGCGGTCTTCTTCTTTGCCGCGGTCTTCTTGCGACGGCCGGCGGGTGTCAGACAGATGCGGTGGAACGCGTTCGCGCGGGGCAGGGGCACGACGGGGGTTCTACGCCATCGCCTCGGTCGCCGGCAAGATGCGATCTGCGCTAGCATGAAGGCCGTGGCGATCCGCACCGTGACCGACTCCGTCGATCGCGTCGACGGCCCGCCCGACGACGTCGAAGCCCTCGAGGCGAAACTCGCGGATCTGGCACGGCGGCATCCCGGCGCGGTGTTTCGGCGCTATCTTCGTTTGGTTCCCCACGTCGCGGCCGACGCCCATGTCGCGGCCGGAGCCGTCGTCGTCGGGGACGTGCGGATCGAATCCGAGGCGAGCGTCTGGCACGGGGCGGTCCTTCGCGGCGACCTGCACTTCGTTCGGATCGGGCGCGGTAGCAACGTGCAGGACGGTGCCGTGGTCCACGTGGGCGACCGCGATCCGGCAGAGATCGGTGCTTCGGTGGTCGTCGGCCACGGAGCCGTGGTCCACGGCTGTCGCATCGAAGACGCCTGCCTCATCGGGATCCGCGCCACGATCCTCGACGGAGCCGTGGTGGGCGCGGGCAGCATCGTAGGCGCCGGCGCCCTCGTTCCCAGCGAAGCGAAGATCCCGCCGGCCAGCCTGGTGCTCGGGGTGCCCGGTCGCGTCGTGCGGTCCCTGTCCGGAGACGACCGCCCGTTCGTCGAGGCTCTTGCGGCCAAGTACGCGCGGCTCGCCCACAACCACCGCCACGGCTGAGTCGGGGTCAGTCGCAGCCGATGGGCACGGTGGCGATGGCCACGTCGTCGATCCACCGCTGGAGCGTCGCCGGTGGCCCCCCGTTCCAGTAGTTCTCGAACGAGACCAGGTTGATCCCGTGATCCGTGTAGGTGCCGCGCCAGTCCAGGTCGTAGCGGGCGTTCTCGAGGTTGCCGTCGATCCAGAACTCGAAGACGCCGTCGGCGGCACCGGGCGTGTTGAGGCGCACGTGGGCCTCGATGCAGTGGAAGCTGCCGGACTCGGCCGAGGAGAACAGCGGCGTCGTGCCGTTCATCTGGCCGAGCCACGACAGGTTGGCGAAGTCGTTGTAGCCGCTGCACTGCACGGTGCCGCCTTGTACGCAGGTGGCCGGATCGCCGAGCAGCGTCACGTCGGATCCCGCGGACCACAGGTGGGCGATCATCGCCTGGCCCCAGTCGTCCTTGGCGATGGAGGTCGCCCGGGTGACCTTGTGGGGGCCCACGTCGGGCCAGCCCGGCTCCATGCGCAATCGCAGACGCCACCAGATCTCGTCGTAGGTGCCCGTCGGATCGATGTGGGGCTTGCCGCCGTAGACGGCGGGGTTCTCGCCGAAGGCGACGCTGATCCATCCGGTGCCCTCGACGGCCGGCTCGTACGTGGCGCGCATGGAGTGGGTGCCCGAGGCGCCCATGTCGTCGACGAGCACGAAGCGTCCGCCGCCGTCGTTGTACTCGAAGAACCGATCCGCGGGATCTTGGAGGCTTTCGAAGTCTTCGCAGAAGATCCAATCGGCGGGCAAGGGGGTGGGGCATCCGGCGAGCCCGCCACCAGTGGTCGACGAACCGCCGGTGGTCGATGCGCCGCCGGTGGTCGATGCGCCGCCGGTGGTCGATGCGCCGCCGGTGGTCGTCCCACTCGATCCCGTGTCGCCGGCGTCGCTCGCCCCTTCCGTCGCGGACCCCCGCGTCGCCGCCGTAGTGGCCGCGGTACCCGACCCGGTCGAGGTCTCGGACCCGGTGGCGTCCGCTGCGGTGGAACCGCCGTCGCCGTCGGTGCAGGCGCAGACGGCCGTCACACAGGCGAGCAGGGAGGATCCGGGGGACGACCGCATGATGCCGCGGATCGTCTCACGAATCTCGGCGAGGCGCACCGGGGGCGGATCACCCGCCCGTGCCCGTGCCCGTGCCCGTTGCCGTGCCGCCCGTGTCCGTGCCGGTCGTTTCGCCCGGAGCGTAGCAGAAACCGTCCACCGCACTGCACAAAAGGCCCGGGCAGCACGAGGCGTGATCGATGCACCAGGCCTGCAGGTCCGCCGGCATCACGCAGTCCGGCACGCACATGGCCGGGCCCATGGTGCCCGTGGCCGGATCGTAGGACGCGACGCAGTGGCCGGCGGGGTCGTCCTCCTGGCACTCATCGGTGGACATGCAGGTGCCCGGCAGGCCCGTGGTCGTGGAGGTGGACGTGGCGCCCGCGCCGGTTCCCGTGGTCGTCGTCGTGGACGTTCCCGACGAGCCGCTCTGGGCCGTGCCGCCCGAGCAGGCGGGGCAGGCGGCCGCGAGGGCCACGGCGGCGAGGGATCGGACGATGGCGGACACGGCCGGACGGCAGGGTACCACGGTGCCGCAGGGCCAAGGGCGCCCCGGGGCGAGGCCCTACGGGAGCTTGCGTGGCGACGAACCCCACGGGCGGACCCTCGTGGATCGCTGGTACCCTGCGCCACCGTGACGACGCAGCCGACCGCATCGGACCGCCCGGGGACCGGAGCCATGAATCTCGACGCGCCCACGGATTTCGTCTCGGTCGTGGACGAGCGGCGGGCCGCCCTCGACCGCGCCGACTTCGTGCGGCGTCTGTGGAAGCGTGACCCTTCCCTTTGGCCGGGCGGCCGGAAGCAGCGTCCCCTGGGCTTCCTCGGCCGGATCGCCGCGGAACAGGAGCGTCACCGGAGGTATGCGTTCCTGCGCCGGACGGTGCGGGATCGCGGCGTCGATCGGGTCCTGTGGCTCGGCATGGGGGGCGCCTCCCTGTTCGCGGAGGTGGCGTCGCGGACGCTCCGCGGAGAGGAGGGCGTGGCGCTCACCGTCGTGGACACGACCGATCCCACGGCGCTGCGATCCGTGGCGCGGGACGTGGATCCAGGGCGCACCCTCGCCGTCGTCGCGAGCAAGTCGGGCACGACCTTGGAGACGACGTTGCTCGAGGCGTGGGCCACGTCCCTGCTCGAGCCGGCGGGCGATCCGCGGCGGCGCCTGGCCTACGTCACCGATCCGGGCAGCCCGATGGATCGGCGCGCGCGCGAGGCCGGCGTGTTCGCGGTGTTCCCGGGCGAGCGGGACGTCGGGGGCCGCTTTTCGGCCACCACGGACTTCGGACTGGTGCCGGCCGCCCTCGCAGGCGCCGACGTGGGCGCCCTGCTCGACGCCGCCGCGCCCATGGAGGCGGCATGTCGGGTCGGCAAGGTCTCGGCCAATCCGGGGGCCGATCTCGGCGCGGTCCTCGCCGCCGCGGAGGCCGCGGAACGGCGCTATCTGACGATCCTGCCCGACGAGCCGTGGCGGCCGCTGTGCGCCTGGATCGAACAGCTCGTGGCCGAGTCCACGGGCAAGGCGGGCCGCGGCCTACTTCCACTGTGGGACGAACCTCAAGGCGAGGCGATCCTCGGCGAGGACCGGCTGGTCGTGCGTCTCGTGGGCGAGCGCCCGTCCGAGGTGCAGGACGCGCTTGCCGCCGAGGCGCGGGCGGCGGGTACCCCCGTGGTGACCATTCGGGCCGGGGCGGCGCAGGAGCGGGTGCTCGCCGAGGTGGTGCGTTGGCAGGTGGCCGTGGCGACCTGCGGGCACCTGATGGAGATCGATCCCTTCGATCAGCCGGACGTGGAGGCCACCAAGGCGGCGACCCGCAGGATGCTCGAAGGGGAGGTCTTGCGACCCGAGCCGGACTTCGTGGGCGACGGCTTCGAGGTGCGCGGCGACGTCCCGGCCGCCGCGCCGCGGCTCGTCGGCGCCCTCGCCACCCTGGCGGGTGCGGTGCGGCGCGGCGACTACTTGGCCGTGCTCGCCTACCTGCCCCCGACGGCCGAACTCGCCGACGCCCTCGGGCGGTTGCGGGCCGAGTTTCGCGCCGCCCGGGGGATCGCCGTGGCCGGCGGATGGGGCCCCCGCTACCTCCACGCCTCGGGGCAGTTCCACAAGGGCGGCCCGGCCTGCGGGGCCTTCTTGGTGCTCACGCACCAGGCCGGCGAGGACGTTCCGGTGCCCGGGCGCGACGTCACCTTCGGGGCCGTCGAGCGAGCCCAGGCTGCGGCGGACGCCGCCGTCCTGCGCGAGCGCGGCCGGCCCGTCCTCGAGATCGAGATCCAGGCGGGCGAGGATCTCATCGAGGCCGTCGGGCGGCTTGCGGCGGCGTGTCGGAAGGCGCTGCGTGGCGCGTAGGACCTAGGCCGCCCGGCGAGATCGGAGGGCGGCTCGAAAGGCCGGTCGCCAGGGCCGCGGTGCCGACGAGGACCGCCACGCCCCAGGCCTGCCTGCGCCGGAGGCGTTCGCGCAGGTGCCACCGCGACAGCACGACGGCCACGGCGGGAAAGCACGCCGCCAGCACGGCCGCAAGGGGCGCGTCCTCGGGCCGCTGGGCGGCGGCGGCGTAGGCGTAGAGTCCAAGGGTGTCGAACAGGATCACGGCCGCGAGCAGCCGCTTGGGCGTGGCCGCGTGCGCTCGCCGGCCGCGCAGCAGCGGCAAGGCCAGCACGGCGCATTCGGCCCGCAGGAGGGCGGTCGTCGTGAGCGGATCGGTGGCACGGGTCAGCGGGCCGACGACGTGCAGGAGGGTGCCGAAGGCGAGGGCGTGCAGGGCCGCCCATCCGACCGGTTTCGGGCTCGCGGCGGTGGCCGCTGTCGTCGGTGCGGGGGACGATAGGGCCACGCCCGCGACGGTTCCCCCCGCGCAGAGCCAAAGCCACGCGGGGACGGTGCCGCTTGCGAGGGCCGCCCACGCCACGGCGACCACGGCGAAGCTGCCGGCCACCGGTGAGACGACGGAGACGGGACCGGTCGCAAGGGCGCGATAGAGGCCCACCGCGGCGACGAGGGCGAGGGGCCCTGCAGCGAGGGCGATCGGCCACTCGATGGCCGCGATCGGGATCCCCTCGCCGCCGGCGGCCGCCGCGACCGCAAGGAAGGGAAGACTCCCGGCTTGTATCCAGAACAGCGTGGCCCTCCAGCCGATCCGACGGGTGACGCCGCGCACCAGGACGTCCGCCGTTCCGAAACACACGGCGGCGACGATGCCGAGGAGTGGTCCGGTGGGGGCCATGGGACGGCGCCAGCATGGCACGGCCGCGCTCGGAGCGCGGGTTCCGGCGCACAGGTGGCGTCGGCCCCGGGGCCGCACGATGGGCTATCCTCTCGTCCATGGCTTTCTTCCTTCGCGCGCCCCGGCTCGCCACGATCGGCCTGGCGCTTGCAGTTCTGCTCGTCCATGGATGCTCGGGTGACGACGGCGACACGAAAACGTCGGCGGGGACGGAAAGTGCCGGCGAGAGCACGGGTGGGACGAGCACCAGTGCATCGATCACGTCCGGCGAGACGGCTGGGATGGGGCGATGCGGCCACGACACCGCGCCCTCGGCCGTCCTCGGTCGCAGCATCGGGGACGACTTCACGCCCTACGCCCCGGGCGAAGAGGTCGAGCTGCTCGTCGCCCCCCAGGGCGGCTACGGCGTTCCGGTGTCGGTGCGCACGGAGGGGTTGCTCGCCGGCGCCGCGCCCGACGGCAGCACGTATTGGGCCGATGTGGAACTTTTCATCGAGCGCGACGGCATGGTGCAGGGACAGTTCTACGACGGCGGCCCCATCGGATGCCTCGGTCCCGACGTCGGGGGCCTGCTTTCGGGGCTCGTCGCCGGCTTCGACCCGGGCATCGTCTCCACCAACGAGGACCTGCTCGCCCTCGACGGCGCCCAGGTCACCGTGCGGGTGAGCGTGACGGACACCGAAGGCGTCGTGGCGGAGGGCGAGCAGCTCTTGACCGTGCGAGTCGGCGGATGAGGGCGAAGAAGGTCGCATGTGCCGTTGTGGCCGTGGTGGTCGCCGCCTGCCACGGCGACGGAGGTGCGGCCCAGGAGGGCGATGGTTGCCTCGCGTGCCACGGGGGGATCGAACAGGCCCACGGCCCCATCGATCCGGGCGAATGCGTCGTCTGCCACGGCGGCGACCCCGAGGCCACCGACAAGGCCGGCGCCCACGTGCCGGTCCCCGACGACTGGGCCGAGATCCGTGGCGATGCCTTGCCCCCGGCGAACGAAGGGTTCGTGCGGGACTTCTCGCCGGGCCAGCTCGACGCCCTCGACCGGGCGTACCTGCGGTTCGTCAATCCCAGCGACTTTCGGGTGGTGGACGAGACCTGCGGCACCTGTCACCCCGACAAGGCCGAGACGGTCCCCACCTCCATCATGGCGACCAACGCCGGCCACTACATGCCGACCCTCTTCCTCGCGGGCGTGCAGGACGACCGGATCGCCCGGTGGGGATCGTATCCGACGCTGGACTACGGCTGCGACGTACCCGACGAGACGCGAAGCTGTGGCCTTGCGCCCCTCGAACCGCCCACCGGCGAGACGCTCGCCGCCATCTTGCAAAGCGGCGACGATGCCGCCATCGAGGAAGCGGCGTACGTGCACTACTTGGCCAAGAACTGCAACCACTGCCACCAGAGCGGCTTTCCCCGCAACGACTCGCCGGGCCTGTTCCGCTCGACGGGGTGCGCGTCGTGCCACGTCGTGTACGACACCTTCGGCGCCTACGAGGGCGGCGATCCGACGATCCCCCGGGGCGTGCCGGTCCACCCCAAGCGGCACGAGATCACGGCCGCGATCCCCGTAAGCCAGTGCACCACGTGCCACTACCAAGGGGGACGGATCGGCCTGCTCTTCCAGGGGATCCGCGAGGGGGGCTTCTCACCGTCCAACACCCCCGAGCACGCCGTGCCCTATCCCCACACGATCTTCGGGCACGCCACGGGCTACTACTTCGTGGACGAGGACGATCGCAACGACGTGGACGAGACCCCACCCGACGTCCACGCCGCGGCGGGGATGGTCTGCGCCGACTGCCACGTGGGCAGCGACGTCCACGGCACCGGCCTGCTCCACCCCACCGCGAAGGTGCAGCTCGATCTTGCCTGCGAGGACTGCCACGGCACGGTGCGGGCGCCGGCCGCCCCGGGCCCCGACGGATGGTTTCGCACCGGCAAGGGCCGGATCCTTCCGCAGCTTCGCACGGACGAGGACGGTTCGGTCTACCTCGTGGGCAAGGTCTCGGGGGTGCGCCACGACGTGCCCCAGCCGGCGCGGCTGCTCGCCCCGGGCGGCGGTGCCTCGGAGGCCATGCGCACCGCCATGGCGCCCGACGGCACCGGCTGGTCCCACACGGACTCGCTGACCTGCGACACCTGCCACACGTCGTACAACCAGTACTGCATCGGGTGCCACGTGAGCGTGGACTTCCGTCTGTCCCAGCAGGACCGGCAGACGGGGCACGCCTCACCGGGCCTGACCCGCGGGGGCCGCACGACCTACACCCTCGAGCACGTCCTGCTCGGCCGGGCGCCGGACGGACGGATCCAGACGGTGCATCCGTCGCAGCAGGTGCAGCTCGCCGTGGTGGGGAGCGCCGCCCTCGGCACCGGCGACGGTGAGGTGCTGCTCGGCGAAGCGGTGGAGCAGCCCGACGGCAGCACCAAGCTCGTGGGGGAGTTTCGCCACGGCGGGGGACACGAGGCGAACAACGGTTTCGTGCCGTTCTTCCAGCACACCACCAGCCGCAAGCCGCGGGCCTGCGACGCATGCCATCCGCGCGACGACTCGCCCGAGGAGACCGCGCGGGTGCGCGGGGTCTACGGTTTCGGCACGGGGGAGTTCGTGCTCGCCGGGCCGGGCGGCCAGCAGGTGGACGGCCTTGCGTTCCTGAACGCGGACGGCACCCCCGCCACCGAGTGGGTCCACGCCGGAACGGGGCCCGCCTCCGCCGAGACCATCGCCCGGGCCCTTTCGGTCCTCGTGGGGCCATGACGCCGGGACGTTCGCCGAGCCGAGGCCGATCCGTCCGCGCCCTCGCGTGGCTCGGCGACGCGGAGTTCGAGGTCCGGGTGCGGCGGCGACTCCTCGCCCGGACCGACCTGCCCGCCGATCGGCTCGACGCGATCAAGACCCGCATCGTGCGGGCGTCGAGCCAGGCGGCCGCACTCGATGCCATCTGGGACGAACTTACGCCCGACGAGCAGGACCTCGCCCGTCGCGCCCGCAACGCGCGGGTCGCCGGCTCGCCGCGGGGGGACGTGCGGACCTATCGCGCCGCCACGGCCTTCGAGGCCTTGGTGGGGGGCTGGTGTGCGGACGGCCGCGCAGATCGCTTCGAGACCGTCGTGACCCCGTGGCTCGACGCGGCCCTCGACGAGGCGATCGCCGCCGGCCGCCGTAGACCGCGCCGGGGGTGAGGCGCCCGTACCCCGGTGAGCGCACCGCCGTCGCCGACCCGCTGCTCCACGTGGCCGGGAGTCCTCGCCTCGAGAGGAGGCGGGGCCGTGTCCGGCATGCTGGACAGGTGCTCGGAGGCGTCCGGTATGCCGGACACGCGGCGACGGACGACGTCCGGTATACCGGACACCTTCTCGGCGCCGTCCGGCATACCGGACGCGCGGCAGTCGGGGGTGTCCGGTATGCCGGACACTTGCTCGGCGGTGTCCGGTATGCCGGACACTTGCTCGGCGGCGTCCGGTATGCCGGACAGTCTTGGGCGTCGAACGCGGTTCGTGGTGTGGCCCCTCCGCCCCGACGGATGCATCGTCGATGCGGCGCCACCGATCGATCCGTGCTTGATGCTACTTGACATGGACTTACGGACGTATTAGAAGCATGCCGCTCCACGGGCCGTGGAGGAGGAGGAACGAAAAATGCACACACACACACACACACGCGCACACACACGAATCTGGACGTCCAGCCGCCCGTAGGATCGTCGCCGGCGGAATGGTAGCTTGCATGGCGGCGATGATCGTCGCGATCGGGTGCGCCACCGATTCCCCGGGCGCGGGAGGCGGAGGTACCGGCGGCGACGGCGAAACGGGTACGGCCGGCTCGACGACCACGGGCGCCTGTGACGGTGGAACGGTTGGTGGCTCGGGAAGCGGTTGTTGGGCGGCGCCACCGCCGGGACCGTCGCTGGCCGAACAGGGCCGATGCGTCGCGGGCGAGGCGACGATCGCGGAGTGTGGCGGGAACTCGGGACTCTTGCGTCCGTGCGACGACGCGTTCCTGGCACGTTGCGCAGAACTCGGTGCGTTCGAAACGGTCGCTGCGCCGTTTTCGATCCTACGGTCGCAACCGCGGTGTTCCTCCCAGTCGGATCTGGTCCCGCCGTGCGATACGTCGTTCCTCGATGCATGCACGAACGGAGGCGGGATCGTGGTGCACGACCCGGATGCGGTGGATGGTGTCTGCGTTCTGTCACCGGCGGCTCTGGCGACGGCCCTCGGGATCTCCGAGGAGACGGCCGCTTGGATGGCCCAGATCGCGACCATCGAGGTGGAACAACCGGAGGGCGAAACGCGCGTGGAAATCGTTGCGTCGACGCACGATGGGGGTGTTGCGGCGCGCCTGGCGGTCGAGGTCGATGCGGACGGTGTTCAACACGTCGAAGCCGAGTTCCCCGGAGAAGGCATGCTGACCATGGTTGGAGGATTTCCCATGCCCGATCCGTCGGGCAACGATGCCGCATGCATCCCGCCCCCCACGATTTCGGCCATGGGGACGGTTGACGTGGACCAGGCTGCGGAGCGTGTTCACGCGATGGCACTCATGCAGCCGCTCGTGCCGCAGACCGGATTGTTGAAGTGCGCCTTCAAGGTGACGTTGGCCGTCGGAGCGTGCGCCACCGTGGAGACGGGGATCGGTGCGGCTGTGTGCGGTGCAGCAGGGGGACTTGCGGCGTGCGAGTGCTTCAGTAAGGAACTCAAGGAGAAGTTCGACATCGAGTGCTGAGCACGCGCCGACACCGGAGAGGAACTATGGCATCGAACGAGAAACGCAGCGTCGAGCCGAGCAAACGACGAGGAGTCCTGGTGCTCGTCGGCCTCGCCGTGGCGGTCGTGCTGATGGGGACGGGAGCCTTGCTCGGCGTGAAGGTAACGCCCTATCTGGAGTACATCGTGATGTTCGGTCTGCTCGCAGAACTGGTCCGGTGCCGGGTCACGTCGAGATAGGCGTGAAGGCGGCGGGAGCGGGGGCCTTTTCCGAAAGCGCCCCACTCCCGCCCGCTCTCCGCAGGCGCGAACGACCGGCGATCACCGGGGCCTCCCCCACCGTGGGCTCCGGTCCTCGGGGTTCGGCGCATGTGCTGAGCGGGGCAATCTCGAGTGCCGAGGCCGATGGTGCGGAGGTGGACCCCGGCGACGAAGGAGGTGGCACGACCACGTAGGTCGCCGCCGTCCGGTATGCCGGACAGGAGCTCGGAGGCGTCCGGTATGCCGGACGCGCGGCGACGGACGACGTCCGGTATACCGGACACCTTCTCGGCGCCGTCCGGCATACCGGACGCGCGGCAGTCGGGAGTGTCCGGTATGCCGGACAGGAGCTCGGCGGCGTCCGGCATACCGGACAGTCTTGGGTGTCGAACGCGGTTCGTGGCGTGGCCCCTCCGTCCCGCAGGAGGCGTCGTCGATGCGGCGCCTCCGACCGATTCATGGTTGATACTACTTGACATGGACTTACGGACGTATTAGAAGCATGCCGCTCCACGGGCCGTGGAGGAGGAGGAACGAAAAAATGCACACACACCCACACACACGCGCGCGCGCGAATCTGGACGTCCAGCCGCCCGTAGGATCGTTGCCGGGGGAATGGTATCTTGCATCGCGGCGATGCTCCTCGCGATCGGGTGCGCCACCGATTCCCCGGGCGCGGGAGGCGGAGGTACCGGCGGCGACGGTGAAACGGGTACGGCCGGCTCGACGACGAGAGAGGGCGCGTGCCCCACGTCCGGGACCGGCGGGGATGCATCCGGCGGTGGCGCGGAGGTGTGCGACCTGGTCCCGTCCCTCGGAGCCGCCGCCCTCGACTACGGGGCCTGCCGAGACGTGTCGACGGATCGCGTGATTGCGATGTGCGGCGCGACCGGTCTCCACCGCCCCTGTGACGCGGCCTTCTCGGCATGGTGCACCGATGTGGGCGGGCTGCTGTCCGCCGCCGAGCAGCGGGACGTGTGGACGGGCGCGGCGCGGATTCCGTGCGGCACGGGTCCCGACGCCATGGCGTGCAACGATGCCTGGCAGGAGGCGTGCACGTCGGCGG
>RFGU01000018.1 GCA_003696955.1 Deltaproteobacteria bacterium | reverse complement strand
GGTGGTGGACGCAGTCACGAAGCCGCGCGTGGTCGGCGGAAGCGGATCCCGGGCGGCGGCCGCCGAAGGAGGTTGCGCACCGCCGAGCGTCCGAGGGACGGTCTGCGCGGACTGATGCGGTCGAGCCTCCGACGATGGGCCGACGCCGTCGGTCGCTGGCCGAAGCACGGGCGGTGCCGGCGTGGCGGTCGGAAGGTCGGTCGCCGTCGATGCCGTGTTCGGTGCGGTGTGCTCCAGTGCAGCCGCAGCCACCGTCGTCGGCGCGCCGTCGCGACCCACCGGGATCTCGTCGGTCGTGGGTCGAAGGTTGCGCGTCGGATCGGGCGTTCCCGTTGGATGGGTCGCGGCTGGGATCGGTCGCGCGGGGGCATCCGTCGGCCCGGCGTGCGGCTCGTCGTTGCACATGGGCGCCGAGGTCTCGGTCGCGACCGGGGGCGGGGCGAGCGGTGCGGAAGCGTCGAGCGACGCGTGCGTGGGGCGGACGGACGCGGCTTCGGCCATCGCCGGGGCGGCGACGTGGGGCTCGTTCGCCGCTGCTCGATGGTCCGCATCCTCCGCCTCGTCCGATGCAGCGGTCCCGCCGCGGGGCCGATCCATGGCGCCGTCGGCCGAGGGCGATTCGGGATCGCCCTCGGCTTCGGTGTGGCTGGCCGATGGCGCGTCCGGCCCGTCGGGCGGGGGGGCGCTCGGCCCGTCGAGCAGCGCGCGTAGGGCGTTGCGAAACGCGGACGCCTTCGTGGCCGCGTCCGACGAGGTTGCGACGGTGGTGCCCTCCGTCACGACCGGCGTCGTCGACACCAGCGGAGCCTTCACGTTGCCTCCTCCTCGGGCGCGGCTTCGCCGGTTGGACCGGACGCAGGGGGGGCCGGGGGCGAAGCGGGGGCGCCGGCCCCGTTCGGCAGTTCGGGCGGTGGTGGCGGCGGTTCGAGCAGTTGTTGCGCGGCCTCCGGATCCCGCGAGAGGTAGCGTTCGCCGAGGGAGGCGGCGCGTTCGGGGGGCATCGCTGCCATGAGTTTGGACGCCTTGCGCTGGTTCTCCTTCGCGAGCGCCAGCAGGACGTCCTTGGCGTCCTCGTCGGTCATGTTGGCCACGATGGAGGCGCCGGCCTGTGGCGTCATCCCGGCCAGGAGCCCCGCAAGGGTCTGGATCCGCGACAAGCGTCGCTTGCGTGCCTCGGCACCCACCCCGAGCCGCTCGTCGAGCTCGGCGGACAGGGCGTCGATGCCGGCGAGCCGCGCGTCGAGTTCCTTGCGGGCGCGCTCCACCTCGGCCCGCGCCTCGGTAAGGGCGAGCGCCTCGGCCGCCTGCTCCTCGAGGCGCTTGCGCATGGCCTCGGCCAGGTCGTGGTGGGCGCGGCGGAGGGGATGCTCCTCGTCGAGCTCTTCGATCCAGTCGGGGAGTTCCATGGGTCGGCGCTCGGCGACGGCGGTCTCGGCGACTTCGTCCGCGGATGCATCGTGGGCGCCACCGGTGCTGCCTCCCGAGCCGGCCGCCTCCCCTTCGTCTCCCGTGCTTCCTTCCACTTCGGTCTGGGCGGGAGCGTCGTCCTCGGCGGTCTTCGAGCAAGCGGGAGCCGACGACAGGGCGGCGAGAAGTGCAAGGATGGTGGCGCCGCCGTGCCGGCGCCGGGCATGGGACGCAAGGGCCATGTCGTCGAGTTCCCGCTGTTCCTCCGCGTTGCGTTCGTCCTCCATGCGTAGCGACAGGCGTTCGAGGATCTTCTCGATGCGCGCAAGGGCGGCTTCGGCGTCACCGAGGGAGGTGCGCGTGCCATCCACGACGGCCTCGGCGGATTCGGTGTCCCTTCGTGCCGCGTCGAGGACGCTGCGCGCAAGCTCACAGGTGGCCGCGTCGGCAAGACGCGGCGCGTTCCGGATCGCGTCGGTCGCCCGACGCTCGGTCTCGCGGGCGCGGGCGAGGGCGCCTTCGGCCGCTGCGAGACGTGCCCGGCGCCGGTTGCGGACGATGGTGCGAACCCGTCGCAATCGTTCGAGGGCGCGTCTCACGGCATCCCCTCCGTCAGGGCCACCATGGCCCGCAGGGTTTCGGGAAACGGTGTCGCTGCGTCGTCTTCTTGCCGAAGGAAGTCGAGGATCCGATCGCGTCGGTCCACGGCGAAGTCGAGATGGGGGGCGGTGCCGCGTTCGTACGCGCCGATCGAGCGCAATTCGTCGACTTCCTCGAGGTAGGCCACGAGCCTGCGCATGGCGGTGGCGACCCGTGCGTGTGCCGGCTGGAGGACGTGGTCGGCGATCCGCGAGATCGAGCGCGTGACCGCGATGGCGGGGTAGTGGCCCCGTCCGGCCAGATCCCGCGACAGCACGATGTGCCCATCGAGGATCGCCCGCGTGGTGTCCGCCACGGGATCGCGCAGATCGTCGCCCTCGACGAGCACCGTGTAGAGCGCCGTGACGCTCCCGCCGCCCGGGTAGGTGCCGGCGCGCTCGAGCAGCCGGGGCAGCTCGGCGAACACGGTCGGCGGGTAGCCGCGTGTCGCCGGGGGCTCGCCCATGGCGAGCCCCACCTCGCGGCCCGCCATGGCGAAGCGTGTCAGGCTGTCGAGCAGCAGGAGCACGGAGCGGCCGCGCCGGGCGAAGTGGGCGGCGATGGTGTGCGCCAGGTAGGCCGCGCGCATCCGCTCGATCGGGGAGCGATCCGACGTCGCCACGATGGTGATGGTCTTGCGCCGTGCCTCTTCGGGCAGGATCCGATCGAGGAAGTCGGCGACCTCGCGGCCGCGCTCCCCGACGAGGGCGAGCACCCGCACGTCGGCATCGGCGCTGCGGGCAAGGCGACCGAGTAGGTGGGACTTGCCGACCCCGGCACCCGCGAAGATCCCCATGCGCTGTCCCCGGCCGAGGGTCAACAGGCCGTCGATGGCGCGCACGCCGACGTGCAGGGGCGTGTCGATGGGCGGCCGTTCCAGGGCCGGCGGCGGCGTATCGTGCAATGGCCGGTAGACGCTCGGACCGCCCACGGGGCCACGGTCTCGGTCGAGGGGGCGCCCGTCGGGCCCGAGGACCCGACCGACGAGGGCGTCGGAGCAGTAGACGCCTGCCTCGCGTTCGAGGCGCTCGACGGGACTCGACGGAGGCACGCCCTGGAAGGTCCCACGGGCGATCAGGAGGGCGCTTCCTCGGCGGAATCCGACCACCTCGGCATCGACGTGGCGATCGGCGTCGGCGTGGACCCGTACGACGTCGCCGACGGCGGCCTGGGGGAGTCGGGCGCGCGCCAGGAGGCCGACGACTTCCTCGATCCGCCCGCGAAGGCGCGGCGCGGCCGCTGCGCGGAGGCGATCGGCGTCGATGTCGTGCAGGGGCGGTAGGGCGTTCACGGCCGTTCCTCCGCCACGGAGTGCAAGACCAGGTCGCGGATCCGGTCGAGGCGTTGCTCCAAGATGGCGTCCACCGATCCTGCGGCACACTCCACTCGGAGGTCGCCGATCCCGAGGTTCGCGTCCACCGCGACCGTCACGTTGGGGCGCAAGGGATCCTCGAGTCGCTCGATCCAAGCGCGCACGGTCGCTTCGTGGGCCGGCGCGCACCGAACGACGACGGTGTCGGCACCGTCGAGTTGCGAAAGGGCGTCGTCGAGCCAGGATTCGACGACGTTGGCATCCTCTGAGACGGTGCGTCCGACGATGGCGCGCGCCACGGCGAGGGCGAGTTCCACCATCTCCCGGCGATAGACCTCGACCAGCGTGCTCCGTAGGCGGGCCAGATCCTCCACGGCATTGCGCATCGTCTCGAGCAGCGCGGCCGCCTGCGCCTCCGCGGCCGCCTGGCCCTCGGCGAAGCCGGCGTCGTAGCCCTCTTGGTGTGCTCGTTCGCGCGCCGCCTCCAGCGGATCGGGCTCGGCCGTACCGGCCGCCGTGGCACCGGCCGTCGGGTCTTCCGGGGTCCAGGGGGCGTAGTTGCGCTCCTTTCGGTCACCACGCCGCGGCAGCGCGAGTACGCGGGCGCCTTCGGTCTCGACGGCAGGAGGGGCGAACGGAGCGCGGGCCATCACACCATCTCCTCACCGCCGGCGCCGAGGATCGTGATCTTGCCTTCGGCCTGCAGGCGCAGGGCGGCCTCGGCGATGGCTGCCTGGGCCTGTTCGACCGCCGAGAGCTTGACGGGGCCCATCCCGTCGAGGTCGTCGAGCAACATCTCGGCGGCCCGCCGGCTCATGGCGGACAAGACGTGGTCGCGCAGCTCCGGTGTCGCGGTCTTGAGGGCGTAGCGCAGCTGCTCGGTCGTAATCTCCTTGAGCAGGGTCTGCATGTCGCGGTTGTCGATCTTGAGCAGATCCTCGAACGTGAACATGGAGCGGCGAATGGCCTGGGCGAGTTCGCCGTCGCTGTCCTCGACGGCACCGAGGACCTTCTCGCCGACCTCCTCGCCGAGTCGCGCCACCACGGTCGCGGCGGTCTTGAGCCCCTCCACGGGCGCCGTGGGGCGTTCGGTCACGAGGGCGAGTTCCTCCCGCAGCATTCGCTCGGCTTCTTCGATCGTGCTGCGTGGGATCGCGTCGAGATGCGCCATGCGCCGGACGACCTCGACCTGCAGATCCTCCGGCAGCCGTGCGATGACCTCGGCGGCGTGGTCCGGCTCGACGTGGGCGAGCAGCGCCGCGAGGGACTGGGGATGTTCCTTGACGAGGACGTTGGCAAGGATCTGGGGGTCGACCCGGGCGAGCATGCGCAGCGGTTCGGCGGGGCCGTCACCCTCTTCGAGCATGGCCTCGGCTCGATCCTTGCCGAGGACCTGGTGGGCCAGACGCCGCATGAGCCGAGCCCCCGGGCGCGTCGTGATCGCGAAGTGGGTGTCGCGGGCGTCGTACTCCCGCAGCACGGCCTCGAGCTGTCCCTTCGACACCGGCCCCATGCGTTCGATGCACTCCGACATGCGTTCGACGTGTTCCGGGTCGAGGTGCTCGAGCACCTTGGCGGCTCGATCCTCGCCGAGGGACAGGAGCAGGACCACCGCCTTCTCGGTGCCCGAGAGCGCGCGCTCGACCCCCCGCTTCATGCCGCATCCTCCATCCACATGCGGATGATCTCGGCCGTACGCTCCGGATCGGCCTCGGCGCGCTCGAGCACGGTGCGGTGCAGCTCGTCGGCCGAGGGCAGGGCGGGCGCGGGGGAACCGTCGTTCCCGTCCACCGAAGCGGGCGCCTTTCCGCGAACCATCTGTTCGACCGTGGCGACCGGTGCGGGCAGGGAGACGACCTCCCCGGGCGTCGCCGACTTCTTGCGACGGAGGAAGACGAACGCCAGGAGTCCGAGGACGGCGGCGCCTGCCGCCGCGGCGTAGGGCAGGTAGGCGGGCAGGCCCGCCTCGGCGACGACGTCGTCCCCGGCCGCCGGCACGTCGCGAAACGGCACGCTGACGATCTTGATCGTATCTCCCCGCGCGGGGTCGAGCCCAACGGCGCTTTCGAGCACGGCCTTCAGTTGGGCCAGCTCCTCCTCGCTTCGGGGGGTGAAGACGGGGTCCGAGCCGTCCTCGGGCACGGTGTAGGTTCCGTCCACCATGGCGGCGACGGTGATGCGCTTGACGCGGGCGGCCGGCCCGACCGTGTGGACGACGGTACGATTGAGTTCGTACTTCTTGTTCGTCACGAGTTGAGCGCTGCCCCCACCTTGAGCAGCCGCCGCCCCTGCCGTTGCGGCGCCCGGTTGATTGGCCGGTGCTCCCGCGAGTCCCTTCGGACCCCCCGCGGCCGCGCCCGAGGTCAGCTGCGAGACCTGCTCGGAACGAAGGGCGAGCTGCTCCGGATCGTAGGTTTCCTCCGTCGTCTCGGTCTTCGAGAAATCCATGTCGGCCGAGACCGTCACCTGGGCGTGCCCGACACCGACCGTGCGTTCGAGCAACCGGGTCAGTCGCGCCTCGAGGTGCCGTTCGAGGTCCCGACGGGCGTCGAGGGCGGCGGCCTGAGCGCCGTCCTCGTCGCCCCGCGAGAGCAGCGCGCCCCGTGTGTCGAGCACGGTGACGCCACTTGGCTCGAGTCCCTCGACGGCGGCCGCCACGAGGTGCCGGATGGCGCCCACCTGGCGGTCGCTCAGACGACGGCCCTTGACCAGTCGTACGGTCACGGACGCCGACGGCGCCACGGCCTCGTCCTCGAAGACGGCGCGTTCGGGGAGCGTGAGGTGGACGCGGGCACCGGCCACGGGATCCAGGGCGGCGATGGTCCGCTCGAGTTCGCCCTGCAGCGCTCGGCGGTAGTTGACCTTCTGGGCGAAGTCCGTAAGCCCCAGGTTCTGGCGTTCGAAGATCTCGAAGCCCACGTTGCCCGAATCGGGGAGGTTCTGTTCGGCCAGGAGCATACGCGCCCGATCGACGTCACCCTCGGCGACGCGTACCACCGTGCCGTCGCCCGACACCTCGTGGTCGATCTTTGCACCTTCGAGCACCGAGACGATGGCCGCCGCATCCTTCGGATCGAGCCCGGAGAAGAGTACGCGCTTGGGCACCATTGCCCCCGAGAAGGCGATCCCCAGCACCACGACCGCGACGAGGGCCCCGCCGAGGATGGCGACCCGGCTGCGGGCCGGTGCCTTGGACCACAGGGCGGCAAGTTGGCTGGCGACGGCGCGAAGGGATGCGTTCATGGTGGCTCAGGCGGCGGCGTTCATGATCTCGCGGTAGGCCTCGAGGAGCTTGTTGCGCACGGTCGTCCCGAATTGGAGGACCAGATTGGCCTTCTCCATGGCGATCATGGCGTCGTGGATCGAGACGGTGCCGCGCACGAGGCCCTCGGACGCCTGGTCTGCGGAACGTGCGATGCGGTCGGCATGGGCGAGGGCGTCGAGGAGGGCGTCTCCGAAGTCGGCCTCCTTCGCCTCGGCCGTCGCCCGCGGCTCGATCCGTGGTGTCGTAGGGCGGGTGTACAGCCCCGTTTCGAGGTCGATGCGGCTCATCGTCCGATGGAGAAGGCTTGTTCGGCCATCTTGCGAACCGTGCGCATGACGGTGGTCCCCGCCTCGTAGGCCCGGGCGGCCCCCATGAGATTGACCATCTCCTCGACGGGGCGAACGTTCGGGTAGGCCACGTAGCCGCGGGCGTCGGCGTCGGGGTGGCCGGGCTCGTAGACCAGGATGGGCTCGTCGTCGCTCGTGACCACTTCGGCGGCCTCCACGCCGAGGTACGGCTCACCTGGCTCGACCAGCTGGGCCCCGAGGCGGCGTTGGAAGGTGTCTTCGACCGGACGCGCCGCGAGGACCACGTCGCGGCGACGGTAGGGGCCGCCTTCGGCGGTTCGCGTGGAACGTGCGTTGGCGAGGTTCATCGCAGCGACGTTCATGCGCAGGCGCTCGGCCGTCATGCCGGAGCCGGCGATGTCCAGGGTGGTGAACAAGGTGCTCATGGGGATCCTCCTCAGCGCGTGCCGTCGGTGGCCGCGTAGCGCAATAGACCGATGCGGCGCGACAGGATCTCCGTCAGCGCCGAGTAGCGCAGGGTGTTGGCGTTCATCTTGGCGAGCTGGCGTTCGAGCGACACCGTGTTGCCGTCCTGGTCGGGCGCTTCGTCGTCGGACGTGACGATGCGCTCCTCGAAGACGGACGAGCCCTCCCATCCGCGGGGGCCGAGATGGGCGGTCAGGCGTTCCTCGAACACCGTGTCCCGGGCGCGATACCCGGGGGTGTCGAGGTTCGCGAGGTTCGAGGCGATGAGCTGCTGGCGCCGCACGTGGTGGCCGATGTGACCCGCCAACCTGTCGAGCCCCGCGAACGGGGAGGCGCCGAGATCCACGATGCGCGTCGTCGTCACGGGGCCTCCTCCGGCTGGGTGGGCGTTGCGCCCTCGAGCGTTCGCGGGATCGGTGCCACGTCGAGGAGCGATTGCAGTTCCCGTTCCCTGCGCCGTAGGTGCGCGATCGTCCCCCACCGTGTCCCGTGACGGGAGAGGGCGGCCAAGATGGCGTCCGCGTCGGCGTCGCGACCGAGGGCGCGTTCGCACCGCGCGAGCAGGTATCCGAGGGCATCGCGCAACTCGGGGTCGGTGGTGGCGGCCACGACCGTGCGCAGCAGGGGGATGGCGTCCGCGAAGCGCCCGAGGTGGGCCAGGGCCAGGGCCCGCTGTCGCTTGCGGCGGTCGTCGTCGTAGCCCGATCGACGCAACCGGGCGTCGAAACCGGTGGCGTCGTCGAAGGCGTCGTGGGCGATGGCGAGGTCGATGGCAAGCCCGAGGAGGCGACCCTCGATGGCCTTGGATGCGGCGGAATCGGCCAGACGCCGCAGGGCGTCACGCACCCCCGCGTAGCCGGCGTCGCGCAGTCCAGCCGCTGCGAGCACACGTATCAGCGCCGGTAATCCGGGCGTGTCGGGGTGGAAGCGGACCAGGAAGGTCACGGCTGCCTCGAGCTTGTCGGTACGCCTGCACGACGCCTCTGCCCAACCGAGCAGTCCGACCATACGGGCCTCGTCGACGCGCGGAAGATCCCGGGCGAGCCATGCGCGGGCCAGGCCCTCGGCGCTGCGGCAGTCTCCGATGCCGAGGGCGGCCTCGACACCCCAGGCGGCGAGTTCGAACCCGTCGGGATGGTCCATCAGGAGCGATCGGTAGGCCAGGACGAGGGCGGCGACGTCTCGGGCTCGCCCTTCGAAGCCGGCGTCGGCGATGGCCTGGACGAGCAGCGCCGTTCGATCCCGGGCCAGGGCGTCGCGGTCCGCTTCGGGGAGGTCGCGCGGGTCCGGGAGCAGGGGAAGGCCCCGCTCGGCCGCGCCGATCTCCCCGAGCACCAGGGCTGCCTGCCACGCCACGAAGGGCCGATGGGGGGACTCGCCCAAGGCGATCACGGCGACCTCGATGCGATCGGGGTTCGGCTCGGCTTCTCCCGTGATCGTGGCCAGGTAGTGGTCCCAGATCCGGGCCAGGGCGGCCCCCGGCGTTCGGGGCAGCTTGCGGACGAGTCCGCCGAGGCGGGCCCGTGCTTCCCGGATGTGGCCGCTGGCGACGAAGACGTGGGCGAGGCGAAGGTGCACCAGATCCCGGGCGCGCCGTTCTTGGACGAGCCGCTCGTAGCGCTTTCGGGCCTCGGCGAGATCGCCGGCGGCAAGGCGTGCTTCGGCTTCGGTCCACAGGTCGGCGCGCTCGTCGAGCCGTGGCCGGACCGCCAACGGTCGGCGCGCTCGGTCGGCCGCGCGGCGTAGGACCCTTGCGTAACTTTCGGGGCCCACGCGCAGCCAGGACGCGTCGTCGCCGGTGCCGGTGGCGACGCGAATGCGAGCGCGCCGGTGTCGTAGGGCGATGCGCGTCCGCCCCTCGGCGAGGGGGATCACGCGTACGTCGAACGCACCGTCGAGCGGGACGAGCGCCCGGCTGGCGGCGTCGGCAGAGGTTTCGACGTCCAGCCAGACCACGTGGGCACCGGCGGAACGGTGCACCGTGACCGGTCGGTCGAACCGAAGGTCCACGTGCCGCCGCACGGCGCGGAGATCCGGCGGTGCCGCGTCGGCCACCGGTACCGCCGCGCACAGGACCGCAAGGAGAACGGCGAGCGAGTGGGCGAGGCGGGCCACGTCGGCCCGAGAGGAGCAAGCGGTGTGCCAGTCGGACGATGGCGCGATCCGTACGATCTGGCCCGGATCGGAGGCGTTCGCACCGATACGGGCCGACGCCCCTACTTGGCGGCGGCTCGTTCGCGCTTGCGCAACCGCTCGACGAGGGTGGTCCGGTTCAGTCCGAGGAGTTGGGCCGCACGACTGCGGTTGCCGCCCGTACGCGCGAGCGCCTGGTCGATGAGATGATTCTCGAGTTCTTCGATCAGGCCACGCAGGTCGAGCCCCTCGTCGGGAAGCTGCACCGAGCTGGGATCGAAGGCGGTCCCGGAGACGTCCGCCGGCGGCTCGGTGCCCTGCGCCGTCGCCGAGTCCTCCGGGACCACGGCCGTCGGGCTGCGGGACGGTTGCGTGGTGCGAAGCTTTGCGGGCAGATCCGCCGTGCCCAGGATTCCGCCGCCCTGGTGCAGAAGGCACATGCGTTCCACCGTGTTCTCGAGTTCGCGAACGTTTCCCGGCCAGTCGTAGGCCACCATCCGTTCGAGGGCGTCTTCGGTGATGTCGGTGACGGGGCGTCCGCGCCGTTGGCTGGCGTTTTGCAGGAAGTGTCTTACGAGGAGGGGAATGTCACTTCGCCGCTCCCGCAGCGGCGGCAGGTGGATCGGGATCAGGTTCAGCCGATAGAAGAGGTCCTCGCGGAACGTGCCCTCGGCCACCATGGACTCGAGGTTTCGATTCGTGGCGGCCACGACGCGCACGTCGCACTTGCGCGGGCGCGTCTCCCCGACCGGCACGTACTCGCCCTCCTGGAGGACCCGCAGGAACTTCACCTGGATCGGCAGGGCCATTTCGCCGATCTCGTCGAGGAACAAGGTGCCCTTGTCCGCGACCGCGAAGCGGCCTTCCCGAGCGCAGGTGGCGCCGGAGAAGGCCCCCTTGGCGTGCCCGAAGAGCTCGGACTCGATCAGGGTCTCGGGGATCGCTCCACAGTTGACGGGTACGAAGGCTCGGTCCGCGCGGGTCGAGGCGGCGTGAATCGCTCGGGCCACGAGTTCCTTGCCCGTCCCGCTCTCCCCCGTGACCAGCACCGTACAGTCCGTCGGCGCGATCCGTTCGAGCAGGAAGAACACCTCTCGCAGGCTCTCGTGCTCGCCGATGAGGTAGGGGGCATAGCGGTCTCGCCACGCGAGACGGGGATCGTCCTCGCCCGTGGATCCGGCGGGCGCGTCGCCGAGGACCCGTTCGATGACCGTGACCAGCCGCTCGAGTTCGAAGGGCTTGACCAGGAAGTCCGCCGCCCCGAGCTGCATGGCCTGTACGGCGTGGGAGATCGTGCCCTCGGCGCTCATCAGGACGAAGGTCGAGGTCGCCCCGTGCGCTCGGGCGCGCTCGAGGACCTGCAGCCCGTCCATGTCGTCCATGCGCAGGTCGAGCAGCACCAGGTCGTAGGAGCCCGCTTCCAGAAGGCCAAGCGCCTCCCCTCCGCCGCTTGCGGTGTCCACCCGGGCGCCGAGTTCCCCGAGGAAGCTCCGTAGAAGTTCGGACGTGGGGCCGTGGTCGTCCACGACGAGGACGCGGCGTCCGGCGAGGCTGGTGTCGTCGAGGGCCATGGGACCTTCCATCCATATGGGGCGGTGCCAGGAAACCGTCAATGGCGAGTTGCCGGCGGTCGTGGCCCACCCTGGTACCGCCTTCGCCGGCGCCGCGACCGCCGCGGTGCCGTCGTTGCGCAGATGGCGCTGCTTACAGCCAGTCGCCCGGCGGCGTGCCGGTGGTGGACGACGACGCGCCCGAGGTGGAGGAGGTGCCGGAGGTGGGACCCGTCGTGACGGCGCCCCCCGTGTCCCCGGTGCCCGTGTCGGAGCCCGCGGTCCCGGTGTCTCCCGTGCTCCCGAAGCTCCCGCTCGCCGCTCCCGTCGCCCCGGCCGTGGAACCCGCCGTGCCACCGGAGGATCCGGTGCCGGTGCCCGTCCCGCTGCCCGAACCGACGAGTCCCTGGGTTCCCCCCGTGGCCGCGCTCGTCCCCGAACCCGTACCGGCGTCCGTGTCGGCGGGGGGCACCGTGCAGGTCCCGAGGCTGCACACCTCTCCTCCCAGGCAGTCCGACTGTCGCAGGCACTCGGCCGGACGGCAGGCGACGGCCACGCCGACGAGGACCCACGGTAGGTGTCGCAAGAGCATCAGAACGGAACCCGTACGCCGAGACCGGCGTCGAAGCGTGCCAGGATGGACCCCTTCATGAGGTCGCTACCCCAGAAGAACGTCGTGGCGGTGGTCTCGAGGGTGAGGGCGAGGTGTCGATGGACGGTGAACGCCGCGCCGAAGCCGGCCTCGACGCCCAACAGGCTATAGGGGGCGACCACCACGGGTACGCTCACGGTGGCATATGGGTAGAATCGGCGCCCCGGCAACAGGGCCCGCAGCCGGGGTACGATGCCGAAGCCCACGCGCCCCTCGACCTCCATCCAGATGCCGGGGGAGAACTCGAGCCAGCGTGCCTGGGGATGGATGAAGCCGACCTCGGCCCGGAGGAACACGGGAGCCCGGCCGCTCAACGTGCCCCCTCCCGGAGAGGCCACGGCAACACCGGTGCCCGAGCTTGCCGCCGCCGTCACCGTGAGCTTGTCCGCCGGCGGCAGGCTCCCCGTGACGCCGCCCGCCCAGAGCCCCGCAGCCAACGGGACGACCGCGGCCGGAATCATGCCGTCCTCCGGATCGGAAGTTGGATCCGGCCGGTCGCGAGCGCGCGCCGGATCGCCGCATGGTGGTACCGCGCCCGGTCCTGGGGTGAGACGGAGAGCTTGACGAAGAAGGCGTCCGAATACGGAGTGCGACGGCTGTAGAGGACGGCCCCGTCGTTCCGGAACACCTGACTGACCACGGCGCCCTGGCCTTCGCCGAGGTCCTCGGTCTGCAGGTGAACGGTGAGGCCGTCGACCACGAGAGACTCGTTGATCCCCATGGCGACCTGCGACGGCGTGCGTCGGCACGGTTCCAAGAGACTCGTTGCGATGCGTCGTAGATCCGCGGCGGCGGGGCTCGCTGGATGGGACAAGAAGAGCGGTCGTCCCTGGCGAACGGCGCCCCGTACGGCGAGATCGTCGCCGACGGTGCCGGCGAGGACGACGTGGAGGCCGAGGAAGCGGTTGGCCAGGTCCGCCAGGGCATTGGCGACGCTCCGTCCTTCGGCCGGGCGTGCTCGATTGACGACGAGGCGCACGGGTTTCTCCTTCAAGGGCGACGCGCCGCCGGAGAGCGCGCGCACCGAACCGTCGACGCGTTGGCGGATCTTCGTGCCGGTGTGCTTCTCGAGGCTGCGCAAGGTGGCGGCCTTGAGGAAGGCGAATGCGTTCTGCAGGGCGGTGGGCTCGGGTTGAGTGACGCAGATCCGCTCGTCGGCGGCCAGGAAGAGGTCGAGAACGTTGAACGTGGCGCCGGCGCCGAGATCGAGCACCACCAGATCGGCCTCGACGCGCCGTAGATGGCGGATGAGCTTGAGCTTTTGGGCGTGGTGGGGGTTGGCCGCGCCGAGGGTGTCGCCGTCGCCGGCCAACAGGCGCAGGTTCGGCACGTCCGTGGTCACGCAGGCCTCGTCGAGGGTCGCCACCCGTTTGGCGAAGAAGTCGCCGAGATCGTGTGCCGGGCGCGGGCAACCGAGGAGGGTGTCCAGGTTCGCGCCCCCGAGATCGGCGTCGACGAGCACGACCCGGCGACCGGCCAGGGCACAGGCGGTGGACAGGTGGACGCTGACGAAGCTCTTTCCGACGCCACCCTTGCCACCGCCGACGGCCCACACGACCGGTGTACCGGATGGGGGCGGGGCGGCGGTTGGCGTCGGGGGCGAAGCCACGCCCCGCTCGCGGAGCAAGGAAGGTGCCAACTCGCGGCATCGCCGGATGCCGCGCCCGGCGTGTCCCGACGTGGGCCGACCGCGACGGCTCAAGCGCAGGTGGATGCGGGGCGATGTCCGACGGGCATCACGGAGGCAACAATGTCGCGGGCCCTACTTGCAACCCATCTCGCTCCGGCGGACGTCGCGCGGCTCCGGACCTCCCTCGCCCCCCTCGGCCTCGTGGTCGTGCGGGGGGATCGGGAGTTCGACCGGGACGCGTCGGCCAACGACGAAGGCGTATCGGCCCTGGTGGATCTCGACGAACCGGATGCCGAGGGCGCCGTGGTGCGCCTACGAGAACGCTTTCCCGACCTCGTCGTGCTCGGCGCGGCCAAGCGCCCGCGGGGAGAGACGCTGGTGCGTGCGGCTCGGCTCGGCGTGGACGGGATCGTCGCCTGGCCGGCCGACCCGGCCACCGTGGAACGTCTGACCCGGCGGCGTCTTTCGGGTGCAGGGGCCACGGGGACGTGCGGCGGCATCTCGTCGGCGGAGCTGCTCGAGCTGAGGCTGCGGGCGCGGGAGGACGGCGTGTTGGTGTTCTGGCGCGACGACGCGCCGGACTACGGGTGCTTCCATCTCGAAGGCGGGCAGGTGATCCACGCCGTGGCCGGCCGGCGCGTGGGCGTCGAGGCCGCCCGGGAGATCCTCTCGTGGAAGGACGTCCGTGTGCGCTTCCTCTGCGGTCGCACGGGTGCACCGAGGACGATCCTTGGCACCCATGCGGGGCTCGTGGCGCCGGTCGATCCCGGCGACGGCGACGGGCGCGGCCACCTCGAACGGGTGGACGCTGCGCTCGCGGTCGCATTCCCCCAGGTGGTGGCCAAGATGGCCAAGATCGCCGCCATGCCCCAGGTGGTGGGTGCCTTCTTGTTGCAGCACGGCGAAGTGACCCACGGCCGCGCCGCCCCCGGCGTGGACGAATCGGCCCTGCGACGGGCCGTGCAGTCGGTGGCCGTGGCCCTGGCCGAGATCGTCGGGGCGACGCCCATGGCGGACACGGATCCCGAGCCGTCGGAGATCCAGGCGACCGCGGCGGGTCTTCGGATCATCGTCGACCGGGTCGGCCCGCCCGAAGCCGGCGTCCAGGCCGGCGTGGCGGTGTACCAGGCGGCCTCGATTTCCAAGAGCCTGCGTCGGCTGATTCGCCAGGTCGATCGCGCGTTCAAGCGGGCCATGGAGCGAGCCCAACGGCACGGTGGATCGGACGAGGCAGCCTAGGGAGGTGACGGTGTCCGGCCCGACTCGGCCGGATCCGATCCGGACGCCATGGCGCGCGGGCCTTCGCGCGGAGCCATGATGCTGCGGCGGATCTGCGCCCCTTCGGCCGTATCGTCCAGGTGGATCGTCCCGTCGCGGCGCCGGATCCCCAGGAAGGCGTAGGCGGGCTCCACGTCGGGGAAGCTTCGTCGTCGAAGGTGGGTGCGCACGAGATCCGTCAATCCTGGGCCGTACCGCGACTCGAAGCGCCCGACGATCTCGTGCCAGGGGATCGTGCGGGGCGCGTCGAGCAGGTCGGTCAGCGTGTGCAGTGCGTCGTCGAGCCCCTCGCGGTTCGCGGTGCGCCGGCGGATCTCGACGTCGAGCAGGAAACACACGGCGGCCCCCGCCCAATACACGCGCTGGTAGGCGAACAGGGCGTGCATGCTGCGGCTCGTCGCCTCGAGGGACAGACCTCGCCCCCGCCTGCGTCCCCGCTCGAAGGCCGCATCGAGGGCCGCCCATCCCTCGGCCTCGGTGCGATGGCCCCGCCGCGTGCGGGCGACCTCCGTGAAGTACGAGGCGATGCCCTCGCCGAGCCAGGGGTCGTCTGCGAAGGGCATGGCCGCGTGCATGAACTCGTGGGTCGCCGTCCACGTACCGACGAGCGCCGAGGGCGAGGCGTCGGGCGAGACGTGGAGGACGACGGCTGCCCCACCACCGCGGACGAGTTGGCCGAACCCCACGGAACCTCCCCAACGGGAGGGGCGCAGGAACAGCGCCAGCGTAGAGCGCGGCATCGTGCCGTAGACGGCGACGAGGGAGGCGGCGGCATCCTCGGCGAGGGCGGTCACCGCCGGAGCGGTTTCGCCCGGGGCCCCACCCGTGGAACGCACGCGCAGGGTGCCGCCGGACAGCCGAATTGTTCGAGGCGGGCGCGGGCCGACGGCGACGTAGGAGGGAAAACGGTGGACCGACGGGGCCGGGTGGAAGCCGTGCCCGTCGCGGGTCCGGGGCCAGGCGGTCGTCACGTATAGATTCTCTTTTGTACGAAACCGTACGTGCGTTTCGACGGGCAGCGGATGCGGCCGTAGGAACATGTCGTGGACGGCGAGCAGCACATCGCCGCCGGCGCCGTCCCGCTCGCGGACGAGCGGTGCCGTCTCGAGGACGTGCACGAGGCATCCGGCGAGCGGCGTGGGGGGATCCAGCCGATCTCCCCGGGGCGTACGCAGATCGTGGCCCCGATCGTCCGTGATGGCCACGGTGGCCCGCGCTTGTCGTCGCGTTCGTAGCCGAAGGGAAGGAGGGCGCCCGTCGAAGCACCAGCGAACCGTCGTGGTGTCGGCGCCTCCGTCGAAGGCGACCTCGATGTTCGCGGTACGTGCCGGCGCTTCGCGGACCAGGGGAGGCGGCGCAGGCTCGGCCGGCCGCGCGCACGCGCCCGCGAGCAGCGCGAGCGCGCCGAAGACCGCCGCGCATCCCGGGCGCAGGTGCCGAGGCACGAAGGTCATCGTGGCCGGCAGTGTCGGCGCTCCTCGGCGCGCCGCTGCTCGTCGGGGTGCGTCCGTGCGAGCACGCAGTGCACCGGTCCGATGAAGGGGTTGGTTCGAATGGCCTGCATGGCGGCTGCGTGGGCCCCTTCGAGATCGCCGGCCGCGAGCTTGGCCTCGGCCACGTCGGCGGCGAGGCTCGCATTGTCGGGCAGGGCCGCCAGCGCCGTGTCGAGGAGCGGGGCGGCCTTCACCGGCCGGCCGAGCTCGAGGTAGACGCGACCGAGACGGCGATAGAGCTGGGGATCCTTCGCGGCTCGTCCCCCCGCGCGGCGCGCCGTCTCGTACTCCTTGGCCGCCGCCCGCAGGTGCCCCCGGCGCTCGAGCAACTGGCCGAGGCGCGCATGTTTGCGTGCCTTGCCGCCGCCCATGGCCGAGAAGGCGTCCCCGAGCAGATCCGCGTCCACGTCGGGCGGGTCGTCGGGACTGCGGAACCTCCGCGAGGGCAGCCGACCCGGTCGGGCGTTGCGGGTTCGGGCGAGCATCGTCTTCTTCCAGGTGGACAGAAAGTCGTCGAACGATGCACCGTGGGCTGCGGCGAGGGCCTCTTCGGCGGGACGGCCCGCTGCGACGGCATCGAGCAGGCGGTCGATGCTGGCGGGGCCGTGGAGCTCCACGAGTACGGCCATCATCGTCTCCACCTGGGCATAGGCGAGGGCAGCCCGCTCCTGGCTCGGTAGCAGGGCCAGGGATGGATGCATCTCCTCGAACGTCACCAGGTCGTCGCGTTGGATGGCCCGTCGCAGGAGGTGGGCCACCGCGGGGTCGAGGGGTGGCGGCTCCGGGCTGCGCCAGGAGGTCTCGAGGAACTTGGCGAGGCCCTCCTGCAGCCAGACCGGCGCGCGGTTACCGGTTCGCCGTACCAGCAGGTCGTGGACGGTCTCGTGCACGAGGGTGTCGATCCACGGGTATCCGCGCAGCATCACCCGAGGGGTGACCATGACGATCCTGCCGTGCTTGGTGACGCCCACGGTCCCGGTGGTACGGACGGCCGACAGGGGAAGTTCCGTGACCTGGGCCAGCTTTGCCGGATCGTCGAGGAACTCGATGCGCAGGGGGGCCGACGGTCGAACCCCCACGACAGCTTCGAGGCGTGGAAGCGCGATGCGGAGCGCGTCTTCGGCGTAGGCCGCAAGCAGCACGTCCTTGTCGGAGGCGAAGCGCAGGTCGGCGTGTTCCGTCTCGATGCGTGGCCCGGCAGCAAAGATGGACGCAGCGTTCGTCGCAATTTGAAGGTAGCGTTGAATCTGAGACGCAAGGGGCGTGCCCTCGGCGCGGGCCGCAGCCTGGGCGAGTCGGTCGCGCGCGGCGACGTAGTCACCGCGGTAGAGCGCGACCATGCCCATGGCGAAGTCCCGCTCGGCCGGCGCCGTAAGTTCGGCCGCGCGGGCCTCGGCCGCATCCAGGTCCCACCGTTGCAATGCGGTCTCGAAGGCCTCACGGGGCGACGCCGCGTGGACCGGCGCACCGCGGGGCATGCCGAAGAGCAACGCTGCGAAAACGATGCGGCCGATCCAGGCCGTGGCAACTGCACCGTGGCGCGTCATCGCAACAACTCCTCGTAGTACCGTTCGACCCGTTCCCCGAGCCGTTCGCGGTCGTGGCCCTCGAGGGCTTCCATCACCAGATCCCGCAACGATCGGTCCCGTTCGGCCGATGTGGAGGCCTCGCCACGGGAACCGGCAGGCGGCGGGGGGCTCTTTCGGCGCAGGCTGTCGATGGCCCGCCGCACCTCGGCCGTTGCCCGCCGGGCCCGGGCGATGCCTTCGTCGATGCGGCGCTCGCGTGCGGCGTCGTGGACGCCGTCCAACTCGCCGAGGGCCCTGCGTAGGGCACGGCGCCCCTCCTCCGGCAACGGATCGGCCGTACGGGAGTCGAGCAGGTCGCGGATCTCCCGGTCGACCCCCTGGGCCTGGCCGGCCACCTCGTCCACGGCCTCGAGCTTCGCTGGATCGAGGACCTGCTCGGCGGGGGGCAGGCCGCCTTCGAGCCGTTCGACGAGCTTGCCCGAGGTGCGCCGCATGCCATCGAGCCGTCGTGCAGGGGGCGAGCCGTCCTCCGCACCGAGCCGGGCGCGCCCGAGGGCGTCGTGCAGGGCCCGAGCGGCATCGTATGCCTCTGCGACCGTGGTCGTCTTTCGGTCGGCGAGTTCCTCGATGCGTCGTGCAAGCTCCGCGGCCTCGAGGAGCGCGGCACGTCCACGTCGGCCGAGCTCCGTGTCGTCGACGCGATCGATGCGTGCGCGCAGCTTGCGGGCCGCATCCCGCATGGCGTTTCGGTCGGCTTCGGACACCGCCGGCATGTCGGCGGCATTGCGGTACGCTCGCTTGGCTTCGCGTAGCGACGCCTCCGCGGCCTCGGCGCGATCTTCGATGCGCGAAAGGGCCCGTAGAAGCTCCATGCGAGCGCGATCCTCGGCGGAAAGGGCCGAGGTCTCGCCGGCGTCGCGCCCGAGACGGTCCTGAACGGCCTCGTGCATGCCCGAAAGCTCCGCGAGCTGGCGCCGGGCGCGTTCGAGTTCGGCCTCGGGGCTGCGGCTCGTGTCCTCCTCTTCGAGCTGCCGCAACAGTTCGAGTGCGTCCTCGTTCAAGAACTCGTCGTCGATCTCGCGGCCGAGCATGGCCCGGGCCTGGGAAAGACGCGCAAGGTCCTCCCGCCGGCGCCGCATGAGGTCGTCTAGCATTGGACGTACTGAGGTGTCCCCCGCGGCCAACTGTTCGAGGAGATCGACGATCTTGCGCTGGGTGGCGCGAAGCCGGGCGAGCAGCGCTTCGATGCGCTCGAGGATCTCGCCATCGAGGAGATCGTCGAGTCGAATGACCTCGTCTTCGAGGGAGGGCACCATCCTGCGGTCGTGGGCGAGGAGCGCAGGTGCCTGGCGGGCGGCGCGGTCGACGGGCAGGGGGCCTTCGGCCGGAATCTTCGCCTGGAGCTTCGCCTCCTTCTCGTGCAGCTTGCGCAGGCGGGCGTGGATCGCCGCCAGCTCTCGGTTGCGACGCTCGGCGGCGATGGGATCGACCGCATAGGCATCGACGAGTGCGGCCAGGTCGAGCAACAGGGCCTCTTCGTGGAGGAAGGCCGTGCGCAACCGACCGATGGCCACCTCAGGAGCGAGGGCCGGCGCGTCTTCGGCCAGCATCATACGTTCGGCGAGCAGGTCCACCGCGGCGTCCCGGATCTGCGCGAGGCTCGCCACGTTGCGCGCGTGCCGGGCATCGTCGTCCTCGACCACGAGCTTGCGCGGCGGCGTTCGAGCGACCTTGCCCGGAGGATCCGGCAAGGGGTCGAGGCCGAGGCCCGGGTCGTTGTCCCGCACTTCGACGTAGTAGGTGAGTTCGGCCCGCTCGCCGACGGGGATCGTCGACAGATCCCAACGATAGACGGTGGTCGAACGCCGCGCCCCCGGGCGCTCGAGGGGGATCGGAAGCCGCTGGGGTGGGCCGTCCTTCGTCTCGTAGACCAGGTTCGCCGTGGCGACGCCGTAGTCGTCGCGCGCCCGAAACGCCACCTCCCGCACGTCGTCCGCCCGTGCAGCCGCACCGTCGTCCTCGGCCGTATCGACGAACTCCACTTCCGGCGGGCGGTCGGGATCCAGCTTGAACCGGATCGGGGCCGAGCGGCCGAGGGCGTCCCCGTCGTCGTCGAAGAGCACGACGGTCGCCGAACCGGTGCCACGCAGCACGAACGATCCGACCCATGCATCGTCCGTGCGCTCGAGCACGGTCGTCGTCGCGGCTTCGCTCGCCAGCGCCTCGGCGCCTTCGAAGGCGACGGCAACGGCCCCTGCAGCGGGGGCCGTGCGGGGCACCAGCCGCAGGGTCACCGTCGTGCCGGCCGGGGCCGCGAAGGCTCCGGTGGGGTTCTCGAGGACGCGCGGCGTGCGGCCCGTGTGTTCCGGATAGGCCAGGTGCAGTTCGAGGTGGGTCCACAGGGGCTCGGGCGGCGGTGGTGGCCGTGCATCGATGCCTTCGAGCACGTTGCGGGCGGCCTCGTGCATGGTGGGCATGGTGGCGCCGAGGGCCCAGGCGGCGACGAGCACCCCGACGATCCGCAGGCGGGTCAAACTTCCACGGACGCGGAGCATGTCGGAGGGGGCAAGACCGTTGCGGGACAGCCGAACGGCCACGCGGCGTGCGTAGGCCGCTGCGAGGGCCTCCGCACCGAGAGGAGGCGCCGTCGCCAGTTCCACCGCTGCCTCGAGTTCCTCCCGGAGATCCCGGGGGATCGGGTGCCCGGTGCCGGTGCGATGGCGGCCCGCCCGCGCAATCGTGCGCGCCGTGGTCCGCAGGCCCGAAGGTCCCGCCGACCCGAAGCGTTGGCGGATCCCGCGGCGCACGAACCACCACGCGCCGGCCGCCCCGCCCCCGACCACGATCAGGGCGATGGACCGCGCCAGATCGCCTCGGCCCGTCGCCGCCGTCGCCACGATTGCGCAGCTGACCACGATCCAGGCCCCGACGAGCACATCGAGGACGGCGTCTCGCGCGTAGAGCGCAATTCCCCGCCGGCGAGCCCTCCCGACCGACTCGAGCAGCCCCCCCTCGGGCGACGTCGTGGCACGGGGCACGCCGGCAAGGGTATAACCCGACGCATCCAGGAGAAAGACGTGCGAGTTCGGCGCCGGCCATGGTGCAGACGCCGCGCCGCCCGCAGGAGCGACCCGTGACCGACACGACGACCGACGACCGCATCCTGGTCGCCCGCGCCCAGCAAGGCGAGCGAGGCGCCTTCGAGGCGCTGTTCAGGCGTCATCAGCGCAGGGTGTTCGCGGTCGCCCTCGGGATCGTGCGCAACGAGGAGGACGCCCTCGACATCGTACAGGAGGCGTTCATCAAGGCCTACCGCTCCCTGCCGCGTTTCAAGGGGGAGAGTTCGTTCTTCACGTGGCTCTATCGGATCACCACGAACCTGTGCATCGACCACGGCCGGCGCAACAAGAAGCATCGGGCGAGCTCGTTCGAGGAGCAGCGCACGCGCATCGACGAGGACGGACCCGCCGCCGAGCGCGGGGCGGCGGGGTTGCGCCGGGTCACGAGCCCGGACGAGGCCGTCGCACGCAAGGAGATCCGCGACGCGTTCCGGGCGGCCCTCGACGAACTCCCGGAGATCCACCGCAGCGTCATCGTCCTGCGGGAGCTGCAGGGCATGTCCTACGCCGAGATGGCCGACGCCCTCGGCGTACCCAAGGGCACCATCATGAGCCGGCTGCACCATGCTCGCCGCAAGCTTCGCGAGGCCCTCGAGGCGCGCGGCATCGTGTTGGGAGCGGGCGACGGCGGCAGTGAATCAACCGAGGGGGCCACGACGTCGAAGGAGGCGGTCGTGCCATGAGCCATCCGTCGTTCGAACCCGAGACCCTGAGCGCCTACCACGACGGCGAGCTTCCGCCCGAGGATGCCGCTCGCGTGGAGGCCGCCTTGCGCGCCGACCCGAAGCTCGCGCGCGAGACGGAGGCGATCGACGAACTCGGGACGGCGCTGCGGGCCGTGCTCGAAGCCGACGCGAACGACGTTCCGGACGCCCGCTTCGAGCAGATCTGGGATGCCATCGAGCGTGAGATCGATGCGCAGGTTGCGCCGGAGTCGACGGGGCTCGTAGCTCGACTGCGGGCATGGTGGGGGGGCGCATGGGCGCGTCCTGCGCTCGCCGTTGCGGGGGTGTCCGTCGCATCGCTCGCCCTCTTCTTCGCGCTGCGGGACCCTCCACGGGATGCGCAGGACACGCAGGTGGCCGCGGGTCGGCCGACTCCCGCGCAGGCCGAGCCTTCCCCCGAGCCACCGCCTGCGAAGGCTGGCGTTCCGTCCGGGGATGTGGCGCAGCCCGTCGCGGCGCCGACCCCCGGTGGGCCGCCTGCACTCGCCGCGGCGACGGTCGAGGACGATGCCTCCAACGAGGCGGAGGTCGAGTTCATCGAATTCCAGGGCAGCAGCGGCCGCATCGAGCGCATCGAGGGTCGCCGAGGCACCACCACCGTCATCTGGGTTCGCGAGGACGAACCCGTCGACACGGAGCGGGACCTGTGATGAAACGTACGAGTCGAACGAAACACTTCGAGCCCCCTCGTTGGACGCGCCGATCGTCGCTCGTCGGCCTGGCGGCGGTGCTGGCCGTGGTGGCCGCGCGGCCGGCCATGGCGGCGGACGTCCAGAAGGCCAAGTGCGACCTGCACGCCGTGCACCTGACGAAGCAGGGGGACGGCTCGATTCCTCCAGAGTTGTCGTTCTTGGAGCGTGAGCTCCGAGACGACCAGTTTGCGGCGTACAAGGGCTTTCGGTTGCTCGAGCGCAAGGACGTCGTGATCGCGGCCAAGACGCCCACCAAGGCCGCGTTTCGTACGGGACACAACCTCGGCCTTACGCTGCTCGGCGGCGACGCCAAGCGGCTGCGCATTCGGGCGGCCCTGTCGAATCGCTCGGGAGACCGGACGCTCGTCCAGACGACCTATGCCATCGACGACGGTGGCGTGTTCCTGCTCGGCGGCCCGAGCTACAACGGCGGCAAGCTGCTCTTCGCCATTCGGTGCCGCGGCCAGCGCGGTTGATTTCGCCCGCGTGGCGCCGGGCTGCTAGGTTAGCGGCGTGCGAGGATCCAAAGGGTCCAGCGCGCCGCCGTCATGTCGCACGCCGATCCCGCCGTCCCGTCGCGTTCGTCCCCGGCCCCCCGCCGGTCGCGGATCCCGCGGTGGTTCGGGTACGTTGCGGCACTTCTGCTGGGGCTTTGCGTCGTGGGTGGGGGACTCGCCGTCTGGCGCGGCCCGAGCTGGGTGGCCGAAAGCGCGGTGCGCGTCCTCGAGGACCGCACCGGGCATGAGGCTGCCGTGGGGCGCGTCGCGTGGCGTGACGGGCGGGTCGTCTTCGAGGACGTGCGCATCGAAGGGCTGGCGCACCTCGACGAGATCGCGGCACGGATCGAGATGGCGGCGTGGCTGCCGCCGCGGCCGAAGGTCGCGTCGGTCCACGTCGTGGGCGGGCGCGTCGAAGGCGACCTCGACGACTTGTCCGAGGCGATCCGGCGCGCCACCCGGGCCGAGGAAGGCCGTCGTCGGCGCGGCGAGTCGGCCGGCGGGATCGGTCGCGTCGTGGTCGAGGGCATCGAACTGCGGATCGGTCACGCGGTCGGGGGCCGACCCGTCGTGCTGACCGGGCGGCTCGGTCGAGCCGAGCGGATCCCCGGCCGGCCCGTGGGGGTGGACTTCGAACACGGCCGGATCGCCCTGGGAGACGGGGGGCCGCAGATCCACGTCGGCCGCGCCCACGCCGACGTAAGGCCCCGCGATCCGTTTCCGCTCCGGGTGTCGGTGGAGGGGGGCGGGGTGGCCC
>RFGU01000093.1 GCA_003696955.1 Deltaproteobacteria bacterium | reverse complement strand
GGGCGGCGTCGCGGGCGTCGGCGGCGGCACCTTCGACCTCGGCGACGTGGACGTTGCGGTGCAGGATGCGTTCTCATGGAACTTCTACCCGACCGCCGGCGGGCCGCTGGTGGACGCGGGCGACCCCGCCGCCGTGCCGGCGGAGGACTTCGACTGCATGCCTCGCGACGACGGGGCCGTGGACGTGGGCGCCTACGAGTTCCGCGATCCCGGCGTGCCCGCCTGGCCGATCCAGGAGGGGTTCAAGCAATGCGACGCCGGCGGCGGCACCGGCGGGGATACGGGGGGCACAGGCGGCGATTCGGGGGGTGCCACCACGGGGACCGGTACCACCGGAGGCGGCCCCACGACGGCCACGGCCGGGGGCACGGGCACCGGTGGGGACGGCTCGGCCGGCGACACGTCGGCCGTGACGACAGGGGCGGGGACGGCGACGGACGCCGGCGGGGAGACGGACGGTGGCGGAGCCCAAGGGGAGGGTGGTGGATGCGGCTGCACGTCGGCGCCTTCGGACCGCGCGGGTGGGGTGTTCTTGGCCGCCGTCGCGTTGGCCGGCCTCGGCCGCCGTCGTCGCAGGCTTGCCTGACGTCTCAGCCGCCGCTCGAGCCTTCGCTGCCGCCCGTCGTGCCCGGGCTTGCGGTCGCCGCGAAGACGACGACCAGGTAGCCGGACGAGGTGCCCGACGGATCGGGAGCGTATCCGGCGCCGACACGGTCGAACGTCGGGCCCACCATGGCCGCGCAGTCCTCGGGATCCCCCGCCAGCAGATCCACCGCGGCTGCGGGCGAGGGGGCGCCCGCCACGATGGCCTCGTGGACGGCGAAGAAGACGGCACCGGTACGGGCGACCCGGTCCTCCGGCGTCGAACCGTCCGATCCTTCGTGTCCGACGAAGGCCTCGGTCGCCATGTCGAGGGCGTGGATCCGCGCCGCGCACGTCAGGGCCCCGTCTTCCACCTGCAGGTCCCCCGGGCCCGGCCACGTCGCGCCGGGACAGACGGGGCGCTGCCGCCTCAACGACGCCATCCGCTCGAGGACGTCGTCTTCGAAGGCGGCGGCCGCCGGATCCCAGTCCCGCACGGGGCTGCACGCGGGCACGTCCGGGATCTCCGATGGATCGGGTCCCGAAGCGGGTGCCTCGCCCGTGCATGCGAGCGGTCCGCCGACGAGCGCAGCGCAGACGATGGGCCCGCATCGCCGGGCCGCCGTGGGAGTCGGCATCGTCACAGGCCGAGGGGCTTCTTCTCGACGCTCTTGTTGCCGCTCTCGTCGATGGCCACGATCTCGATCTCCTTCTGTCCGGGGCGCACGCGGATCTCGTGCTCGTAGTGGCCCTTGTCGTCCACGGGCACCACCTCGCCGTTGATGAGGACGGTGCTTCCGGGCTCCACGTCGCCTTCGACGATGATCTTGATCCGCGCCGCGATGGCCGGCGCCGTGGTGTCGAGGGTGATGACGGCCTGCGCCGTGCCCACGTTGCCCATCTCGTCCGTGGCCTGGATCTCGATCTCGTTCTTGCCCTCCGCGAGGGGCACCTCGGCGCGGTAGACCTGGCTCGACCCGACGCGTTCGGCGGGCTTGCCGGCGATGCGGACCTCGGCCGTGTCGGGGGCGGGGACCTCGACCGTGATCGCTACGGGCTGCTCGGTGACGACGGTGCTGCCGTCCGCCTCGGGATAGAGGACCTTGATCTCCGGAGGGATCGTGTCCACCGCCTTGTACTCGACGACATACCCCCGGCGGACGATGGAGAGCGACGGTTGTTCGAGGCGGGCAAGATCGCGCTCGACCTGTGCCACGTGCCGGTCGGTCTCGAACACGAGCACCGTCTGCCCGTTCTCCTTCCCGATCTCGACGTCGTGGTAGCCGCGCTCTTGCAGGTACGTCTCGAGGCGGGCCTGGGCGTCGGGCTCGAGGTCGGCGACGACGATCTTGGCGACGTAACGCGGCGGGGGCGGTCCCTTCGACGTGCCCGCCGACAGGCTCGCGGAACAGCCCAGGAGCAACCCGACGGGCAGGAGCAGTCGTGCGGCGCCGCGTGCGAGCCCGCGGCCCCGAGACGGCGGTGGTGTGGTCGATCGGGCTGGCATGGACCACGGATCATCCGACGAAACGCCGTCCGGGAAAAGGCCCGGCCGCAGCCGTCGATCAGGGGGGGGGGGGATGTAGGAGATTTCCCTTCGTCTGACCACATTGAAGGAATGGTATGTGCATGGGATATGACGGGTATGCTCGCCCTTCGCCCCTTCCCCATGCTGGGTGCGCCCTTCGCCGCCGCCACGGTGACGCTCGCACTCGTTGCCCCGGCGGCGGCGGCCGACGATGCGCCGACACATTTTACCTTGGACGTACCGCCCCAGGGCATCTACGGAGGCACGGAGGTGGAACCGTGTGGCTGGCCGACGACGGTGAACCTGCAGGGAAGCTGCACGGGCACGTTGATCCATCCCGAGGTGGTCATCTACGCCGCCCACTGCGGCACGGGGTACAGCTCGATCCAGTTCGGCGAGAACATCAACGGCGGTGTGGCCCGCAACGTCCCCGTGGAGTACTGCAAGACGTACCCGGGCGGAGGGCCCGGCAACGGTGACGACTTCGCGTTCTGCAAGCTGGCCGAGCCGCAACTCGACATCCCCATCGTGCCGCCCCTGATGGGCTGCGAGACGGACGTCCTGCAACCGGGCGCCGAGGTCACCATCGTGGGCTTCGGCAACGCCGACAACGGCCCCTACGGGATCAAGCGCGAGGTCACCACGACGATCAACTCGGTGACGAACGAGGCCTTCATCGGGGGCAACGGCAAGGACAGCTGCCAAGGCGACAGCGGCGGGCCTGTGTTCATCAAGCTACCGACCGAGTCCGGCGTCGGCAGTTGGCGCGTCTTCGGCATCACCTCCTACGGGGGCGCGTGCGGTACGGGCGGCTACTACTCGATGATGCACAATGGGATGGAGTGGTTCGAGTCCGAGACGGGCATCGATCTTACGCCCTGTCACGACGCCGACGGCACCTGGAACCCTGGGCCGGATTGCGGGATGTTCCCGATGGACGCGGGCAGCGGGTACGGATCGTGGGCCGAAGGATGCAGCGGCGGCCCCTTGGGGGGCTTCGAGTCGTCGTGCGGCCAGCCCTTCGGTGCCGAGCCCGACGACACGCCGCCGACCGTGACCATCACGATGCCGGCGGACGGATCGATGTTCACGTCGGACCCGGACTCGGGAAAGGCGTCGATCACCATTTCGGCGACCGCGGACGACGGGGACGGATGGGGCATCGAGTCGGTGACGTTGCAGGTGGGGGGCGCCGACGTGCCCGGCGGCGGCGACTTCCTCGCCCCCTACGAGTGGGACGCCAGCTTTCCGCCGGGCATCTACACCCTGACGGCCCGGGCGAGGGACTACGCCGGCAACGAGGCCGTCTCGGCGCCGGTGGTATTCGGTGTGGACATGGAGCCACCGCCCCCGCCGCCGGAGACCACCGGGAGCAGTGGGGGTGGCACCGGCGGTGACGGTGGTGGTGACGGTGGAAGTGCGGGCACCGAAGGCGGCACGAGCGGCACCGGCGGCACCGACGGGGTCGGCCAGGCGTCCGGGGACGATGGCTGCGGGTGCCGCTTTGGCCCCTCGGATCGCGGGGCGGCAGGGTTCGTGCTCGGGCTGCTCGGTGTCGCGGGGCTGCGGCGTCGTCGCCGGTGAACCCCGTCAGACGACGCCCCGCTCGGCAAGCTCGGCGAGGTCCTCGTCGGAGAGGCCGAGGCTGCCGTAGACCTCGCGGTTGTGTTCGCCGAGGGCTGGGCCGGGGTGCTCGGTCCTGCCGGGGGTGCGGCCGAAGCGGGGCAGGGGCGCCACGATGGAAAGCGGCGTGCCGTCGGGCAGGGTCACCCGGTCGACGATCCCGCGGGCGCGCACGTGGGGGTCGGCGACGATGTCCGCGATGTCGTTGATCGGCCCTGCGGGGATCCCGGCGTCCACCAGGGCCGCAAGCACGTCGTCCCGAGGTCGGGCGCGGGTCCAGGCGGCGATGGCCGCGTCGATCTCGTCGGCCCGCGCCACGCGCCCGTCGTTGGTGGCCAGCGCCGGGTCGGTCGCAAGGTCGGGGCGTCCGACCAACTCCATGAGCCGCACGTAGAGGCCGTCGGCGTTGGCGCCGATGGCGACCCACTTGCCGTCCGCCGTGGGATAGCTGTTGCTCGGGACCACGCCTTCGAGGGCTGCCCCCGTGGGCATGCGTACGTGGCCGAAGAGGTCGTACTCGGGCAGGAGGCTCTCGGTGAGGTTGAAGACCGACTCGTACAGGGCGACGTCCACCTCCTGTCCCTGGCCGCTGCGGTCGCGCTCGTAGATCGCCGCGAGGGCGGCGAAGGCCGCGTGCAGTCCGGCAATCGTGTCGCCCAGGGAAAGGCCTGATCGCACCGGGGGGCGGCCCGGCTCGGCGGTCAGATGACGCAGGCCACCGAAGGCCTCGGCGACGTTGGCGAAACCGGGGCGCGAGGCATAGGGCCCCGTCTGCCCGTATCCCGAGATCCGAACGAGTACCACGTCCGCCTTCACGCGGCGCAGGTCCTCGTATCCGAGGTTCCAGCGTTCCAACGTGCCCGGGCGGAAGTTCTCGACGACGACGTCGATGCCGCTTTCCACCAGGCGGCGGACGAGGTCTTGGCCCTCCGGCGTGCGCAGGTTGCAGGTGATGCACTTCTTGTTGCGGGAGATCGCGTACCACCACACGGACGTGTCGCCGTGCATCCGGCGCCATCTGCGGATCGGGTCGCCGCTGCCCGGGGCCTCGACCTTGATCACTTCGGCCCCGTGGGCCGCCAACATGCTCGTGGCGAAGGGGGCCGCGAGGAACTGGCCCAACTCGAGCACCTTGAGGCCGGCGAGGGCACCCGCCGGCGCGTGGGGATCGTCGACCACGTTCGGCACCGTGGCGAAGAACCGCGGGACGCGCAAGTCGTGGGCTCGACGGCGACACGGTCGTCGAGCCCCGCCGGACGTCTGCGTCCGCCGAGGGAGCGGGACGGCGTGCTATGTTCGTCTCCGTGGAGACGGCCACCGCCATCGCCCTCGGTGCGCTCGCGGGGGCGGCCGCCGTGGCCGTGCCCCGGATGCGGGCGCACCTCGGGCTGCGCCATGCCCTGCACGCCGATGCGCGCGCCCTCGAGGCCGGTACGTTCGTCACCCCGGGCGTGTTGCCCGCGCTTCGTCCCCTCGTGGACCAGGAGCGGATCGCCCGCCTGCTGCTGGCGGCCCAGGCACGGCGGCTCGAGACCCTGGGGCTCGGCGCGACCTGGTCGCGGGGGGCGCTCGAAGCCTACGACCACGCCATCGCGAGCGCGCGGCACGCCCTGTGGGAGTTCGTCCACGGGGTCTACGCCCTTCCGCGCGATGTGAAGATGCGGCTTTGGCAGGCCGGCTACGATCCCCGGCCCCTCGAGCGGCTCGTGCTCGAGAAGGCGGTGTTCGAGCGGACCGACGATCCCTACGCGGGGGCGCTCCTGCCGCGGCGGCCCCGCCTTTCGGTGGTGCACCGTGCGCTGCGGCGGGCGGCGGCGGAACTCGATCGCTTCGAGGCCGCGGCCTTGCGACTTTCCGCCTCACCCTATCGATGAGCCGGTTCCGTCGCATCGTCGTTCGCCGGCCAGGGGGGTACGAGCGTCTCGAGTTCGAGGACGTCGAACGTCCGCGACTCGAGGAAGGACAGGTGCGCATCGCCGTCGAGGCCATCGGCGTCAACTACGCCGACTGCGTCACGCGGATGGGCCTCTATGCGTCGGCGCGGCACTACGTGGGCTATCCGATCACGCCCGGATTCGAGGTCGCAGGTCGCATCGTCGAGGCCGGACCGGGCGTCGACCCGGGTCGCGTGGGCGAACCCGTCTACGCCGTCACCCGTTTCTTCGGCTACGCCACGGAGGTCGTCGTCCCGGCCCACCAGGCCTTCGTCCGGCCCGAGGGGCTCCCTGCCGCGCGCGCGGCGGCCCTGCCGGTGGCGTTCTTCACCGCCTGGTACGGCCTGCACGTCCTCGGTGGGGTACGAGCGGGCATGTCGGTGCTGGTGCACTCGGCGGCAGGGGGCGTGGGGGGCATGCTCGCGGCCCTCGGGAAGGCGGCGGGCGCCCGCGTGATCGGGCTGGTCGGCCGCCCCGAGAAGGTGGAGGTGGCGCGGGCCATGGGGGCGACGAAGGTCCTCGTGCGTACGAAGGACTGGGCGCGGCGTGCCCGAGAGGCTTCCCCCCGCGGCTTCGACGTGGTGCTCGACGCCACGGGCGTCGATACCCTGCGGGACAGCTACGGATTGCTCGCGCCCATGGGACGGCTCGTGGTCTACGGATTCCACTCCATGTTGCCCAAGGGGCGGGGACGGCCCAATCCGCTGGCGCTGGCGTGGAAGTACCTCCGGACCCCGCGCTTCTCCCCCCTCGACATGACGACCACGAACCGGTCGGTCCTCGCGTTCAACCTGAGCTACCTCTTCGACGCCACCGACCTGCTCGCGGAGGGCGCGGCGCGCCTCGGCGAAGGGGTCGAAAGCGGGTGGTTCGCCGCCCAACCCGTGACGGTGTTGCCCTTCGAGGACGTGGCGCTCGCCCATCGCCGGCTCGAGTCGGGGGACACCGTGGGCAAGCTGGTTCTCGTGACCGAGAATGCCGGCGTTCCGTCCGAGGCGGGCTCGCCCACGCGAGCCCACCACGGGGGTCAGCGTCGGGGCTCGGCGGCCCGGATTCGGCCGGCGGGCGGGGGATGGGCCGGAGCTTGCCTCTGTAGGCGGCGGTCGCCGTGGACGATGGAGCGTCCGTGTCCGGAACCATCGAATCGTCCGATCCGTTCCTGCTCGAGGAGGGCGTGCCCGTGGTCGCGGCGGCGGCGATTCCCGTACCTCTCGCGCGCGCGCTCGAGGCCGTCTTCGGCCGGCCCCCGCGACTCTTGCGGCCGGGCGCGGAGGCGGGGATCCCCGAGGACGCGGTGGTGTTCGCCCTCGACGATCTCCCCGGGCGGAGGTTCGTCTCGGAGAGGTCCAAGCGGCGGACCCACGAGCCCCTGGTCGTCGTCGCCGACGCCCCGGGGCGGGCGGCCGCGGGACGGATCGTGTGGTTGCGGTCCCGCGAGGTGACCCCGATCTCCGTGGCCGTGGCGGTACGTGGGGCCCGGATCGTGGCGGCCCTCGAACGGGATCGGGCGCGCCTTTCGGAGCAGGTGGATTGGCAGCGGGACGTTCTCGACGACCTTCGGCGCTACGACCCGATCACCGAGCTCTTGTCCCGTGAGGCCTTCTTGGACGAGGTCCAGCGAGCCATCGACCTCGCCGGGGCGTTTCGCGCTCCCTCGGCCGGCATCGGGATCGTCCGATTCCGCCTGCGTGGGTTCGAGCACCTGAGGGAGAACTGGCCCGAGTCCGACGTCGAAGCATACTGCGCGGCCATCGCCCGGCGAATCGAAGGCACCGTCCGCGAGCAGGACGTCGCGGGCCGGACCCGCGAGGAGGAGTTCTCGGTGCTCGTACGGGGGGAGGGCGTCGAGGAGGGGGTGTCGCGAATGGTGCGGGCGTGCACCGGCTTTCCGCGGGAGCCGGTGATCCTTTCCGGCGGTCGCCGCGGCGAGGTCGCGGGAACCCTCGGCTGGGCGATCCACGCCGAGGTGGGTTCGCCCGATTTGGCCGAAGACTTCCTGCGCGCCGCGATGCCGCGGTGGCCGGTGCGCAATCTCGCGGCCTGAAGGGGGGTGGGGGCAGCGGGCACCCGCGGGGCGCCGTATCTCGCCCGTGCTAGGCTCGCCGGCGGCCCATGCGCCGCGTCCGACCGCGTCATTGCCCCGGTTGTGGGGCGCCCGCCCATGCCGACGGGCACACGGGGGCCGTGCCCTGCGAGTTCTGCGGCACGCCCCTCGTCCCGCTCGGCGTGCCGGATCCGCGCTCGAGCCTGCGGTGTCCGGGGTGTGCGACGTTGGTGGCAGGGGGCGCGTCGTTCTGTCCGGCGTGCGGCGTGGCCATGGCGACCGCGACGGCCGACGATGCCTCGCCCCTCGACTGCCCGGCTTGCGGGGAGGGCGTCGAAATGGCCTCGTTTGCCGTCGCTCCCAATCGGCGTCGGCCCGAGGGGCTTTCCCTTCACGGTTGCCGACGGTGCGGCGGATGCTTCGCCCCCAAGCCCACGATGGACGCCCTGGTCGAGGAGGCCGCGGCTGCGGCGGTGCCTGGCGCCATCGATCCGCGCTCGGTTCCCCGGTTCGAGCTGCGCACGTCGGGCGGTCCCGTCACCTATCGCCGGTGCCCTTCGTGCCGGGAACTCATGGCGCGGCGGAACTTCGGCAGGATCTCGGGCGTGGTCGTGGACGCCTGCGACCGATGCGGAACCTTCTTCGATGCCCGCGAACTCGAGGACGTGCTGGCGTTCGTACGGGCCGGAGGGCTCCTGCTCGCCGCCCGTCGCGAGGCCGAGGACCTCCGGGCCTCGGCGCCCGCCCGACCCGCGTCCGGGCCGTGGGAGCCCGCCGCGGTCGGAACCTTTCCCGAGGGGACGTTCGCCCTCGCCGGCTTCGAGGCGGCGTCGGCTCTCGTGCGCTTCCTCGGCCGCTGGATCGCCGATCGATTCGGGCATCGAAGCGACGATTCGTGAACGAAGGACGCGCCGACGGCATCTTCGGACGCCGCCGGCGCGTGGGGTGGATCGTTTGCTTCGTTCCGCCCGCTCAGTTCGGCGAGAAGTTCGTCCAACCGGCAAACCACGCCTCGGTGGCGCCGGGTTCGACCGCGCCGATGTAGTCGGTGGGCTCGAGGTCGGGGTCGCCCACGTCGGCACCGGCACCGGCAACCGGCGATCCCATTGCGGGCGTCGGATCGACGTTCGGCCACTCCGTGGACGCGAGCATCGGGTCGGTGCCGTCGAGGTTCGCGTTGCTCGCGTCGAGCACGAAGTTCTCGAAGTCGGAGGGCGCCCACGCCGCACCGTCGTCGGTGTCGAACTGTGGCGTGCCGTTGGCGAAGAACAAGGTGTGCGTGACCACGATTCCACCACCTTCGGCCACGGCCTGGGTCTCCGGGTGCGCGAGGAGGAAGGCTTCGTTGGTGAAGCCCACGAACATGGAGTTGTGGATGAAGCCTTCGGTCCCCTCCTTGAACGTCGCCCCCTTGGACTTGTCGCCGCCCGGGCCCGAACCGATGAGCGTGAAGTTGGAGACGACAGGGCCGGTCAGCGGCATGGCCGTAAAGTCCGTGCCCTGGTTCGACCATTCGAAGCCGTTGTCACCTAGGGCGGGGTCCTGCACGACGAGGCCGTACTGGAGCTTGCCGCGAAATCCTTGGTCGCAGTCGATGCTGTCGTCCGCCGCTCCGGTCACGACCACGTGCTTGGCGATGAACGATCCGCCGAACATCTCCATGCCGTCGTCGGCCCCCATGTGCGACTGGACGTATTCCACGGTGGTTTCGGTTCCGCAGGCGTAGAAGGTGATGCCGTTGAGCTCCGAGCCCGGGGCGATCTCGAACCCCGCAAACTCCACTCGCACGTACCGTAGGGTGCCGCAGTCGTGGGACGGGTCGTTGCCACCGTAGGTGGGCGGGTTCGCGAAGCCTTCGGCCTGCCCGGAGCCGCCGGCGAGGTTGATCGGCGCCTGGCCGAGCAGGACCAAACCGCCCCAGTCGCCACGGTTGCGGGAGCCCGGCGGTTGATTCGAGGTCATGACGATGGGGGCGTCGGCCGTGCCTTCGGCCTCGATCCGGGCGTCGACGTCGATGACGAGGGCGCTGCCGCCCAAGCCCTGGATCGTGGTGCCCGGCTCGATGGTGAGAACGGCGCCCCGCACGAAGACGTGGTCCTCGAGGATCCAGATGGTGTCGCACGTGAGGGTCGTGTCCGAGGTGATCTCGCCCGAAAGGCCCATCTTGGATGCGGCCGGATCGGTCGGGTCGGCGCAGTCTCCAGGTGTACCGCTGTCGGTGCCCGCGCTCGTGGTGCTGCTCGAGGTCGTGGTCCCCGTTGTATCTGCGGACGTCGCGGTGTCCGACGTGCCGCCGGTCGTGGCGTCCGAGGTGTCTCCGGACGTGGCCGAGTTGCTGGTTTCGGCGTCGTTGGGGTCGCTGCAGCCCACCGTGCCGAGTGCAAGGGCGAGAAAGAGGGGGGTGATCTGTCTGCGGTCCATGTGGATGGCCTTCCTGTAGGAGAGATGCATGATGTCGGTGTTGGCGTTCGGATGGCCGCGGCCGTCCGGGCCGCGGGTTCCGTCGGGCGGCACCCTGGCCGCTCCGAGTCACGGCGGGCGCACGCCGAGGTCAACGATCGGTGACATCGTCGCTTCGGTGCAGCGGCGGGGGGGCGCGCTCACAAGGACCACCCTAATCCGAGTGTGAAGGTCGCTCCGCGCCGATACTCCCGCGCGATCTCGTCGCCTTGTTTCCAGCGGATGGGCCAGTCGAGCAGATTCGTGCCAGAAAGGGAGAGTGACAGGCCGTCGTAGAGACGCTGGCGGAACACGAGATCGAGGGCGTGGACCGGCTCTTGGTAGACGTCGGGCAGGCCCAGCCCCGAGACCTGCGTGATGTAGCGTCCGAACGTGTTGAAGAGCAGCCGGACGTGGGTGTCCGACTCGGTGCGGTCGTAGGCCAGGTAGACGTTGAGGACGAAGGGGCTCTGCCCTTGGAGGGGGCGCCTTCGCGACGTGGAGACGTCGAAGAGCTGCTCGAAGTTGCAGGCTTCGTCGGCGTCCTCGCAGGTGCGCTCCTCCGGCAAGCGGACCTGCGACCACACGTAGGCGAAGTTGGCCCCGATCGAGAAGTCCGACAGGACCCGACGTACCCGTGCCCTGCGCGCCTCGGCCTCGTCGTCCTTGGAGCGGGGGGCGAAGAATCCGAGGTGCTTGCGCACTTCGAGTTCGCCACCGGCGGCTTGGGCGAAGTCGGCGTTCAGGAAGGATGCGAGCGGCGGAATGCGCGGAGCGGCGACGCGTTCGATGGGGGCGTCGAAGTACTTGTAGAACGCCGAGATCGCCACGACCTCGGCCGCCGAAGGAAAGAGTTCCCAACGCAGGTCCGCGTTCCACACCCGCGTGCTGCGCAGGAACTTGTTGCCCTGCACATCGAATCCGCCGACGAAGTCGGTGAAGGTGAAGGGGGCGAGCTCGCGAAACTCCGGCCGGGCGATGGTGCGCGTCCAGGTCAACCGCACGTTTTGCCGCTTGGTCGGCGAGAAGATGAGCGACACGGACGGGAAGAAGTCCCGATCCCGCAGGCGGGCGGAGTCCTCGTCGGCATCGGGGTCGAATGGGTCGAAGGTCGAGAGATCGATGTCGCTGGCCTCGAAGCGGACGCCGCCCGCAACCTTGAACCACCGGACGAGAGGAAGTTCGAGCGACGCATAGCCAGCGTAGATCTCGTTCGACGCCCGGTAGTTGTCGTTGGGGCGGGTCGTCTCCTGGATGAAGAAGGGTTGAGTCTCGCCGGGGCCGGGGCCTCCACCGATGGTGGCGTCGTTGATCACGTTGCCCGTGCCATCGGGGATCCGGTCGACGAGCGTGCCGACCACCTGGTACGTGAAGCGCCGCACGCCGAAGGTGCGTTGCTTGCCCTCCACCCGGGCGCCAACCTGGACCTTGCCCTCGATCCCCGACCACTGGCGAAACGGCAGGGAGAGATCCAGGGCACCGGATTCGGTGTGGTCCACCAGGTCCAGGAAGGTGATCTTCCCGGCGTCGTTGCCGGCATCGTAGCGGTAGGGGGCATCGGGATTCGCCTGGGTGAACAGCATCTCCCGCATGTGCGGGTCGTCCCGGCGGGCCTGGGCGTACGATCCGAACCACCCTAGGGTGAAGTCCTTGGCCTTGGGGAACGTGTGGCGGCCGCCCAAGCGCGTCAGCAGGATCGAACGCATGATGTAACGCTGGCGGGTCGTGATCACCGGGTCCGCGCCGCTGACGGTGATTGCCTTTCCCGAGAAGTAGCGTGTCTCGTCCTCCCCGCTGCGCGTGTAGAGGGCGTCGAGTGCCACGCGGTGATCGTCGCTTACGTCCCACTTGACGATGCCGAGGGTCGACCATTCGGCCGTGCGGGTCGTCTGGAGCGTATCGTAGTCGACCTGGGTGACGAGGGCCTCGTCGGCGCCCAGACCGAATTGTCGAAGCCTGCCGCGCAAGGTCTGGGTCTGGTAGCCGTACGTCGCGGCCAGCAGGAACCCGAGTTTTCCAGCCTTGCCGACGTCGCCGCCGTAGCCGAAGTTGAGCTTTGCACCGAAGTTGGGCAGGCCCTTCTTGCGGTCCACCTTCGTCACGGTGAAGAAGGACTCGCCGAAACGCTCGATTTGTTCGGGCGAGAAGATGGGCCGGTAGTTCTCGTCGACTTCGTTGCGGTTCACCCGCGTGTCGTCGGGGATCACGTCGGGCAGGCGCCGTGGAACATTGCCGAAGGCGAGGGCGTCCTCCGGGAACCCGACGCTCGCAACGGACTCGCGCCCCGTCGTCGCCGTGTTGGCGCCGATGGAAGCCGATACGCCGAAGCTCCAGCCATCGGGGACGTCGCGGGTCTCGAGCTGCGTCGAGGCACCCGTGAAGTCGGCCGGAACGTCCGGCGTGAAGGTCTTTTGGATGTTGATGGCCGAAAGCGCGGCCGAGGGGAACACGTCGAGGGGGATCGTGCGCAGATCGGGTTCGGGGCTCGGCACCCGGGCGCGGTCGAGGAGGGTGTTGCCGTAGCGGTGGCCGAGGCCGCGCACGAAGAGGTACTTGCCGTCGATGACCGTGGCGCCGACGATCCGTCGGGCAACCGTACTCGTCGAGCCGCCGCCGGACTTCTCGATCTCCTCGCGGCTCATGATGTCGCGGGTCTCCACCGCCTCGCGCCGTTGGGCGAGCCGAGCCCCTTCGCTCTCCTTGGCGACCTCCGCCTCGACCACGACGGTCTCGCCCACCCCTTTCATCGGTACGAGCTCGACCCGAAGCTGCTCGGATGCATCGGCCTCGATTTCCACGCCCTCGAAGACGCGCGGCACATGGGTGTCCTCGCGGATGCGCACGACGTACGTGCCGGGGGGGAGCTCGAGGCGAAACGAACCATCCACCCCGGTCTTCGCCGAGAACTTCGTATCGGGCACCTCCACCGTGGCGCCGATGAGCGGGCGTCCGTCCGTGGCGCTGCGGACCACGCCCGTGATCACCCCCTTCGGACCGGCGACCTTCTGCGTCTCGACACCGAGGGCTTCCGCCGCGGCCTCCTCGTCCCCCGTGAGGTCCTCTACGAAGAAGCCGTCGTCCTCCGGCTCGTCGGGAGCGGCATCCTGCGCCGGAGCGGAGGGGGCCGGTGCTTCGATCTCGTCCGCGGGGGGCGGGGTGGCCTCCGATGCATCGGGAGGCTCCGTGGGACGGTCTTCGGCCGCGCCGCTGTTCGGCGTCACCGTGTCCGTCGGGCTCGCTGGGCCGTGGTAGGTCCGCGTCCCGGAGGGATCGTCGCCGGGGGTCGGCTGGGCCGGCGCTATGGTCGTGCCCGCGAGCGACAAGAGAGCAATCGTCGTGTACATGTACGGCTCCTGTGCGCGGTATTCGGTGGATCGACCGACCGCGTCTGGAGGGGGACAGCGTGCAGGTTCAGCGCAGCTTCTTCGTCAGTAGGACGATGGGGGCCGCCCCGCCCCGACGCGCGAGATCGATGGCTTCGATCACCTTGGCGAAGGCCACGTCGTCGGCGCCGTCGAGGTAGAGGACGTTGTCCGGCCGTGCGTTGAAGACGCGTCGGAGGTAGCCGGAAAGCTCACGCTCGTCGACCGTGCGGCCGTTGACGTCGAAGGAGCCGTCGTCGTGAACGCCGAGGACCACCGGTACGTTCGGATCGACGGCCGCCGTCTCCTCCTGCGGATCCTCCTCCTTGGGGGGGACTCGCACGAAGAAGCTGCGGGTGAGCACCGGGGCCAGGACCATGAAGATGATGAGAAGCACGAGGACGACGTCCACCAGCGGTGTGACGTTCATCTCCGGCCGAGTGTGCTTTCCTTCGGCGCCGCCGAGATCCATGGCCATGGTCTACGTTCCCTCCTTCGGTGTCTCCGACCATTTGCGGGCGACGCCAACGGCAAGGTGAACGCCGCGAAATCCGGCGTCTTGGACGATGCGGAACGTCTCTCGGACGGTGCGGTAGGGAAGGCGGGCATCCGCGCGCAGCAGGATGCGGGCGCCCGGGGCGCGATCGACGGCTCGGGTCAGGGCGGCGGGGAGGCGATCGGGTTGGACGTCGGTGTCTCCCACGAGGATGCGAGCGTCCTCCGTCATCGTGATCACGATGGGCTCCGGGCCGTCGGAGGAGAATTCGTCGGCGTCCTCGACCTTGAACATCTCGATGGGAAGGCCTTCGTCCTGCATGGAGGGGAGGACCACCATGAAGATGATCAGGAGGACCAGGACGATGTCGACGAGCGGGGTGACGTTGATGACGGGAACGATGTCGCCCGCATCATCCTTGGCGAACGGTGTCTTCATGTTCCCCTTCCAGGGTGTCGAGCAACTCTCCGGCGGCGTGTTGCAGGAGTTGATCGAGTCGGTTGAAGGAAGCCGTGAGGTAGTTGAAGAGCAGCACGGACGAGATGGCGACGAAGAGACCGACGGCGGTGACGATGAGCGCCTCGGCGATACCCGCCGACACGGCCGCGATCCCACCGCCGCCCGCCGCGGCGATCCCCTGGAACGCCGTGATGATCCCGATCACGGTCCCGAAGAGACCGATGAAGGGCGCCGTGGAGCCCGTCGACGCCAAGAACCCCATCCCGCTGCGGGCATCGGAGGAGAGCATCTCGAGTTGGCGGGCAAGCTCCCGCTTGACGCGTTCGGCCGGGGGCAGGCCGTGTCGGGATCGGCGGGCGGCAAGATAGGTCTCCACGGCATGGCGGGTGAGCCGGGCCAGGGGAGTGCGGCGAAACTCCTTGCCGGATGCGAGGTCGAGCAGGGTGTCGTAGTCGCCGGCCTCGAGGAGGGGGCGGGCCGACTTCGCGAACCTCGCCGAATCCGCCAGGGCGCGACGGAGCACGAGCATGCGCTCGATCGCGATGCCGAGGGAGGCAAGGCCCATCCCGACGAGCATGATGGCCACCGCCCGGGCCAAGAGCCCCATGCTGTTCCAGATTTCGATGAGAGACAGTTCCATGGTCTTCGTGTCCTTCGTTCTTCTTCGGTGCGGATAATCGACGGTCTCGGCTCACGTCGTGAGGCGAAACGGAATGGTCACCATGTGACCGGTTTCGATGGGCTTGCCGTCGAGCATCGCGGGGGTATACGTCCAATGACGGACGGCGCGGATGACGGCCTTTTTCATCAGGGCGTCGAAGCGCTTCTTCTCTTCTTCGTCGCTGGCGTCGTTTTCGACCCGTAGGATCTGGGCGCCGCGCACCTTGCCGGTCGCGTCGATCTTGAGCTTGAGCACCACGAGTCCGGTGACGCCCCGTTCCCGCATCGCCGCCGGGTAGACGGGGACGGGGTTTCCGGGGTTCGGCTTGGGGGGCGACGCTTCGGCGGGGCGATCCGCGATGCGGCGGACCTTTCGCTTCTTCTTGGGGCGCTCCTTGGACTTTGGGCGGGACTCGGCCGCTGTCTGCCTCGTTTTGCTGGGCGATCGGGGCCTTCGGGTGCCGCGCGCCCCATCGCCCGTCCGGGCACCTGCGGAAACCTCGACCGTCTTCTGTGTGTCGGAGGTGTCCGGCGCCTGTGTCGGCCGCTCGGTGGGAGGCTTCGGGCGAGGTCGTCGGCGAGGCGTCTCGACACGCTCGACCGGGACGTTCTTGGGCATGGGGGGGGCTTCGAAGGCGTCGTCGGGCGGAGGCTCTGAGGCGGGGGACAGATCCTTGATTTCGGGCTCGAGTTCCACCTCGACGACCGGCTCGTGCGGTTTTCGGGAAAGGCCCCACGCGATGGCGAGGCCGTAGAGCACGATGGCGACGCCGTACCCGAGGACGGGTCGTCGCTCGAAGTAGGAGCCTTGACGCCTGGGATGATCGAAGGCCTCGTACATGGCCGCCGAGAAGGTGGCCGGGGTGCGTCTCGAACGGATGGCTCGGATGTTTCGGGTGTGTGACATCCTCGCGGTCGGGCGGACTCGGGATGACCGGGGAGATCGCGCGAGCGGCTGCGGCGCACCGCGGATGCGGCGAGCGGGGCGCGCGTCGCGTGCACCGTCCGGCGGTTTCACGGGAGGTTTTCCGCGTCGTCACGGGCTCGTTGCACACGGCGAGTAGCCACGGGGCGGCATGAAGCGACGGATCCTGCTCGTCGACGACGAAGTGGACCTCCTCGAGGCTCTCCTCTACGTGTTTCGTCAGGCCGGCTACGAGGTGGAGACGGTCACGACGGGACGCGCCGCCCTCGAGCGGCTCGAGCGCGGCGGCATCGATCTCGTCATCGTCGACCTGATGCTTCCCGACGTGACGGGCACGCAAGTGTGCCTTCGGCTGCGAGCCGACGAACGCACTCGGGACCTGCCGATTCTCGTGCTCTCCGCCCGCAGCGACGAGATGGACCGGGTCCTCGGGTTCGAGGTGGGGGCGGACGACTACGTGACCAAGCCCTTCAGTGCTCGTGAGGTTCTACTGCGCGCCGAAGCCCTGTTGCGACGCGCCGGCACCGGCGGCGCCGTGGCACCGTCCAAGGTGATACGAGTCGGTGCCCTCGAGGTGGACCTCGACGCTCATCGTACCTACGTGGGCGGACGGGAGGTGGAGCTGACCGCCCTCGAGTTTCGTCTGTTGACGACGCTCATGGAGCGCCGTGGTCGTGTGCAGCCGCGGGAAGTGCTCTTGCGGGACGTGTGGGGGCTTGCGTCCGATCTGGCGACCCGCACCGTGGACACCCATGTGCATCGACTGCGGGCGAAGCTCGGAGTCGCTGCTGCGTCGATCCAGACCGTGCGCGGCGTCGGGTATCGTTTCGTCGTGCCCGACGCACCCGAGCACGCGAACCCCACCTCGTGATGCTTTCGGCCCTTCGGCGCCGCTGCGTCGGAAACGACGGCATGGCCTCCGGCGTTGTCCCTCTTGGAAAGGAGGCAACGATGATTCCAGGTATCCTTTTGGCCATCTTCGTCGGTTCGATGCTCGTCGCCATCGGCCGCGTCCTCATCGTGTGAGGCGCCACCGGCGGCGGGAGATGGCGTGGAGCCGCTTCGCGGACTCGAACCGCGGACCTGCTGATTACGAATCAGCTGCTCTACCAACTGAGCTAAAGCGGCGTCGTGGGGGACGGTTTTTAGGGCGAGCGTGGGCGTCCGTCAAGGTGCCGCGGTACGTCTCGCCGGGCGGGGCTAGGGCATCCACGCAAAGCCCCGGGCGTTCGGGTCGAGGCCGGGCGTTGCGCCGCGGCGGGCGAGGAGGCGGGCGAGCACGCGACCTTCGATGGCCTCGGACGCGATCACGCCGAGGGCCCTCGAGTCGCAGCACGCGCCCTCTTCCCGGTTGTCGGCCAGGACGAGGTAGCCGTCGAGGGGGATCTCCACCGGACCGTCTTCGGGCGGCGGGAGGCCGAGGCCGCTGAAGCCGATCTCGTGGCCGCGCTCGAGGACGACCCGAAAGCGCCGGTCGCCGACGGTCTCGTACGCGGTGGGGACGGGTTCGGGCGAGGTCACGGCCGTGTCGGGGCCGGCCGGCAGAGCGAGGGCGAGGGGGGCGGCGGGCTTGCGGACGATGGGCGCACCGTCGACGAGAAGGCCGAGGGGAACGTCCGGCACGTTGAAGGTCACGGTCTGGCCGGGCACCGCGACGACGCGGCCGACCCGCAGGGCCTTGCGCCGGACCGTCGCCACGATCCCACCGCTTCGTTTCCGCACCTTCGACCAGTTGCCCTCGAGGTCCTCGCGATCGACCACCGCCGTATTGCGCATGGATCGATGTACGTCCGGGGCGCCGCCGCCTCGCGGCCCGGTATGCCCCTCGTCCTCGCCGTCCGGCGGCGGGGTGAGGGGAACCTGCAGCGGGGGCGGTTCGTAGAGGACGACGTCGCCCGGACGAACGCCGGTGGCGCCCCGGAGGACCAGGATCGGCTCGCCATCGACGATGGTGGGGGCCATGCCGTTGCCGCGGACCGTGACCACGGTTGCGGCCGTGGCCCGGACGGCCAGGAGGGCGAGCCCCGCGAGCAGCACGCCGCGGGCGATCCGCGACGACCAGCTCCGGTCGCGGGGCAGGGGACGTTCGACGTCGGGATCACGGAGGAACACGGGGCTCGGACCTGCGGGCTCGCGCCACCTCGGCGAGCACCGCGGGGGCATCATGGCGTACCGTTCGCGCGGGCCCCAAGAAACAGGTGATCGCCGCGACCGCATCGGCGCCGGCGGCGAGGCACGCGGTCGCGCGCCCGGGGCCGATGCCGCCGAGGGCCACCAGGGGCGGTCGTCCGACGGTGCGCGCGGCCGCGAATCGACGCAGCCCCGACAGGCCGAAGGGGGGTTTTTCGGGCACGCTGCGCGGGGGGAAGACGGGGGCGACGACCGCGTAGTCGGCCTCGACGGGCAGCGGCCGCACCGGCAGGTGGTACGAGCCGCCGACGAGGGCCTCGGACCCGAGCCGTTCGCGAGCGGCGCGAATCACGCTCGCCTCGGGATCGCCGCGGATCTGAACGCCGACGAAGGGAGGGGGGAGGGCCATCCCCCCAGCGACGGCGGTGGCCGCCGAGATGGAGCGCAGACACCGCACCCCGAGCCGTGCAAGGGCCTCCGCGGCGCGAAGGTCTTCGGCCGAGACGGTGCCGTCGACCACCGGCGGCGCACCTGCCCGTGGTGGCGCACCTGCCCGAAGGTCGTGCGGCGGACGAGGCGCACCTGCCCGAAGGTCGTGCGGCGGAGGTTCGGGTAGAAGGTTATGGGACCTGAAAAGGGCTGCGATCTTCAGGTCTTCGTCGAGTTTTTCGAGGATCTCGATGAGCTCGTCCCACGGGCATGGTCGAGTCCGCGGCGTCACGATCAGGACGTCGAACGGGCACCGGCGGGCCACGGGGGCGGGCCTATTCGATTCGCCCCGACTCGGGCGAGGAGGCCGAGGCGATCCCCCGGCGCGGCATGCGCCCCGCCGTGTAGGCGAGACGTCCCGCGACCACACCCAGGCGCATGGCACGCGCCATCTTCACGGGGTCCCGCGCCTCTGCGATGGCCGTGTTCATCAAGACCGCCGTGCATCCGAGTTCGAGGGCGATGGCGGCGTCGCTGGCGGTGCCGACCCCCGCGTCCACGATCACGGGCACGGAACTCTGCTCCACGATGAGGGCGATCTTGTGGGGGTTTTGGATGCCCAGGCCCGATCCGATGGGCGCGGCCAGGGGCATGACCGCGGCGCACCCCATCTCCTCGAGCTTGCGGCAGACCACTGGGTCGTCCGAGCAGTAGGGCAACACGGTGAAGCCCTCGTCCAACAGGATCCGGGCCGCCTCGAGGGTCTGCTCGTTGTCGGGGAGCAGGGTCTTGGCGTCACCGATGACCTCGAGCTTGACCATCTGGTCGATCCCGAGCTCCCGCGCCAGCCGGCACACCCGCACGGCCTCCTCGGCGGTATAGCAGCCCGCCGTGTTGGGCAGCAGGGTGTAGCGCTCCCGGTCGATCCACGCGAGCACGTTCTCGGGATTGTCGAAGTCCACCCGGCGCAGGGCCACGGTCACGATCTCGGCGCCGCTCGCGTCGAGCGCCGCGATGGTCTCCTCCTTCGAGCGGTACTTGCCCGTCCCCACGATGAGTCGGGAGGAAAGGGTCCTGCCTGCCAGGGTCCACGGGTCCTCGGTCTGGAGGGCGGCGATGGGGTCTCGAGACATGGGGTTATCCTCCTCCGACGAAGGTCACGATCTCGATCCGGTCCCCGTCCTGCAGGACCGTCCGGGCGTGCTCGGCCCGCGGCACGATGGTGCGGTTGCGCTCGACCGCGACGTGCTCGGCCTGCAGGCCGAGTTCCGCGATGAGCTCGGCCACGGTGGTGTCTTCGGGAACGCTGCGCGAACGTCCGTTGACCACGATGTCGGTCACGCCGCGGGAGATACCACGGCCTCGCCCTCCGACACATCTGCGCATTGGGCGCAAGTGCTGCGTGTCCCGACGCACCCACTGTGTCCCAAAGCACACGGTGCAGGATGCAGCACCTCCAACTTGCGACCCGGATCACACCGTCCGATCCGCACTGTAACCGTTGGATTCCCCGTGCCACGAAGTTGGCACGGAACATGCTGATAGGTGGGGACATGTCCGACACGGCCCGACGTCGTCCCACGATCCCCCTCGAGCGGATGCCCCTCGACCAAGCCCTGGCCTGCGTCGATCCCTTCGAGACCGCAGTGCCCGAGGAACTCGCTCGACTGGTCGCGTCCGCCACCTGCTCGACCCGCAAGCAGGGGGCGGTGGTGCTGCGTCAGGGGGAGGCCCCCGACGGCGTCTACGTCGTCCTGCGCGGTCGGGTGCACCTGGTTTCGAACCTCGGTGGGGACCGGGAACTCATCCTCTTCAGCCTCGGGCCCGGGGAGATCTTCGGCGAGTCCTGTGCCTTCGACGATCGGGAGATGACGCTCTCGGCGCTGGTGGCGGTCCAGGCCCACCTGGTGAAGATCCCCGTCTCGGCCGTGCGCGCGTGGGTCGGCGAGCGCCCGGAGGTGCTCGGGCGCTTCGCCCGGCTGGTCCACGACCGTCTGCGCGACGCCGAGGCGGTGGCGAGCGGTCTCGCGCTCTGCGACGTGGAGCAGCGCCTGCGCAAGACCCTGGCGCGGCTCGTGGCCCGGCAAGGCCGGCGTGCGGTGACCTGCGAGGGCTGGGTCCTCGCGCCGGTGCCGACCCAGACGGAACTGGCCCGGATGGTGGGCTCGTGCCGCGAGACGGTCTCCCGTACGCTCTCGGCCTTCGCCCGGGAGGGCCTCCTGTCGGCACGCGGACGGCGCCTCGTCCTTTCCGACCAGTTCCTCGCGGGCGCCACCTGATCTCGGACGCGGTCGAGATCGCCACGGCCGGGGAAGCCCCCGGCCGACTCGGGCGTCGCGTTCGGTGTGAGACCCGTGGGCCGAACGAAATCCACCACGCCCTTCGCCGATCCGGGCGGGGGCTGGCCGTGCCTCGTCCGTCGCCATGGCCCCCGGGGCGGCGGGCCGCAGTCGTGATATAGGAGCCTGGTCGTGCGGCCCGTTCCCCCACCGACCCCGCCGATCACGGTGCAGGCGCCCCCATCGGTCCGTCCCACGTGGGCCGAGGTGGACCGGGACGCGCTCGTCCACAACGTGCGGGTGGTCGGTGATGCCGTCGGCGGGGCGCGCCGGATCCTGGCCGTGGTGAAGGCCGACGCCTACGGACACGGCGCTGCCCACGCGGCCCGCGCCTTCGTGGAGGCCGGCGTCTTCGGGCTTGCGGTCAGCCTCGTCGAGGAGGGGATCGAATTGCGCGCGGCCGGGATCGCGGCGCCCATCGTGGTGCTCGGAGGCGTGCCCGAAGGTGCGGAGGACGCCATCGTGGCCACTGGCCTGCGACCGGTGGTGTGGACCCGGGATCACCTCGATCGCCTCGATGCGGCGGTCCTGCGCCACGCCGGCGGCCGGGTCCGCGTCCACGTCAAGGTGGACACGGGGATGTCGCGCCTCGGCGTGTTGCCGTCCGATCTTCCGGCGCTCCTCGACCGGCTGCGCCAGGCCAGGGACACCATCGTGGTCGAGGGGCTCATGACCCACTTCGCCCGGGCGGGCGATGCCGACGGCGAGGCGGCGACCCGCGCCCAGCACGAGGCGTTCGTGGCATGCGTCCCGGAGGTCACCCGTGCCCTCGGCCGAGAGCCGCCCCTGCTCCACTGCGCCAACTCGGCGGCCCTGGCCCGGTTCGGATGGACGCACCTGGATCTCGTGCGGCCGGGGATCGCCCTGTACGGTGGGGCGCCGCGGGCCGAGCTTGCACTGCCGGGCCTGCGCCCGGCGCTTTCCTTCCACTCGGAGGTGGTGGACGTGCGAGAACTCCCGGCGAAGGCGCGGGTCGGCTACGGCGGGCACGGACGCCTCGATCGCCCTTCGCGTCTGGCGGTCGTGCCGGTGGGCTATGCCGACGGCTATCCCCACGCTGCCTCGGGGCGGGGCGAGGTGCTCGTGCGGGGCCGGCGCTGCCCCCTGGTCGGCGACGTGTCCATGGACATCTCCATGGTGGACGTCACGGACGTGCCGGGGGTCCGACCCGGCGACCGCGTCACCCTGCTCGGACGTCAGGGCGACGCGGAGATCGGTCTGTTCGAGCTGTGCGGGTGGACCGGGCTGTTGCCCTACGAGGTGACCTGCGGCATCTCCAAACGGGTGCCGCGGCACGGCCGCTGAGGTCCGTTACGCGACGTGGCGCGTGACGAACTCGGCGAGCTTGGCCTTGCTGCCGGGATTGCCCACCATGCGATCGACGACCTCGCCGTTCTTGAAGAGCAGCAACGTCGGGATCGAGCGCACCTGATACTGCATGGCCGTCTGCTGATTCTCGTCGACGTTGACCTTGACGATGTCCACCTTGCCGTCGAGTTCGTCCGCCAGCGCGTCGAGGTGAGGGGCGATGGCCCGACAGGGGCCGCACCATACGGCCCAGAAGTCCACGAGGACGGGCCGGTCGGCCTTGAGCACGTCGGTTTCGAAGCTGTCGTCGGTGGTGTGTTTGATCTTGTCCGAGGCCATGGTTCCTGCTCCTCGCGGCCGAGCGTGGCCGGGGGTGTGGGCGAAGCATGGGGGCGCCCTGAACGGCTTGCAAGCCATGGACGGGCCGGCCCATTCGGGCTAGCATCGGCAACATGCCCCGGATCTTCGTCTCCCAGGGCCTCGTGGACGAGTGGCTCGGCGCCGGGCGCGTCCGCCTCGAAGGCGACCTGCTGCACCTCGACGCGGGCGGGGCGCCGATGGCGATGTTCATCAACCCCGCCGTGTACTTCGATCGGATCGACGGGCAGGACGTGGACGCCTACGACGTGCTCGGTGTGGTCAAGAGCGCCCAGGAACTCGCCCAGATGGGGGCCGAGCACTACGAGACCTCGGTGGTCCTCGGGGACTACGCCTACACCGTGATCCCCGGCTTCCTGGCCATTCCCGTAGGGCCGGACGGCACCGAACAAATCCTCGACGGGGTAGGGTGGGGGCGCCTGCTGGCCGGGCTCTCGGCCCTGGCCCCCGGGCGCGTCTAGGGCGCAGTCGGCGGGGCCGCAGCGTGCGCTCGGCGGCGGCGTCGGGCACACTTCGTGTCGTCCATGCAGGTGCTCGCGTTCATCGCCGCGGCCCTCGCCTACGGCGCAGCTGCCGTGCTCTTCGCCGTCGCGTCGGAACCGCGGGATCCGAAGGTGCGCTGGGCCCGACTGGTGCTCGGGCTCGCCGCGGCCCTGCACCTGGTGCTCGTCGGGTCCCGTTGCACCGAGGGCCGCGACCCGTTGTCGTCGGTGTACCTGGCGGTGGACCTGATGGGCGGCCTCGTCGCCCTGGGCTACCTCGGCCTTTCGGCCCGCGGGCGGCTCGCCGGGTTCGGGCCGGCGGCAGGATCCCTGGCCCTGCTCGGGCTCTGCTTGGGCATGGTGTTCGACGTCGGCGAGTTGCCACGGTTGCCTGCCCGCGCGACCTTGGCCCATGCCCACGTGCTCTTCGCCGTGCTGGGCGTGGCGGGATTCGCCCTTGCTTCCCTGGTTGCGGCCGCCTACCTGGGCCTCGAACGGCGCCTGCGGACCAAGCGCTTTCGGCCGGGCTCGACCCCCACGTCCCTCGCGGGACTCGAGCGCCTGTACGTGCGGCTGCTCCTTCTGGTCGCCCCCATCTTCACCCTTGCCATCGTCACCGGCGTTCTGTGGGTGACGGATGCGGCCCACCGTACCGGGCGCCCGCCCGGGGATCTGCTCGTCCAACGCAGGCTCGAACTTTCGCTGGCCATGGGGGCCTGGGTCGCCACCGTGCTCGTGCTCGTGGCGCGGGGGTCCTTCGGCGTGCGAGGGCGTAGGGCGGCCCATCTCACGCTCCTGTCCTTCGCCGCCGTACTCGCGGTGCTTGCGTCGTACGGGATTCGATCGTAGCCCGGTCTCGATTCCGCTCCATGCACGTGTTCGCCGCAGGCATCAATCACCACGAGGCGCCCGTCGACGTGCGCGAGCGCTTCGCCCTGGCGTCGGACGCGGTGCCCGGACACCTGCGGGCCCTGGTGGACGCAGCCGGCGCGAACGAGGGGATGCTGCTTTCGACGTGCAATCGGGTGGAGTTCTACGGGGTGGCCGCCGATCCGGGGCGCGCCGCGGCCGAGGTGCTGCGCGGGCTCGGTCGTGCGGTGGGCGTGGGGGAGGACGAGACCCGTAGGCACGCCTTCGTCCGCCTCGGTGAAGCTGCGGTGCGCCACGTCTTTCGGGTCACGGCGAGCCTCGATTCCCTCGTCCTCGGTGAGACCCAGGTGACCGGTCAGGTCAAGGACGCGTGGGACGCCGCGCGGGAGGCGGGGACGGCCAAGGTGGTCCTCGACCGGTGCCTGAGCATGGCCCTGCGGGCTGCCAAGCGCGTGCGGACGGAGACGGGGATCGGGCGCGGGGCCGTGAGCGTCTCCAGCGTGGCGGTGGATCTCGCCCGCAGCATCTTCGGCGACCTCGGGGGCCGCGGCGTGCTGGTGGTCGGGGCCGGTGAGATGGCCGAACAGGCTGCCATCGCGCTGCGCAGCGCCGGGGTCGGGGAGATCGTGGTGGTCAACCGGTCCGCGGAGCGGGCCCGGACCCTTGCCGAGCGCGTGGGCGGTCGGGCCGCTCCGATCGAGCAATTGTCGGGCGAGATGGCCCGGGCGGACGTGGTGGTCACGAGCACCGGGGCCAGGGTGCCGATCCTCGGTCGCAAGGACGTGCGGAGCGTGATGCGCCGCCGTCGCTACGAACCGTTGTTCCTCATCGACATCGCGGTGCCCCGGGACGTGGCCGCCGACGTGGGCGATCTCGATCAGGTCTACCTGTACAACATCGACGATCTGCAGGGCATCGTCCACGACAACCAGCGGGCGCGCATGGCCGAGATCGAGGCGGCCGAGCGCATCGTCGACGAGGAGGTGGCCCGCTACGTCGCCTGGGTGCGGGAGCGGGCCGTGGGGCCCGTGCTCGCCGCGCTCTCGCGCCGGCTCACCGAGGTGGCCGAGGCCGAGGCCGAGCGCGCGATCCGGAGGATCGGGCGCGACGATCCCGAGGTGACGCGCGCCGTCGAACGGCTCGCCCGCGACGTGGTGGGCAAGATCCTGCACGGTCCCCTGTCCGAGCTGCGCCGGGCTGCGGCCGTCTCGGGGCCGGAGTCGGCGGCCTTGGTGGACGCGGCGATCCGCCTCTTCGATCTCGAGGTGGAGGCCGGCGAGGCGGCCAAGCAGGCCCTCGTCCGCGCCGAGGAGGCGCCGGAGACCCCGTGACGGCGCGTCGACGGATCCGCATCGGGACGCGGGGCTCGGATCTCGCGCTGTGGCAGGCGCGCCACGTTGCCGAGGCCCTGCGTGCGGCGCATCCGGGGCTCGAGGTCGAGCTGTGCGAGATCGTGACGTCGGGGGATCGCGACCGGACGCGGCCACTGTCCGAGATCGGAGGCAAAGGTGTCTTCGTCCGTGAGATCGAGCGCGCCCTGCTCGAAGGCGACGTCGATCTCGCGGTGCACTCCCTCAAGGACCTGCCCGCACGACCGCCGGAGGGACTCGTGTTGCTGCCGACGGTGGCGCGGGCGCCCGTCGAGGACGTGCTCGTCGTGCGCGAGGAGATGGCACGAACGCCCCTTTCGGATCTGCCGGAGGGCTTTGCCGTGGGTACGGGGAGCCTGCGCCGCGGCGCCCTCCTGCGGCGTCACGTGCCGAACGCCGCCCCCGTGCCGATCCGGGGCAACGTGCCCACCCGGCTCGCCAAGGTGGGGGAGACCGTCGACGGCGTCGTACTTGCGCGGGCGGGGTTGGAACGGTTGGGAATCGTGCCCGCAACGGCGCGGATCCTGCCCGTCGATCCCTTCCTTCCGGCGCCGTGCCAAGGTCTGCTCGGGCTCGAGGCCCGCGAAGGCGACGCCTTCGTGGCCGAGAAGGTGGCGGGGATCGCAGACGCCGTCGCGACCGTCGCCATGACCGTGGAGAGGGCCTTCGTCGCCCGACTCGGGGCCGACTGCAACGTCCCCGTGGGAGCCCTCGCGGAGGTGTTCGGGGATCGGGTCGAGGCGCGGGCCATGGTGGTGATGCCCGACGGGAGCCGCCGCGTGAACGCGACCTGGAGCGGCCCGTTGGAGCGGGCCGCCGAGGGCGGTCGCGCCCTCGCCGAGGTGCTGCTCGAGGCGGGTGGGGCGGAGATCCTGGCGGACCTGGCCGCACCGACCGCCTGAGGCGTCGCAGGCTTCGACGGGTTTTTGGGCGGGGGCGGTCGCGTCGCGGTCGACGGACGAGCCGGGCATCCCTCAGGTGGGGGTGTCACCGTCCGGCGACCGCCGGCTGCGCCTCCTTCGGGCCGACAGCACGAGCAACAGGACGTATCCGACCGGCGCGGCGAACGGCCAGCGGGCGTAGAAGGTCTCGAGGGTGCCGGCCGGCACGACGGCGACGTCGGCCAGCAGGGTGTCCGCCGGTCGGGGGCCTTCCACGGCGGGGTCGGTCACGCGTGTGCGGGCCACGATGCGCCCCACGGGATCGATGTGGGCGGACACGCCGGTCGTCACCGCCCGGACCATCGCCCGGCGGTGTTCGACGGTGCGGAAGACGGCGAGGGCGAGATGTTCGTGGGGCTCGCGCCCCTTGCCGAACCACGCGTCGTTCGTCAGGTTGACGAACACGTCCACGCCGAGGTCGGCCACCTCGCGCACGTAGCCTTCGAGGACGTCCTCGTAGCAGATGAGCGGTCCCGCCCGCAGGCCCGAGACGCGCAGCACGGCCGGCCCCGTGCCCCGATGAAGGTGGGACGCCGTGGGGAACATGGACTGGAACCACTCGGGGTCCACCAGGGGCACGTACTCCCCGAACATCAGCAGGTAGACCTTGTCGTAGCGGTCGCCGAAGCGGCCGTCCTCGTGGAGGACGCGGGCCGTGTTCCACGGGAACGGGTCCCCCGGCGCCTCGTCGACGTAGCCCACCACGAGGGGGCGCGAGAAGCCCCGGCGAATCCGGTAGGGATGGGAGGGGGGCAGATCCTCGGTGCGGTCGCGGCCGAGCCAGGGACCGAAGGGGTAGGCCGTCTCGCCCCACACCAGGATCTCGGCGCCTTCCCGCTCGAGGTCGGCGGAGGCACGCTGGTGTTTGCGCAAGATGGCCTCGGCGCCTCCGGGCGCGAACACCTCCTCGATGGCCATGTTGCCCTGGACGAGGCCGAATCGGACGCGCCGCGCGTCCGAGAGCGCCTCGTCGATCGCGTGCATGCGGTACGTGCCGTAGCCGGCGACGGCGCCTGCGACGAGCACCGTCGCAGCGCTGCGGACGAGCGCCTCGCGGACGCGCCGGCGTGCGGCGGCCCGCAGCGTGTCGTAGATCCCGGCATGGATCGATACGACGACGAAGGTCACGAGCGTGACGCCGCCCACGTCGGCGAGTTGGATCCAACGTGGATGCTCCGCCCACACGATGGCAAGGTCCAACGGGAAGATCGTGGGCAAGAGCACCGACGTGAGGGCGAAGGCCGCGGGGAAGCAGGCGAGGGCCGAGCATCCGCTGCGCCTTCGCAGATAGGCGAAGGCGGCCGCCGGGATCGAGAACTGCAGGGCGAAGGCGGCGGCGAAGAGCAGCAGGACGACGGCTGCGGCGGGACCGGGGAGGCCCGCGTAGCGCTCGAGCAGGGTCGAGATCCACGAAAAGCCCCACGCGATGGCCACCATGCCGGTCACGTGGCCGAGGACGAAGGCATGGCGCACGCCGGCGCCGTCGATGGCGGCGAGCAGCGGTACGAGGACGAAGAAGGATGCGGCGAAGAGGGCCTGCGACTCCCCCGGCGTGGCCAGGACGGCGAGGACACCACTGGTCGCCGCGGCACAGGCGGCCGCGAGCATGCGGCCACGCGCCATCACGTATCGTCGCGGCCGGGCAGCGGGCGGTGGGTGATGTAGAGTTCGGCCAGTTGGGCCTCGTCCACCGGCGTGGGGCAACCGGTCATCAGGTCGTGTCCGCGCTGGGTCTTGGGGAAGGCGATGACGTCACGCAGGCTCTCGGCCCCCGCGAGCAACATGGCGATGCGGTCGAGCCCGAGGGCGATCCCGCCGTGGGGGGGCGGGCCGTAGCGGAACGCCTCGAGGAGGAAGCCGAACTTCTGTTGCTTCTCCTCCTCGTCCAGTCCCAGGACTTCGAACACCTTGGCCTGGACGTCGGCGCGATGGATTCGGATGCTCCCGCCGCCGATCTCGTTGCCGTTCATGACGAGGTCGTAGGCCTGGGCGTGGACGGATGCCGGGTCGGTGTCGAGCAACGGCACGTCCTCGGGCAGCGGCGACGTGAACGGGTGGTGGGCCGAGACGTACCGGCCGTCGTCGGTGCGCTCGAAGAGCGGGAACTCCGTCACCCAGGCAAGCCGCCACGACGGTGAGGCTTCGTCGAGCAGGCCCAGGAGGTCGCGCAGGTGCAGGCGCAGGGCGGAAAGCGCCGTGTGGACCGTATCGAAGTCGTCGGCGACGAAGAGGAGCACCGAACCGGGCTCGGCCTCCATGACGCGCACGATGCCGGCGGTCGCCTCGGGCGAGAGATTCTTGGCGAAGGGCGCCTTGAGGCTGCCGTCCGGCTCCACGCGGGCCCACGCAAGGCCCTTGGCGCCTCCGTGCTCGCGCTTCTTGACGAAGTCGGTGAGCTTGTCGAGTTGGCTGCGGGTGAGGGGGGCGGCATGCTCGGGGGGGACGCACAGCCCCTTGACCAGGGGGGCCGATTCGAACACCCGAAACCCGCACCCGCGCGTGACCTCCGTAACGTCACGCAACTCGAGCCCGAAGCGTAGGTCCGGTTTGTCCGTACCGAACCGTTCCATGGCCTCACGCCACGAAAGGCGCGGAAGGGGCAGCTCGAGTTCGTGACCGGCAAGTTCCCGCAGGGCCTCGGCCACGAGTTCCTCGATGGGGGCGAACACGCGCTCGGGGGTCGCGAACGAAAGCTCCACGTCGATCTGGGTGAACTCGGGTTGCCGGTCGTTGCGCAGATCCTCGTCGCGAAAACAACGCGTGATCTGGAAGTACTTGTCGAACCCGGCCACCATGAAGAGCTGCTTGTAGATCTGGGGCGATTCGGCCAGGGCGTAGAAGGTCCCGGGGTTGAGCCGGCTCGGCACCAGGAAGTTGCGGGCGCCACCCGGGGTGTACTTGACGAGATAGGGCGTCTCGAGTTCCCAGAATCCGTGCCGCGTCAGCACCGACCGCGTGATCTGGTAGAGGCGCGAACGCAGAAGGAAGTTGCGCTGGACGCAGGGCCTGCGAAGGTCGAGGTAGCGGTACGCAAGCCGCAGGTTCTCGTGCACGTCGAGACGGTCGTCGTCGGCGATCACGAAGGGGGGCGTGGCGGAGGTGGAGAACACCTCGAGGGTGTGGGCCTCGACCTCGATCGCGCCGGTGGGAAGGTTCGGGTTCTCGTTCTCGCCCCGGTCGACGACGGTGCCCCGGATCCCGATGCAGAACTCGCTGCGCAGTTGATCGGCGAGGGCGTGGGCCCCTTCGTCGATGTCCGGCCCGAAGACCACCTGGGTCAGCCCGGCCCGGTCGCGCAGGTCCACGAAGATGCGACCGCCGTGATCGCGCCTGCGGTGGACCCAGCCGAAGAGGACCACCTCGTTGCCCACGTGCTCCCGTCGCAGGGAACCGCAATCGTGGGTGCGTCCGGTTGCGAGGAGGCTCGACATGGCGGCGGAGCCTAGCAGGGCGCCGCGGCCTGCGACGGGAGCCGGTCGCAGACGCCGTGTCGGGGCGACGGCGGCTTTTCCCGGTATGCGCCCGAAAAACCACGTCCAGGCGATGTCCGGGGATGTGGAGCGCCGAACGGGGCGTGGGGGGCAGGTGTGCTAGAACCCGAGCGTCATGGCCCAGTGGCCCACCGTGAATCCCGAAGCGCCGTTCGACCCCGGTGCCCTGGCCGCCCGAAGTGCGTCCTTCGAGGGGGCTTCGGCCGAGGCGATCCTCGCGTGGGTCTTCGAGAACCTCGGTCATCTGCGGGTGGGATGCACGTCCGCCTTCGGACCGGAGGGCTGCGTGCTCGTGGACATGGTCCGCAGGATGCGGCCGGCGACCCCGGTGTTCACCATCGACACGGGCCTGCTCTTCGACGCATCGGTCGAGGTGCGAAGGGCCCACGAGGAGCGGGGCGCCCGGGTCGTCGTCGTCGAGCCCCTGGTCTCGCTTTCCGCCCAGGCCGAACGCCACGGCCCGCGCCTTTGGGAGCGGGATCCCGATGCTTGCTGCGCGGTGCGGAAGGTCGAGCCCATGCGGCGGATCCTGGACCGCCTCGACGTGTGGCTTACGGCGATCCGTCGCGACCAGTCACCCACCCGGGCGAACACGCCGATCCTCGGGGTCGCGCGCCGCGCAGACGGCTCGGCGGTGCTCAAGGTCGCCCCCTTCGTCGCGTGGACCCGCAAGGACACCTGGTCGTACCTGCTGACCCACGGGGTGCCGTACAACCGGCTGCTCGACGAGGGGTATACGAGCGTGGGGTGCAGGCCGTGCACGGCGCCGGCCGCCCCCGACGGCGACGAGCGCTCCGGGCGGTGGCAGGGGCGTGCAAAGACGGAGTGCGGCATTCACACTCTGTGAGCGAGACGAGTTCGACCGTGGGCCTTCGATTCCTCCATGCCTCCGACATCCATCTGCTCGACCTGACCGGCGTCGGGCCGCTGCGGTACTTCAACAAGCGCGCTACCGGCGGGCTGAACCTCCTCCTCGGGCGGCGCAAGCGCCACGACGAGGATCGCTTCGATGCCCTGGTGGAGGCGTCCCGGCGTCTCGGCGTCGATCGCCTGGTCCTGACCGGCGACCTGACCAACCTGGCCCTCGAGTCGGAGTTCGAGCACGTCGCCCGGCGGCTCTCGTCCCTGCCGTTGCCCGTTACCGTCATCCCGGGCAACCACGACACCTACACCCGGGGGTCGGCGCGGGCGCGGCGGTTCGAACGGTACCTCGGTGGTTTCATGGAGGGCGAGCGCCTGTCGGACGCGCCGTATCCGTTCGTCCAGGACTACGGCGACGTGGCCCTCGTGGGGGTCTCGAGCGCGGTGCCGACCCGCCCCCTGTGGGCGACCGGGCGGGTCGGCCCCGACCAGCTCACCCGACTCGCCGAGGTGCTGCGCAGGTTGCGGGGGGAGGGGAAGATGCGGGTGGTGCTCATCCACCATCCGGTCATGGAGGGGGTGGCGCGGCCGCGGCACGAGCTCGTCGACCTCGATGCCTTCGGGCGGGTCATCGCACAGGAAGGGGCCGAGCTGGTGCTCCACGGCCACGAGCACAAGGTGGTGCGCGGGCACATCGAAGGCCCCGAAGGGCCGGTTCCCGTCCACGGCATCTCGTCGGGGACGGCCGTTGCGGCCGCCGCCCCCTATGCCGCCGGCTTTACGGTGTACGAGATCGAAGGTGGGACGATGCGCTCGGAACTCCATCTGTGGCAGGACACCGACTTCGCCAGGGCGGACGCACGACTCGCGGTTTCGCCGGTCGCCGCCCCTTGATAGACTCGGGGCGCGTGCACGGTTTTCCCTATCGGTCGATCCGCCCCCTCGGTACCGGCGCCGTCGGCGACGTGCACCTTTGCGTGGACGTGGGCCGCCGGCGGTTGGTGGTGGTCAAATGGCTGCGCGCGGAGGTGCGCCCGGACTCCGACGTGGCTCGAAGGTTCCGGCGCGAGGCCGAGCGCATGGCCCAAAAGCCCCTGCCCGGGGTGATCGAGGTCGAAGACTACGGGATCGACGATCTGGGCCGCACGTGGATGGCGATGGCCTTCGTCGACGGCGCCTCGCCCTCGGCCGTCATCGAGCCCGGGGATGCCTGGGCGTGCCATCGCCTGCTGGCCGGGCTTGCGGGCTCCCTCGACGATCTCCACGGCCTCGGTGTGGTGCACCGGGACTTGAAGCCCGAGAACATCCTGCTGCGCAACGATCCGCCGGACGGCTCGGGCGGATGGTCGCCGGTGCTCATCGACCTGGGCGTGGCCAAGTGGCTCGAACTCGATGCGGCGACGCGGACCGGGTCGGTCTTCGGCACGCCGTACTACATGAGCCCCGAACAGTTCCGCGACAGCAAGCACGTCGGGCCCGCCACGGACCGCTACGCCCTGGCCGTCGTGATCTACGAGCTTCTGGCCGGTCGCCTACCCTTCGAGGGGCGGAGCCTCCCCGAGCTTCTGCACCAGCATCTCGAGATTCCGCCCCCGGCGCTCGCCGTGCCGACCGACGACGGCGCGCGCACGTCGGTTCCGCACCTCGACGCGTTCATGCAGCGGGCGCTGGCCAAGGCGCCCCATGCGCGCTACGGCAGCAGTGCCGAGATGGCCGAGGCCTTCGAGGCGGCCGCACGGGCCGACGGCATCTTCCGTCCGCCGCAGGTGCCGCCGCCGCTCTTTCGGCCACCCGAGCCGCCGGGCGTTCGCATCGAGGTGGAGGGGGGCGCGCAGGCAACCTTCGATCTTCGGGACGGACCGGTGGTGATCGGTCGGCACGAGGCCTGTCAGGTGCCCCTGGACTCGCCTCGGCTCTCCCGCCTGCACGCGTGCGTCTTCGCCCAGGGCGGGCGCGTGTGGGTGGCCGACCTCTACAGCCAGAACGGCACCCGGATGGGCGGAACGGCGCTCCATCCCGGCAGGCCGCGCGTTCTCGACGAAGGCGGCGAGGTGGTGCTCGAACTCTACGACCGCAGGGTGCGTGTCGAGCGCTGCTCCGTCGATCCGGTCGAGCCGTCCGAGGCGTGACCTTCGCGGGGTTGCCTCGCCACCCCGGAGGATCCACGTTGGAGGTCGCGTTCGATTGCGAAAGGAGAGATGCCCATGAAGTCGCTCGTCGTGGCCATGGCGCTCCTTGCGCCGACCGGCCAACCCCAGACCGATCAGGATGCCGACGAGGCCGCCCTCGTGGGACAGGCGGGGGAGACCCGGATCTACGACTTCGAGGACGACACCGTCGAAGGCGAGGTGCTCTCGCCCGAAGGGGCCAACATCACCTCCCGGGGACGGGCCAAGCACGAAAGCCTTATCCGGATCCGGCCCCACTTCATTCCCGAACTGATCCGCATGGCCCGGGACATGTAGGGGCCGCCGGGCGCGATCGGTCGGCTGCAATCGCGGCCGCGGGCGTGGTAGGCCTCCCGCCGTGCGGTCCGCTCGTCCCACGGTCGTGCTGCTGACGGAATCCCGTTACGAGAGACCGGCGCCCGCGGCCGCCCGCGACCCGTACGTCGCCAACATCCTGCTCGAAGACGAGATCGTCGCCGATGCGCTCGCGCGGGTGGGGTTCGCCGTCGAGCGCGTCGACTGGCGACGCTTCGATCCGTCGGGCGGCTACGTGGCGGCAGTGTTCCGCACGACATGGGACTACTTCGACCGCTGGCCCGAGTTCGCCGCGTTCCTCGACCGCACCCTGGGGGCCTTGCCCATCTTCAATCCGCCCGCCTTGGTCCGATGGAACGTGGACAAGCACTACCTGCTGGAACTCGCCCGCGCCGGGGTCTCGGTACCGCGGACGATCGTCGTCGAGCGGGGGGAGGCGGCCGATCTGTCGGCGGTCATGGCCGAACTCGGGGCCGACGAAGTGGTGGTCAAGCCTTGCATCGGCGGCGCCGCTCGCCAGACCCGTAGGATCTCCCGCGGCCCGGCAACGTTCTCCGAGCACGCGGCGTGGTTTCGCGACATGGTGGCCGCGGAGGCGATGATGGTGCAGCCCTTCGTGCCCGAGGTGCTCGAGGCGGGGGAGGTCTCCGTCCTGATCTTCGACGGCATGGTCACCCATGCCGTACGCAAGCGCGCCAAACCGGGGGACTTCCGCGTCCAGGACGACCACGGCGGGACCGTCGGCCCCTGCGAGGTCGATGCCGACCGTGCTTCGTTTGCGTCCCGGGCCCTGGCTGCAGCCGAGGCCGCGTGCGGCGAACGGGCCCTCTACGCGCGGGTGGACTTCGTGGAGACGCCGCGCGGTCCGCAGCTCATGGAGCTCGAACTCGTCGAGCCCGAGTTGTTCGTCCGCACGGCTCCGCAGAGCGCCGACGTGCTGGCCCGCGGACTCGCCCGGCGCCTGGCCGAAGGCCGGTGACGGCTGCCGCCGCGCGGCCGGGCCACGCGAAGACGCCCCCGCCCGCAGCGAAGCGAACGGGGGCATCGGAAAGCTTCCGGTCGGACGTCACTGCGGGACGACGCAGGCGCCGACGTCCTCGAGTCCGGGCGGGGCCATCCCCATCTCGAACCACGCCGTGCACTGCTCGGGCGAGGTGCACGGGTCCGGCTCGTTGAGGTCGCAAAACGGCGTACAGCAGGCCGTATCCTGGCAGTCGGACAGGGAGTCGGCGCTGACGCATCCGAGCCCCGGTTGGCACGACTGGATCGTGTAGCAGGGGTCGCCGTCGCCGCCGCCCTGGTCGAGGTTGGGCACGGCGCACACGAAGCGGTCGAACGCGGGGTAGCAGCCCTGGCTGCCCTGGCAGTCCTGCAGGAGCGGATCGCACTCCTCCTCGCACAGGGGAAGGGCGCCGTCGTTGAAGGCGAGGCAGGATCCGCCGTTTTCGCAGCTCGAAGGGTCGTCCACCACGCAGTACTCGAGGCAAATGCCCTCGCCCGTGCTGCCCGAGGTCTTGGTCATGCAGAACAAGCCCTTGTCACAGTCGTCGTTGCCATCGATGCGGGTGCACGGCTCACCGAACTGTTTCATGCCCATCATGGGCACGCAGTGGTTGGCGTCCACGCAACAGTCGCCCGGCATGGTCACGTAGCCGGTGCACTTTTCGTCGGGGTTGGGGCAATCCTGCAGCCCTGGGTCGCACTGGCCCTCGACGCCGCCGTCGGGCGGGTCGATGAAACCGCCGCCCGAGGAACTCGTCGAGGTGCCGGACGTGCCCGACGAAGTCGACGTGGCGCTGTCGCTGCCTTGCGAGGTCACGCCGCCGGAGGTGGAGGACGTGGAGGTCGAGCCGTCCGAGGTGCCGTTGGACGTGCCGTCCGAGGCCGACGTGTCGCCGGAACCCATGGTGTCGTCCTTGCCGCCGCAACCGACGGCGGTGACGACGCAGATGGAGAGGGGAAGGGCGAGCCAACGCCCGAGGGTGTTTTGGATGGACATGGAAGACTCCTGCTGGCGCATACGGGGGGATGGAGAACGGTGGGTGCGGCCGGCGCATCTACGCCGCGACCGATCCTTTACTGAGTAACAAACCTGACACTCCTTGCGCAAGTCCCGATGGCTGGCGGGCGTGCGTGGTATGCGCATGTTGCCCGGGTAACGCAACGATGTGCGATAACCCGGGTGCCGTGTCCCGTAAGCGCCCCATCGCATCGGCGACCGTATTGGGGGCGGGCAGCTGGGGGACCGCCCTCGCCATCCAGCTCGCCCGGGCCGGCCTTCGCGTGCGGTTGTGGGCCCGCGATCCTGCCCACGCCGGGCGGATGCGGGCGGAAGGCCGTAACCCCCGGTACCTGCCCAAGCACCCTTTTGCGGGGCAGATCGAACCGGTGGACGAGGATGCACTGGCGGCGACGGGCCCGGAGCCGGATCTGGTGGTCGCGGCGGTCCCGACCCACGCCCTGCGTGCGACCCTCGCGCGCCTCGGACCGCAGGTGCTCGGGCCTGGAGCCGGTCTGTTGCTCGCATGCAAGGGCGTAGAGCCCGACACCCTCGAGACCATGGCGGAGGTCGCCCTCGCAGCGACCGAAGGGCTCGGGGCCGACCGGGTGCTCGTACTCGGCGGCCCGAGCTTCGCCGCGGAGGTGGCGGCGGGGCTTCCCACGGCCGTGGTGGTCGCCTGCCGGGACGTCGAGCGCGCCCGCCGGGTGCAAAATGCGATCTCCGCCGGCCGATTTCGCGCATACGTGACCGACGACGTCGTCGGCGTGGAGCTCGGCGGTGCCTTCAAGAACGTGATCGCCCTGGCCGCCGGCCTGTGCGACGGGGCGGGGCTCGGACAGAACGCGCGCGCGGCCCTCATCACCCGGGGCCTGGCCGAGATCACTCGCTTGGGCGTGCACATGGGGGCTCATCCGGCCACCCTGGCGGGACTCGCCGGCGTCGGCGACCTGGTGCTGACGTGTACGGGAGGGCTTTCCCGGAATCGGCGTGTGGGCATGGCCCTCGGCCGGGGGGCGAGCCTCGAGGAGGCGCTCGCCGAGGTTGGGCAGGTGGCCGAAGGCGTGCGGACGACGACCGCGGCCTACCGCCTCGCCCGCCGGGAAGGGGTCGAGATGCCCATCTGCGAGACCATGCATGCAATCTTGTACGAGGGGCTTTCCGTCGAGGGGGCGGTGGAGCGACTGATGGGGCGGTCGCTGAGAACCGAGCGCGACCCGCAACCTTAGGTGAGCCCGCCCGCGACATGTGGAGGCCTCGGGGGGCGGAGCGCCGGATACCTTCCGCCGCGCCCTTGGCGATGGGTGGGCCGATCCGCTAGGATTCCGCTGTCTTGAGCAACATCGAGCCGACACCCTTCGGGGACAAGTACGTGCTGGTGGAGCACATCGCCACCGGCGGGATGGCGGAGATCTATCGCGCCCACTACAAGGGGATCGAAGGGTTCGCCAAGGAACTCGTCATCAAGGTCCTGCGCGAGGAGTTCGCCGAGCGGCCGGACGTGGTCGAGATGTTCCTCAACGAGGCACGGGTGGCGGCGACGCTGACCCACAACAACGTCGTTCACACCTACGATCTCGGCGAACTCGAGGGCGAGTACTTCATCGCCATGGAGCTGTTGCGGGGCGAGGAACTGGTGGACGTCCTGCGCCGTGCCCACCAGGCCGGGGAGGGGATTCCGCTGGACGTGGTGTGCGGCATCACGATGCAGGCCCTCGAGGGGCTGCACTACTGTCACACGCGGACGGGGCCCGACGGCAAGCCTCTCGGCCTCGTACACCGGGACATCAATCCCACGAACATCCACGTGGGCTACGACGGCGTGTGCAAGGTGCTCGACTTCGGCATCGCGGCGACGCGGGCCTCGGCCCTGGCCAAGGGCGGGATCGCCGGAAAGCTGGCCTACATGGCGCCGGAACAGGCCTTGGGGCAGCCCATCGACGCCCGGGCCGACATCTTCGCCATGGGGGTCGTGCTCTACGAGATGGCCCTCGGTCGGCGCCTCTTCCGTGGGCCGCGCGACGAGGTGTTGCGCCGGATCACGGAGGGGGACGTCCCGGCGCCGACCTTCGTGCAACCCGACTTTCCCCCTCGCCTCGAGGCCATCATCATGCGGGCCCTCGAGACGGACCCGGCCGATCGGTACCAGAACGCCGACCACATGTTCCGGGATCTCGAGGCGTTCGTGCAGGAACAAGGGCTGGTCCCGAGCGCGCGTCGCGTCAGTGCCTTCATGTCGGACCTCTTCGGTGAGGGCAAACCGGCGGACGTCGACTACGACGACGAGTTCGACGATCTCGACGACGACAGCCTGGACTTTGCGGCCTACGAGGCGGGGATCGCGGAGGCTGGCGCGGGCGACGAGGCCCCCGAGTGGGCGCGCGCCCTCGAATCCCGGGATGCCCCAGCCGAGGGCGGCGGTGCCCGTCGGATGACCATCGGCAACCTGGCGGATCTCGTCGCCGAGGAGGCGGAGCCTGCTGCGCCGAAGGGGACCGAGGCTGCACAGGGGGGCAAGTCTTCCAAACCGACCTCCGGGGGCTCCCGCCGTGGCGCTCGCGGCCGCACCTCCGGGCGCAAGTCCATTCCCCGCGCAGCCCAACCCACGAAGCAGAAGCGACGTACCGGGCGCGCTGCGGCGACGCGTCGTACCTCCACGAGCGCACGTCCGGTCGTTCCCACCGGCGCGACCGGAGCCCTGTCCACGATCCCCCCGGGGGGAACCTTCGGCATGGGAGTCGTGTCGGAGCAGTCGCGTCGCGGTAGCAGCGTGCTCGTATGGCTCCTCGCGGCGGGCGCCATCGCGGGGATCGGGTACTACGCCTACACCGTGTTGACTTCGAAATAGGCCCATGGCGCTGGATTCGACCGTTCCGTTCCCGAGTAGTCCCGAGGTCTGGCAGAAATTCGCAGCGTTCGAGGTGTTTGCCGATCACGAGCCTGCGCCGGGTGGTCGAGTGGCTTGTCGCATCACCTTGGACCCGGCCGACCTGACCGCGCTACTCGCCGAACGGGCCCATCGAGCGCCGCCCCTCGATCCCGAGGTCGGTGGCTGGGTGCTGCGCAGCGGCATCGCCCTGGCCAAGGATCCCGCGGTGGAGGCAGTCTACGTGGCGGGGGAGGACGCCGTCGTCGTCCTGCGGGCGGACGCAGCGGGCCCCTCGACGGCACACCTCTCCCGATTGTCGGGGCGATTTGCCGGCGTCTTCTCGGTGCTCGCCGGGCGCCCCACGACGGTCGGCGGTACCGTGTTCGAGTTTCCCGATGCGTCCGTCCTCGCCCGCGCCGTGGGGTACTTCCAGGAGTCGGTCGAGGAGCAGACCCCACGTCGAAGTGCGGCGTGGCTCGGTGCGCAGATGATCGGGCGGGACGAGCCGTTCCATCCGTCGATGCTCGATACGCTCGAGGAGCAGACCAGCCTGCTCGAAGCGGCGGACGTCAGCCTGCACGACCTGCCCGCCTGGTGGTGGCGCGGCACCGCGGCCGTGCGGGTGGGTGGCGGCGTCGAGTTGCTCGAACCACCGCCGCCGGCCGCCGAATTGTTGGCCCGTGCCGCCGGGTGATCACGAAGGCTGCGGGCTCTACGTGCACGTGCCCGTGTGCGTGCGCGCCTGCCCGTACTGCGACTTCGACTTCGTGGTGGACCGAAGGCCCGACGTGGAGGCCCTCGTCGACGCCTATCGCCGGGAGTGTGGCGAGCGCGAGCTCTTCGGCCGCACCATGCGAACGGTCTACGTCGGCGGCGGTACGCCGTCGGCCCTCGGTCCGGGTGGCCTTGCGAGCCTCGTGCACGCCCTGCGCGCCTGGTTCGACCTGGGCGCGGTCGAGGAGGTGACCGTCGAGGCCAACCCCGAGCACGTCACGCCGGACCTGCTCGCAGCCCTGGTGGACGCCGGCGTGCATCGACTCTCCCTGGGCGTCCAGAGCTTCGACCCGGACGTGCTGGCCCTGCTCGGCCGCCGTCACGACGGGAGCACCGCCTCCCGCGCGGTCGAGGCGGCGGCTTCCCGTGGGCTGTCCGTCTCCGTGGACCTCATCGCCGGAGTACCGGATGCACCGGATGGGGCGTGGGCCGACGATCTGGCGCGAGTCGTCTCCCTGCCCGTGGACCACGTCTCCGTCTACGCCCTGTCCATCGAACCCGACGTGCCTTGGACCGCCCTCGTACGTCGGGGACGCAGACGCATGCCCGACCCGGACCACCAGGCGGCAGCGCTCCGTCGGGCGGAACGGGTGTTGGTGGCCGCCGGGTTCGTCCACTACGAGGTCGCATCCTACGCCCGGCCGGGCAAGGAGGCGGTCCACAACACCGGTTACTGGAGCCTACGGCCGTACGTGGGGATCGGCCCGTCGGCGGCCAGCGCCAGCTACGAGGCGTACGGTGTGGTTCGACGCACGAATCCCCGTGGGCTCGGGGCTTACCTCGGCGGCGACCCGGCCGAGGTGGAGCGTCTCGGGCCGGCCGCCGGCGCCCGCGAGGCGCTCTGGCTCGGGCTTCGCCGCCTCGTGGCCGGCGCCGATGCGGAGGCCGTTGCGGACCGATTCGGACGATCGAGGGCGTGGATCGATGGTGTCTTGGCGCCGGCGTTCGCTCGGGACTGGGTCGTGGCCGACGGCAGCCGGATTCGGTTGCGGCCGGACATGTGGCTGTTCCACGATGCCGTTGGCCGGGCGATCCTCGGCGGGGACGACGACTGATCCCGTGCCGCGGTCCGCGGTGGCCAGGTCCGGGTCGTGGGGAAAACGCTTCCGGGCGTTTCGCAATGCGGCTTCTGCTTCCGCATGGCGCCCGCGGGCCCGGAGCACGACCACCAAGGTGTAGTGGACGCTCGGATCTCGGTCGCCCCGGCGCGCCACGGCCCTGCGGGCGTGGGCTTCGGCCGCGGCGAGGTCGCCGAGTTCGTACGTGATCAGGGCGAGGGCCTGATCCACCGTCTCGAGGTCGGGCGCCACGTCCGCGAGACGCTCGTAGATGCGGCGAGCATCCGCGAAGCGTCGCAGACGTACGGCCAGGGCGCCGGCCGCGACGAGGAGGTCGCGGTCCCGGTCGTCGCGTTCGAGGGCCCTGCGGGCGAGGGCGTAGGCCTCCTTGGCGTGTCCACTCTCGGCGAGTACGACGACGCACCCGGCGATCACCGGCGTCGCGGCCCGGGGATCGCCCGCAGCTCGACGGGCAGCGTCGGCCGCGGCTTCCGGCGCGTCGAGCCGAACGAGGGTCGCCGCCACTTGGACGAGTTGCAGCGGCTCGTCGAGGACCTTGCTCGCGCGCACGATGTCCTCGCGGCCGCCCGCACGGTCGCCCGCGAGCACGCGTGCGCGTCCGCGCAGCAGGAGGTGGCTCGGATCGCCGGACAGCCGAAAGGCCCGTTCGGCTTCGGCCACGGCCGCCTGCGGTCGGCCCACGCGCAGATAGGCCTCGGCGAGGTCCGCCGCGGCGTCCGGGTCGTTGGGTCGCCGTGCGCGCGCCCGTTCGGCCCTGCGCAGCCCGGAGGCGAAGTCACCGCCACACGACACGACCAGGGCCGACGTGACGAGGCATCGAATCGCCCAGCGAATCACCGAACGCGTCCATGGTCGTTCCTTCATACGCCGTCCCCGCGGGAGTCGACGATACGAAGTTGGATGCTGGACTCATCGGCCGCCGGGGGCACGTGACCGTCGCTCGCATCGGCCGCCAGGGATGGGCCGTCGTCCTCCCCGCCCTGCTGCCACGGATAGCGCACGCGCTCGTGGGCCGCGGCAAGCAGGCTCGCGACGAGGGTCTGGGCGACGACCCGCAGGTCCGCCGGCGACAGGTCCGCATCGTCGAGTTGCCCCGCCAAGAGCTTCGAGAACACGATCTGGCGCACGAGACGTTCGACGTCCCGCTCGGTGGGGCGCTCCAGGGTACGGGCCGCCGCCTCGACGGCGTCGACGATGGCCAAGATGGCCGTCTCCTTGGAGAACGGACGGGCCCCCGGATACCGAAAGTCGGCCGGATCGGGTGGCACGGCCCCGCCCTCGCGGCGCGCCTTCTGCCAGAAGTACTCCACGAGGCCGTCGCCGTGGTGGGTGTGCATGAAGTCGACGATGTCCTCGGGAAGCTTCGCCGCCCGGCCCTGTCGCACGCCTTCACGTACGTGGTCCACGATTCTGGCCGCACTCTCGGCCGGCGGCAGCGCATCGTGGGGATTCGGCTCGCCGGGGCCGAGGTTCTCGACGAAGAACCTCGGCGCTTCGGCCTTGCCGAGGTCGTGGTAGTAGGCTCCTACGCGGACCAAAAGGGCGTCGGCACCGATGGCATTGGCGGCCTGCTCCGCCAGGTTCGCCATGGCGCGGCTGTGCTGCCAGGTTCCAGGGGCGCGGGTCGCGATGCGTTCCAGGAGCGGATGGCGCAGGTCGGCGAGGTCGAAGAGTTGCGAGCGGATCGCATGACCCGACAACCGCTCGAAGAGCGGCACGCATCCGAATCCGGCGAACGCCCCAAGGGGGATCGCGAGGGCCGTGGCTGCGAGGTCGTGGTCGTACCAGGGGACCGGCGCACGCGGAACGTCGAACGTGGCCGCGGCTCCCAGGGCTGCAAGGTCGGCGGCGAGGACGGCGGCGCCCAAGGTACGTGGCGCCCATCGAAAGGCCGAGCGCCACGGTGGGCCGGGGGCGATGGCCAACGCGGTGCCGTAGGCGAGCACGGCCACCGCGAGTACTGGCCGGCCGAGGACGGCCACGGCGAGACCGTACACGACGCACGCTCCCACCGTGGCAGGAGAGCCGGCGTGGCGCGCGAGCGGTACGCACGCGGCGGAGAAGAGGGCGGCCGTGGCGAAGGCCGGGACTCGCGCACCGGCCAGGATCACCGCTCCGGCCGGAACGCACACCCAACTCGCCACGGTCAACACGTCGCGCCGCCATCGCATGCGGTGCCCCCATCGGATCACGAACTCGGCCCACGTTCGGCCCGCGAGCAGGCCCACGATACCGCTTCCGGCGACGACGCGAGCCGTGGCCGCAAGGCCCATCGGTCGCCGGTGCACGACCGCCGCGACCGCCGCGACGGCTGCGACGAGGACCGCAACGAGCCATCGGGTGCTGGCGTCGCTCGGTGGCCGGGCGTAGCGGGGCTCCGACGGTTTCACGGCGATCCTCCGCGTAGCCACCAAAGTACGGCGGCGGATGCGGCGAACAACCCGATGACGATACCGACGATGCGGGGCGTCGATCCGCCGGCGCGCGCGGGGGGCGTCGAGGTGGATGCCACGGGGGCCGCCGGCGGCACGTTCCCACGTCGAAGGGTGCGCTCGCACGCCTCCCGGAGGACCGGGACGTCCGCCACGAGGCACGTGGTCCCTCGATTGGGCGGTCGGACCACGTCGGCACCGACCACCTCTCCTGCAGCGATCATCTCGACGAGTCGCTCCACGGGAAAGGGACCATGATCGACGCCGTCGCGAACGAGGACGTATCGATCCGACTCCGGGACGCCGGCGGCTTCCGCGGGCGGCGGATCCTGGGGGACGGGCTCGGGCTCGGTGGTGGCGGGGGTTGCGGTCTCCACGTGCCCACCATCGAGATCGGCGAGTGACAAGAGCCCGCTGTCGGGGTCGAGGGCCAACCCGAGATCCACATCGGCCTGGCCTCCCATGCCGGGCAGGGGAGGCGGTGGCCGTCCGGAGG
>RFGU01000092.1 GCA_003696955.1 Deltaproteobacteria bacterium | reverse complement strand
GGCCAACTCGCGGCGCGCCTCGACGCCCCCCTTGCCCCAGGGCCGTGCGACGAGATCGAGGGCCACTTGTCGCAACGCACCGTCGACGCGAGCCCCGGGCACGGGTGGGACCCCGTGGGCGAGTTCGGTCACCACGGAGCGGTGCCGTGCGGTCTCGTCGCGCCAGAGGGTCTCGAGCACGAGGCGCTGGGCCGGCAGAAGACGCGGGTCGTTCCGCGCGAGCAGTCCCCGCGCACGGGCCAACACCTTGTCGGCATCGGGCCGCGTCAGCCGCACCGGGGCATCGTCGGGATCGAGATCGGCGAAGAGCGCGCCGCGCACCGGCGGCCCGCCGGCGATGGCGTCCACCTCGCTGCCATCGGCCGTGTCGAGTTGCACGATGGCCCCATCTTCCCGCACGAGCACGACGCGGCGGCGGCCCACGTGCATCGCGACGTACTCGAAGGGATCGCGCGCATTGTGGATCCAGTGGATCCGATCCGGGCGTCCCTCGCCGTCGAACCGCACCGCCACCACCGCACCTCGGGCGAGCAACACCCCTTCGCGTGGCGTCGATCCGTCCTCGGTGGCGCGCACCCACCACCTCAGCCGCTCGTCGTCCGCCGGCCCGAGATCGAGGACCTCGGAGGGCAGGACGGCTGCATCCGCACCCGAGACACCGATCCTGCGGTAGCGCGCAGATTCCAGATCCACCCACGCCCGGCCGCTGCCCGCGAGCACGGCGCCCCGGGCCACCTCGACCCGGCGAGGCTCCACGGGCACGCCGGCGCGCGCGACCTCTCGGCCGGTGCGCACCGAAAGCGCCACCACCGAAGGGCCGACCGGTACGAACACCCGGGGGCCCCGAACGGCCGGCGTGCCCAGCCTCGCCCGGCTGCGGCGTGCCCACCGTACGGTCCCGTCCGCCAGGTCGACGAGAACGATGCGGCCGAAGTCCTCGCGCTGGAACCGGAATCGCCGCCCCGCCATCGCGATGGCCGCGTAGCGATCGGACGCCCCCATGCCGACGACGACCTCCCCGGGCAGATCCGCCAACCACACCACCTCGCCGTTTCGCCGGTCGAGGGCCACGAGTCGAGGGCCGACCACCGGCACCAGCACCAGGTCCGCCGTCACCGCACCGTGTCCGTTGACGGCCATGGAGCGCACCCACGACTCCTTGGCGGTCCGTGGGTCGATGGCCCGCACCGCCCGCGCCTCGAAGAGCACGACTTGGGGCTGGGATCGGCCCCGCCGGCGGACCCGGTCGGCCCCGTCGGTGGCCTTGACCTCCGCGGTGAGGCTGCCGTGGGTGGCGACGTCGGCGCGAAGGGGCGTGACGGCGCACGCCGCTCCGGCCAGGAGGCTCGCAACGAGGAGGCTACCGGTGGGTTTCATGGGGCGACACCTCGGGGCGCTCGACGGCGGCGGCGATGGGGCCGGGCGGCCCGTCCGACGCGGGTTCGAGGGAAGGAGCAGCCGGGCGCTCGTCGTGCACGACCGGGGGCGCAGGCGGCGAGTCGTCCGTCCCTTCGACCGCGTCCACGTCCACCACCAGATCGACCGGCTCCTCGCCCATGTCGTCGAGCGCGACCACCAGATCGACGCCCCCGTCATCGTGGACGGAAGCCGCCGCCCGGGTCCCTCCGAGCCGGTCGAGCACGCGCCGGGCCAGCCGCCGCACGCCGGGGTCGGCGTCGTGGACGAGGCGTTCGGCCGCGGCGCCCGCCCGTTGCGGCGCCACGGCGAGCAGGACCGCGAGGGCATGGCCTCGCACCTCCGGAGCACGGTAGGTCACCAGGTCGGCCGCGAGATCGGCGTGGGCGGCCCTCGGCGACGCGCGCATGGCACCGAGCACGGCGGCAAGGGCCTCGGGTGGCACCCCAAGGGCGATCCGTCGCCGCACCCGATCCACGTCCGCCGGCGTGCCCGCCAAGGTGGCCGCCGCGAGGCGTTGCGCGAGGGCGTAACGGTCGCCGGCGGCCGGCCCCTGCCCGGGCACGACCGACGCCGCCGGGGCCGGCCCGGTCGCCCGAGGTTCGCCATGGGCGGCAGAGGACGTGGGGACCGCGCCGGCCAGGGCGAGGGCAACGAGGATCGCGGGTGCCATCGCACCGTGCCATCGGCCCGGTCCCGGCCGCCTTGAGCCGAATCGGCCCCGCCTTCGGCCCCCGCGGCCGATGGTCCTTCGGCGCACATGCCGCAGCGGATTCCCGCCGTTTCTTTCGGCGGGCGCCCCGGGGGCCCTACGGTGCGCCCATGGGCCACGCGACCTCGCTGCGCCCCGGCATGCGCCGCTCGAACGCCGCCCCCGAGCGCGGGTGCTCGTGCGGCGCCCTGCTTTCGGCCGTGGCGACGCCACAGGTTGCCGACTTCCTCCGCAGCCGGGGCATCGAGCCCGAGGAGATCCGTGCGGCGCACTCGAGGCTCCACGGACGGCTCGACGCCGAGCCCATGGACTGGGCCGTTCGGGTCGCCTCCCGCCGTCCGGCAACCTCCGACCTCTCCCTTGCACCGCAGCTCGCCGACTTCCTGGCCCTCCTGCGCTCCCCCGAGACCCACGGCTGCCAGATTCTTGCCCGCATGGGGCTCCCCGTGGCCGCCCTGCGGCGCGGGATCCTCGTGGACGCGCGCCGCACGAACTCCACGCCCCGTCCCCCGGACGACGAGACCGAGGGCGACGGCGACGAGAAAGGGGGCGCCGTCGCCTCGGCCCCATCCCCCGCGCATGCCGACGACGAGATCTTCGACCTCGAAGCCGTCGATCCCATGGCCTTGCCGGCCCTGCACGGACGGGACCGGGTCCTCGAACGCCTCGCCGACGCCGTGGGGCGGGTGTACCCGCGGCCCGTGGTGCTCGAAGGCCCGGGCGGGAGCGGGCGTAGCCTGCTCGCCCGCCACCTCGCGCGCATCGTCACCCGTCCCGTGTACCTGCGCCGTGCCACCGACTACGAGGACGAGGGCTGCATCGAAGACGACGTGGAGCACGTCGCGGCAGAGCACGGCGTGCTCGTGCTCGACGACCTCGACCGGGCCTTCGGCGAGGCGCCCCCGCCGTGGCTCGGCGCCCTCGTCCGGGCCTTCACGCGCTCGGACCTCGCCCTCGTGCTGGTCGCGGCACCCGACGTGCGGACCCGCATGTCCGCGTGGTTGCCCGGGATCCGGGACGACCTCGACGTCGTCACCGTCCCGACCCTCGAAGGGCCTCCGCTGCGCGACGCCGTGGCCGCCGCGGGCCGAACGATCCTCGACGCCCACGCCGTCGACCTCGGCCCCGACTGCGACGTGGAGGAGATCGTGCGTCTCGCCGAGCGTTTCCTCGCAGGCCGCGCCATGCCCGGTCGCGCTCTCGACCTGCTCGACCTGGCCTGTGCCCGGGCGGCCCGCGATGGCCGCAAGCGCCTCGGCCGCGACGACGTGGTGGCCGTGGTGGCCGAACGAAGCGGCCTGTCCGCCGAACGCGTGGCCGCCGAGGACGAGCGCACCCTCGCCGACCTCGAGCGCCACCTCGCGCGCCACGTGGTGGGTCACGCCGAAGCCGTCGCCACCGTCGCCGCCCTCGTCCGGCGCAACCGCGCCGGGTTCGGCCTGGGCCGGCCGGTGGCCTCCATCCTGCTGCTCGGGCCATCCGGCGTGGGCAAGACGGAACTCGCCAAGGCCCTCGCCCGGGTGCTCTTCGACCGTCCCGACGCCCTGTTGCGTCTCGACATGTCCGAGTACGCCGAGTCCCACGCCGTGGCCCGCATCGTGGGCGCCCCGCCCGGCTACGTGGGCTACGAGCGCGGCGGCGTGCTCACCGATCCGCTGCTCGCCCGCCCCCATCGTGTCGTGCTCCTCGACGAGATCGAGAAGGCGCATCGGGACGTACACCAGTTGCTCCTGCAGGTCTTCGACGAGGGGCGTCTGACCGACGGCAAGGGCCGATGCGTGGACTTCTCCGACGCCGTCGTGATCCTCACCTCCAACCTCGGCAGCGAACTCTTGCACGCGGATCCGACGACCCCCGACGACGTCGTGCTCGCCGAAGCGGCCAAGGCGTTCCCGGTGGAGCTTTGGAATCGCATCGAAGCCCCCCTCGTGATGCGTCCGCTCGCGCGCGCGGACCTCGAGGAGATCTGCAAGCGGTTGGCGCGCCAGGCCTCGGACGCCCTGTTCCGGGCGCGCAAGGTTCGGTTCTCCCTTTCGCCCGCGGCCTGCGCGGCCCTGGTCGAGGCAGCGGGCGACGACCCTGGGCTCGGTGCCCGCCCGTTGCGGCATCTCCTCGCCCGCCACGTCGAGGCACGCCTGGCGGCCGCCATCCTGGCGGGCAACCTGCCGCCCGGCAGCCAGGTCCTCGTCGACCACGATGGAACGGACTATCGTCTACGATAGGACGAGAACGCCGGCCGGTCAGCTCCGCAACTCGGCGGCGAGTTCGACGATCCGGTCCATGGTGCGCACCACGTCCTCTTCCGTGTTGTAGAAGTGGGGCCCGAGACGGATCCCGCAGCGCGGGCGCCAGTCGTGCTTGTACCCCTCGGCGATGAGCCGTGCGCTCGCTTCGCGGCTTCCCGGGAAGTCCACCGCGACGAATCCGGTGCGGTGGGCGTCTTCGAGGGGCGAGTGCACCGTAAGGCCCGCTTCGAGGGCACGGTCGATGATGATCCGGCACAAGGCGAGGTTGTGGGCCCGGATCCGCTCGACCCCGATCTCCAGAATCGGACGGTAGCCCTCGCGCGCCACGTAGTAGGCCGGGATCGACGGGGTTCCACCCATGAACCGGAACGCCCCGGTGGCATAGCGGATCGGCGCCGGCTCGAACGCGAACGGCTCGGCGTGGGCGATCCATCCCGTGGTCTTGGGTTCGAGACGCTCGTGCAGTTCGGGCCGCACCCATAGGAACGCCGTGCCGGGACCGCCGCACAGCCACTTGTGGCTGCCCCCGACGACCATGTCGGCCCCCCAGGCCTCCACGTCGATGGGCACGACGCCCAGGGTCTGGTAGACGTCCACGAGGGTCAGCGCCCCCACTTCACGGGCGCGGCGGCAGATGGCGCCGACGTCCTGCAGGAACCCCGAGACGTAGACGCCGTGGCTGATCGGCACGATGGCGGTGCGTTCGTCGATGGCCTCGAGCATCCGGTCGAGGGGCACGGTGATGCCGTCGTCGGACGGCACGAGTTCGAGCCGGGCCCCGTACTTCTGGAACCGCTCCCAGACGTAGGCGATGTTGGGAAACTGCAGCGCCTCCATCACGACCTTGTCGCGCCCCTTCGAGAAGTCGAGGCAGCTTGCCACGGCGGCCTCGAAGAAGGCCACGTTCTGGTTGAGGGCGGTGCAGCCGGGCGCCCCGTTGAACAGGCGGGCCACCATGTCGCCCACCTCCGTGATCAGGGGCAACCACGTCTCCCAGGCCTCCACGCCCTCCCGTTCCCAGACGTCGGCATAGGTGGAGAGAGCATCCCGAGCGGTGCGCGGCATGGCCCCCATGGAATTGCTGTTCATGTAGACCGTCCGCTCCACGATGGGATAGTGCGACCGGTAGCGGGCGAGGTCGGGGTCGATGCGGGGCGTGGGCGTCGTGTCCATGGCGTCGTCCCGGCGGACCTTAGCGCACGTCGGTGCCGCCGTCCTCGCCGGCCGACGGCCTGGGCGCAGCCGTGTCGTAGGGCGCGAAGCGCTGCCGACTGCGGCGCCGGGCGTTCAAGGCCGCAAGTTCCTCGTCACCGTAGGCATCGGCCGACCCGCGGGGGGCGGCCTTGCGGATGAACCGCTCGATCTTGGCGCGGGCACGCTCGGCCGTCTCCATGCGGGCCCGTTCGATGGTCAAGATGGCGTCCTTGGGCAGCCCCACGTACGAAAGCTCCACCAGTTCGTCGCATTCGTCCCAACGTTCGAAGAGGATTCGACGCCGCTCCTTGGCGGGTCGCCGGTCGTCCTGCCAGATCTCGAGCAATTCGCGATCGAGGTCCGAAAGGCGCCGGTCGAGGTTCTGCAAGGCGAAGTCGATGGCGAGCTTCGTGCGAAAGGCTCGGGTGCGCTCCAAGAATGCGTCCTTGGCCGACCGGTTCGGGTCGATGCGATACATGGCGTAGATCAACTCGGCGAGCCCAGGCACCGGTACCCCGCGAAACGGGTTCAAGCCGGCGAGGCCTTCGGGGGGCAATCCGCAGCACCGCCCCCGCTGGCGATTGCGGGACGACGTGCGCCGGTAGCGGTCGGCGAAGCGCACGCGACCGTCCCGCTCGATCACCGCCGAAAAGCGCAGGCCCCGGTCGAGGTATTCGTAGGTTCCGTCGTCCCGGCGCCGCAGCCCGAGGGCTCGCGGATCGAGACTTCCCTCCGCGCCGGGTTCCACCGGCAGGGGTTTCCGGCCGAGGACCGTAGGTGCCGGCGGCGGGGGCGGTGCGCCGATCCGTTCCTCCGGCTCGGTGGGACTTCCCGGAGCCGTGGGCGCCGGACCGAGGAGGACGGGGACGAGCACGAGGGCAGGCAGGGGCACGAAGCGCACCATACGCACGGAGCGGGCCCAGCCAAAGCGACGACGCCAACATTGCGGCCGACACGGCCTCGAGCCACGGATCCGGCGCCGCCGCGTGGAGGCAAGGGCTTCACCAGCCCGCGCCGCACCGATCAGCCACCGTGGCGTTTCTTGTACTCGGCCGCGCGGCGCACGTACGTCTCGTGGCTGAACGAAAGCCACGCACGGTCGCGCTCGGCGAGGTCGCGCACGATCCGGAACGGATTGCCCATGGCCACCTTCCCCGCCGGCACCACCTTGCCGGGCGGCACGAGGGTGCCGGCGGCGACGAACGCACCGGGCTCGACCACGGCATTGTCGAGGACGATGGCGCCGATCCCCACGAGCGCTCCGTCGCCGATGGTGCACCCGTGCAGCGTTACGGCGTGTCCGACGGTCACACGGTTGCCGATGATCGTGTTGGACTGGCCCTCGGTCATGTGGATCACGGTACCGTCCTGGATCGACGTCTCCTCGCCGATCTCGATGACGCCGTCGTCGCCGCGCAACACGGCACAGGGCCAGATGCTGCTGCGCGCGCCGATCGTCACCTTGCCGATGACGACGGCCGAAGGATGCACGAAGGCGTCCGGGTGGATCTTGGGATGGTGGTCGCCATAGGGTTCGATGGGCACGCGGCGATGCTACACCGAGCCCGCTCCACCCGCGGCCCGACGGGCGGCCGTCTCGAGGAGGCCCGCGGGCGTATGGGCCTCGGCACGGGGCTCGTCGAGCCCCGCCACCCCGATGCTCGCCGCCTCGGCCCGATCCTCGAAGTCGGCATGCAACCGTGCGGCGAGTACCCCTGCGTCGTCCACCGTGGTCTCCGGAAGCACCACCGCAAATGCCGCCGTCCCGAGCCGAGCCACCACGTCGCACGTGCGTACCCGACGCGTGAGCACCGTCGCCGCCCCCGAAAGGCGAGCCGGGTCCATGGCGTCGCCCTCGAGACGAACGACGAGCACGGACAGCGGCCGCTGGTATCGCCGCGCGCGGGCGATCTCGGCCGGGAGGCGGTGGTCGAGGTACGTGCGGGTGTGGACGCCGGTGTCCGGATCCGTGAGGAACCGGGTATCTCCTGCCGGAGCGTTGGCCACCTCGGGCTCCGGCGGTCCGAGATCGGGAGCACGGCCGGTCTGGGCGATCGCCTTCGCCAGCCGTACCAAGAGGTGCGTGCGTGCGAGCAGCTCGACATCGCTCGCCTTCGCGGACAGGAAGTCGCAGCCGGCACGCTCGTAGGCCACCGCGACGATCTTCGGATCGAGCCTTTCGTCCACCAGCGCGACGAGGGGCAACCAACCCGTGCGCGGGTCCGCGGCGAGCAGCTCGAGCGCCGCAAGGCATGGCTCGACCGGTTCGGTGAGCGCCACGTACACGAGGTCCGGCACGAAGGTCGCCGCCGCCGTCGGTACGTGACTGACCTCGCGGGTCAGGGGCAGGTGACCGACGCGATAGCCTGCCCCCCGCAGCTCCGTGACGACGCGGTCGCCGTCGGCAGGACCGGGCCGCACCACGAGTACGCGGCCATGACCGCTCGACGTGACGAAACTCGCGATCTCCTCGCTGCTCCAGTGAAGCGTCGGGGGCTCGGGCGTCTCGAGGCCCGAGGAGGACTCGGCTGCTGGTTCGGTCACCGCCCACGGCCCATCGGCCGCCCGCCACGGGGCTTGAGCGGCTGGGCCCCCGCGCGGCGCGAACGCGCCATCAGGCCGCTCACAGCGCAGGCAGCGGATGGCCGAGCACCACGAACCAATAGGCCGCCCCGCCGCCCGCGAGCAGCAGCAAGAGCACCACGATCCACACGAGGGGGTTGGGCCCCGGACGGGCCGGCGCCGGGCTGGCAAGGACGACGTTGGGCGGGAGGGGAACGTCCCGGCGGCCGGTCGCCTCCCCGCCGGACTCCTCGTGCGCGCGCGCCACGGCGGCGTCCGCTCCCGGCGGCGGCGGCGAGGGGGCCGCGGCGGGCACCGGAGCCTCGCCCGGTTGGAGCATGATCGTCGCCTTGTGTTCCGAAGACTTGGTGGCGAAGTCCTCGACCGAAAGGGGCTGGGCACCATCGAAGGCGGCGCCAGCCTCCGCGCCACCGGCCGGCGACTCGTCGTCGAGGGACCGGAAGTTGAGCAGCTCGTCCTGGATGAGCTCGAGGATCATGTTGGCCGGCCCCGCCATGGCCTGGGGCTTGGGGGCCTGCCGGCGCAGCCGTTCGAGATAGCCGGAAAGATCCCGCGACGAGAACTTGAGCGCCCGAGAGAAGAGGTAGCCGAGCAGATCGTCGGCGAACTCGCTGGCCGACTGGTACCGGTCGGACGGCTCGCGGGCGAGGGCACGCTGCACGATCCGCTCGAGTTCGGGGGTGACCTCGGGGTTGAACTGGGCGAGCGGCGGCACCTCGGCCCGGCGCACGAGCTCGACCGTCTGGTAGTCGGTCTCCCCCATGAACAGCCGGCGCCCGGCGAGCATCTCCCAGGCGAGGATCCCGACGGCGAAGATGTCGGCCCGGTGGTCCACCTCCCGCCCCTGCACGGCCTCGGGCGAAAGGTACGAGAACTTGCCCTTGACCACCCCCGGATCGGTGGACTCGAGCTGGGTGGTCGCCTTGGCGAGCCCGAAGTCCGTAAGCTTCACCTCGCCGTTCCACGAGATGAGGATGTTTGGCGGCGAGATGTCGCGGTGGACGATGCCGAGGGGCCGGCCGTCCTGGGGGTCGACCAGGTTGTGGGCGTAGTCGAGCCCCTTGAGCACCTCGTTCAACGTCCACAGGGTCAGCGGCAGAGGCAGGCGTTCGCCCCGCCGCGACGTATCCTCGATGACCGCCTTGAGGTTCGTCCCGTCCACGTACTCCATCACGATGAAGTACGTGTTGTCGGACTTGCCGATGTCGAAGACGCTGACGATGTTGGCGTGGTTCAGGTACAGGGAAAGCCGCGCCTCGTCGAGGAACATGCGGACGAAGCGCTCGTCCTTGTGCAGCGACGGCAGGATCCGCTTGATGGCGACCTTCTTCTTGAAGCCGCCGAGGGACTCGGCCTCGGCCACGTAGACCTCGGCCATGCCCCCCGAGTCGAGCTTGAAGAGTGGTCGATAGCGGTCAGCCATGCGCGAATCTGCCTCGCCGATCCCCCGGTCGGCGGTGGGTCGGTCGGGGACTATAGCAGCCGGGTGGGGACGGGGAACCCCCGAAACCGGGACGACGATCAGGGCGGCGGGTCGTATTGGGCGAGGGCGAGCCGAAGCTGGCCGACCCACATGTCGGTCTCCATCAACAGGGGCAGCCTGCGCCCGTCGACCGACAGATAGGCGCGCAGGGTGTAGACCCGCGCTCCGGGCTTGGGGCGGTCGCGCTCGTCCACGCGCACGAGACGCCCATCGATCCGTTCGACGGCGTCCGGCTCGATCCCGAGGGAGCGAGCGATGGGCGGAAGGGTCTCGGGCGCCGAGCGGCCACGGGAGACCACCTCGACCCGCAGGAGGGCGAGGCCGTCCATGACGTGGGCGACCGCCGCCTGGCCAGGCTCGAGCCGAAGGCTGCGCACCCACGCCATGGCCGAGAGGGGATCGAACGTATCGCGCGGAACACGCATTCCCTTGCGCCGCTCCCGGTCGTCCTTGCGGTCGTGGATCTCGAGGGCACCCCGGCCGAGGAAGCGGGTGTCGGTGACCCGGTGCCGATAGCCGACGCGCAGGCCGTCGTAGTGGATGACGTTGTGACTCGAGATCGGCGCGCCGGTGCGGACGTCGAGCAGCGACTCGATGTCGTCGGTCACCTGGGCGAGGAGGGAGACGACCCCCGCGGTCCGTGCGTGGCCCCGCAGCCGTACCGCACGCCCGCGCGGGTGGCTCGGATCGAGGTCCACGACGTCCACCACCTCGGCCGTGGCAAGCCCCGCAGGATTGCCGGAGAAGCTCACGTCGAAGCGGAAGCGCTCGCCGGGGCGCAGGGTGTCGCCGAAGGGGCTGGGCAAGGGGGGCACGGGGATCGGCGTACTCACGAGGGACGCCTCGCGCCGGGCGACGGCAGCCCCCGCCCCGCCCACGGCGGCGGACGCGAACGACGGCCTACGCCCTTCGACGGGAGCGTCGACCACCCGCGGACTCCCGGGAGGCGCAGGCATGGGAAGTGCGTGGCGCTCGGGGGTCACGGGCCCGGCGGCCCACGCCGAACCGCCAGCCGCAGCGAACCAGACGGTGGCAGCGAGCCATCGTCGGACGGTGCCTGGGCATGGTCGGCCCACGGAGTCCGATCGTACGGGATCACCCCGATGCACGCATCCCAGGTGCCCCGACCGGCGGACATCGCCCTCCGCGGGTTGCTAGCATGGCGCACTTGCCATGGTCGACGCGCCTCCAAGGCCACTCGTGCTGACGGCGGGGGATCCCCTGGGCATCGGCCCCGACCTGCTCCTTTGGCTCGCCGCCCACGGGCACCTGCGTTCCTGCGACCGGGTGGCCGCGGATCCGAGCGTCCTGGCGGCGCGGGCCCGAGTGCTTCCTGGCGGGTTCGCGCCGGAGGGGATCGCCCGCCTCGAGGCCCACCTCGACCCGGATCTCCGTGCCACCGGAGCGGACCCGGCGGAACTTCTCGAGGCGGCGGTGGAGCGGGTCCGGGCCCATCCGGGCACCGCCCTGGTGACCGGACCGATCCACAAGGCGGACATGCCCCCGGCGCGCTTTCCGTTTCCCGGCCACACCGAATTCCTCGCGGCCCGGGACGGCGGCGTGCCGGTGACCATGGCGATGATGGGGCCTTCCCTGCGCGTTGCCCTGGTGACGGTCCACCTGCCCCTGGCCGAGGTGCCCCGGCACATCGACGCGGCCGCCGTGGCACGGGCGGCCACCCACCTGGCCTTCGCCCTACGCGATCACCTCGGGATCGATACGCCCCGGTTGGGCGTGTGCGGCCTGAACCCCCACGCGGGCGAGGACGGCCGCTTCGGCAACGAGGAACGAAAGGCCATCGCCCCCGGCGTCGAACGGGCCCGCGCCGCCGCCCCCTTCGCCCGCTTCGAAGGCCCCCTTGCGGCCGACGGCGCCTTCGGGCGGGCGGGCGAAGGCGCCTACGACGGTCTCGTGGCCATGTACCACGACCAGGGGCTTGCGCCCTTCAAGCTGGCGTGCATGCGCGACGGCGTGAACGTCACGTTGGGGCTTTCGTTCCTGCGTACCTCTCCCGACCACGGCACGGCCCGCGGCCTCGCGGGCACCGGACGGATCTTTCCGACGAGCATGCTCGCGGCGGTCCGCTACGCCCGCGGCGATGTCCCCGTCTGGGGATCGGACGCGTAGGGCGGCGTCCTTGTCCCGGCATCGTTCGCGGACGGCGTTCCTACATCGGACGAATCCGGGCGACGAAAGCGTCGGACGGTGTAGCGAGCCCCCTCCGCGACGCCCTCTCTTGCGCGGCCCGATCGCCGACGGGTTGCCGCTCCGGAATCTGCGGGCCCCGCAGGTCGCTGTTCCACGGGCGATCCTCGTCCGGGCCCAGGACGCCTCCCGGGACGCCGCAGACGACGAACAACGTGGGTTGGCCCCAGCGTCGAGACAGGGCCGGTTGTCGCGACGCCTCGCGAGTCCTACGCTGCCCTCCATGCGCGCGCCTCGTCCCGCTCTCGGACTCCTCCTGGCCCTCTTCGCCGGCCCGACGACGGCGTGCGACGACGGCGCCGGCGACGGCGCCTCGACGACCGGTTCCACCACGGGAGGCGACGGCAGCGGCTGCTTCCTGCACGCCACCATCGTCCAGGAAGACGGCACCGTCGTGGAGAACGACGCCGCCTACATCTACAATCGCGACTCGGACCGCTACGGCCTCATTCCCGACTACGGCCAGACGCTCACCCACGACCTTAGCATCTCGTGGCCGGCCGATCTGCCGCCGGGCACCTACGCCGTGAACGACGAGCACGCGGTGGGCTTCATCGTGATCACGGCCGACGGTGCCGGCAACGTCCTGGGCGGTGCCTGGCCGAGCGGCACCGTGACGTTCACCTCCATCGAGCCGCAGCTCTCCGGAACCGCCGTCCTCGAACCGCGCGAGCCCTTGGGCAACCCCCTCTCCCCCGTCGAGATCCGCGACGTGGAATTCGGCTGCCCGTAGCGGGCCCGGGAAGGGTACCTTCCCGAAGGTCGTGCGGCTTCGGGAGGGTACCTTCCCGAAGGTCGTGCGGCTTAAAGGGAGAAGGGTACCTTCCCGAGGAGGGTACCTTCCCGAAAAGGGTACCTTCCCGAAGGTCGTGCGGCTTCGGAAAGGGTACCTTCCCGAAGGTCGTGCGGCTTCGGCAGGGGACAGGGTACCTTCCCGAAGGTCGTGCGGCTT
>RFGU01000017.1 GCA_003696955.1 Deltaproteobacteria bacterium | reverse complement strand
GTGGGGTTAGGGGCCTGTTCCGGTATCCCCGGGCGGGCTGCCCCCCTATCCCCCGATGCTGTCCGGGCCGGGAACGCCCAGCTTGCGGGCGTCGGCCAGGAGCTTCAGCGCCACGTGCCGACCACGCTCGAGGTTCTCCGCGAGGTCAGCGGCACCGGGCGTGCGGCGTCGCTTCCCGCTCTTGCCACGGGTCTGGCGTTCGCCGACGAGCTCGAGGTGGGCGAGGCTTGGATCAAACCGTACGTGTCGCGGATGCACGGCGAGCCGTATCGTCCCGTCTCGCTTCGGCGACGACTTGATGAGCGCCTTCCGTTCGTCGGGTCCCAGGTCCGGAAGATGATACTTCTCCAGCTCCTTGCGAAGCCGCTCGATGTCGTGGTCCTTGTCGTCGCCTTGGAGCTTCCACTTTTCGAGCCACCCGCCACCGTCGGTGTCAGGATCCGAGGCGCGAGCGGCGGCAAGGTACAGGAGCCGAAGGAACTTCACGTCGCTCTTCTGGAAGCCGCCGAAGTCGTTGCCGTTGATGCGGACGACGTGCCGCTCGCCTGGCACCGTCGCGAACTCCACGGTCACCTCGTCGAAGATCGCGAGCGGGTCGGTCACGCGCCTTTGCCGGTAGGAGGGGTCGAGGATGTCGAGCGCCCGCCACAGCGCCAGATCGCCGTCGTCCGTCTCGGGAGCGGTGAGCAGGACGATATCACCCGACAGAGGCCTGTCGGTTTGGCCCCGCAGAGCGGACGGAAGCACGGCCACCAGCCCGTCCCCGTCCACGGTCGGCCGGATCCCCCGGACGAGGTTCTCCACGTCGCCAAGCGCCCGGCGAATCCAGACGACCGGCAGGCGACTCCCGCGCCGTTCGAGAACACCGATGGAGACGACCCCGCTGGGCGTGTCCACGTCGAGCATGTCGAGACCGTTGGCTTCGCGGAGACCTCCGGTGAGCGCCGCAATCCAGTCATGGATCTTCAGGGTGCGGACCACAATGTCGCGCCGCGAGAGCTTCACGGGCTCGCATTGGGGTGAGGCGTTACCGCACACCGCAACGATGTCTCCCGGCCCGTGGTGGACGACGCGCCGCGGGCAGCCGTCGTGGATCGGGTGGGGGCAAGGGTAGCTGGTGGCGAGGCTCTGCTCCGGGCGCAGGTAGGGCTCGATCAGGCCGAAGTCGTCACCGAGCAGCTCTCTCCACTGCTGATCGACGCCGGCCGTGACGTGGAGCGCTTCGATTCGCCGCCACACGCGGAGAAGGTCATGCATCCGCCCCATCCGCGACCAACGCGAAGCCGCGCTTGGTCATCCAGTCCTCCACGGCCGACGCGTCGCTGTCGCGGGTGAACGACGTGACGTTGGAGTTCGTGATGGTGACCATCCGCTTGGCCTTCGAGTCGGTGAACTTGACCTCGAACTTGCCCTTGACGATGCGGGCGCTGTCCGGGATCCGGCGGTTCCGGCGCTTGAACGCCTCGAAGAGGTTGCTCGCCCTGCGGATCTCCACCTCGTGCTCGGGACCTCCCCAGTAGTAGTGGAGCTCCCGGAGCACGACGCTCTCCATGCCGTCCACGTCGACGCACACGAGGGCGTCCTCGCCGTCCACCTTCAGCGGGTCGAGCGTGAACTTCGTCTTGCCCGCGGGGAAGTGGAGCTCGTCGCCGAAGAGGTGCAGCCCGATCTTCTCCCGGTACAGGGTGTAGATCTTCTTGCTGCTCCCCGCGCTCACGCTCAGCTCACGCGTGCGCCTGTCGTAGCGAAGAACATCGTAGACCTCGGGCCGGTAGTAGACGCTCGACGACCCCGACTCACTCAGGGCCCCCTCGCGCTTGCAGGGATCCCCGTGGCGCACGAGCATCCAGACCTCGTCGCCGCGCTCGAAAACGAAGATCTTGCTGCTCCGACCGCGCTTCATCTTCTCGAACGCGTCGTCGAACACCGCCTCCAGCGCACGGAGTTGTTCGTCGGTCGGTCTGGGGAAAGGCTTGCGCTTGCCGTTGGCGGGCACGAAGTACTGGAACGACCGCTTGGAGACGAGAAGCCCCTCCGCGTGCTTGTGCTCCAGGATGTCGGGTGCGTGCAGCCGCACCATGACGGCGACGTCCGCGGGCGTGGGATCCGACCCCAGATCGATGCTCCTGCGCCGCGCGAGGGGGAGCCTCTCAATCTCCTCGCGGAGTGCGTCCATGCCCTCGGGAGTCGCCATCTCGTCCACGAAGAAGAGGTCGTCGACGAGTTCACATGGCGTCGATTCATCGGGGGTCATCAGCACCCGAGCGATGCCCTCGTAGTCGACCCCGTTCATCGCCTCTACTCGCGCGGCGCCGCGCCCATAGGTCCCGGTCCCATCGGCAACTTGCAGGACGGCCGTGGGCCGCTGCAAGGTCACCCCACGTCCCACGAAGTAGCTCCGGTGCCGGTCCAGGAGGGCGATGAGGTTGTCCTTCCGGATCGACTTCAGCGTCGCCGGGTTGGTGAACCTCCTGAGCGTGAACGTGGCCATGGGCTTCCTCCTTGACGGTCCTTTCAATCTCCTGCTGGGCGTTCTCCGTGTTTCAGAACAGGCTCCGCTGCGGCCTGTTGATGTCCGCCACGAGCCCCAGGTCCAGCAGCCGGTAGCACATGGCCTCGTTCGACACGTTGTTGAAGTTGCCGTCGGCGATGATCCCGTCTGCGGCAGAGCGCAGCTCCGGGATGAGCAGCCTGGCCTCGCGTCCCGCGTCGAGGCCAGCAAGCTCCAACGGACCGTCTCCGTGAAGCGCATGAGCGACCGCGCGCACGTCCGAGGCCGGCATCAGCACGCGGGCGGCGAACTGGTCGGCCTGCCACTCGGCCGGCTGTTTGCGCGCCTGGGCACGGCAGACGATCGCGGGCTTCGGCTCGGCGTCGGGCTTGGAGGAGAAGAGGGGAAGCGTCACCTTCTCCATTTCGATCACGGGCCGGTGGAGCACCCAGTGCCCGATCTCGTGGGCCACGGTGAACGCGAACCGCCCGTCCTTGCCCTCGAGCGACTCATCGACGCGAACCACGCCGTCTTCTAGCCACGTCGCCCCGAGAACGTCGGGCATGCCGAGGTATTCGCGTAGGTTCGCCACCTCAAAGTCGAGCCCGAGATAGCCCTCGACGATCTCGTCCACGTCGATCGGGGGCCGCGCAGGAGAGCCCTTCCACTCCGAGTACTTTCGCAGCAGCTCGGCGGCGGCGTGGTCGAGCTCGCTGTGCTTGAGGTACGGCACCTTGATCGCGCGCATCACTTGCCCCCCTTCCTCTCCCTCTCGCGCAGCATTTCGAGCAGTTCCTCGGTCGGGATCTTCTGCTCGCGGACCCGGCGCAGAAACTCGGGCATGCGGGGGTCCTCGCGGACCTGCTCCTTCACCTCCTCGGGGATCCGGCCGGCGAGAGACATCAGCTCGTCGAAGTTCTCG
>RFGU01000016.1 GCA_003696955.1 Deltaproteobacteria bacterium | reverse complement strand
GGCGCCGGGGCGGTAGCGGGGGGTGGGGGCGGTACGAACGTCGGCGGCCGAAACGTCGGCGTGGCCGTCGAAGCTCCCGGCTTCGAGGTCTCTCCACGGGAGCCGGTGGAGGGTCCCGGCGCTTTCGTCCGAAGCGGGCGGCCAGCCCCTGTGGCGCGGTCGAAAGCGGCCCGAGGAGGTTGGGCCGGGGCCTCGGGGTGAAGGTCGGCCGTGGCGGCCGTCGGCGCCTCGGCCGCGGTCTTCGCGGGTTGCGCCTCGTCGTCGTGGGGCGTCGTGGCCGCCGCGGCCTCGGAGGGTCGTGCGTCGTCGGCGGTCGCCGGTTCGTCGGCCGCGGCCTTCACGGCCTTCGCGGTCTCGTCGACCGCGGCCGTTGCGGGTCTTGCGTGGTGGGCCTTCGCCGTCCCGTCGGCCGCGGTCTTCCTAGGCGGCGCGCCGTCGGCCTTCGCCGGCTTCGCCGCGTCGAGCTTCGGCGCCTTCGGGGCGTCGGTCCTCGGCGGCACCGCATCGCCGACCTTCCTCGACCGTTCCGTATCGGAGGCTCCGGCCTGCGAAGCGTCGCCTGTCTCGGCGGCGGGACGCGCCCCTCCGGCATGCTCGCGGTCGTCGCCCACCGCCGTCGGGCGGTCACCTCGAGCCCCTGGGGAGGGCGCGGAGGTCGGGCGTGCCGTCGTGGCGGTGCGTCGCTTCTCCCGGTCCGCCTTGCGGCGCTTGCGGCGCTCCTTGCGCCGGTCCTTCTTGCGCCGCTTGCCGCCGGAGGACTTCCGCTCGGCCGGCGCACCCGCGCGCTCGGCCCGTCGTTCCCGTTTTCCCCGCGCCCGCCGACCGCCGCGCGCGCTCGCATCCCGAAGGGCCTTGCGAGCCCGCCGCAAGAGGTCCGCCGCCACCGGGTCCTCGGCTTCGAGGTCCTCGTAGGCGGCAAGGGCATCGATCCGCGCCTCGGCGGTGCTCGTGTCCTCGATGCGGGCGCCCGCGAGCGCCGATGCCGCCAGCCACCGGACCGAATCGCCGAGGTCGCCTTGGATCTCGTCGAGCAGCTCGGCCGCACGTCGCGTCGTGGCGCGCTTGGCGAGGTGGACGACGGCCTCGGCAAGGATGTCGGTGGGGCTTCGAGACGGAAGCCGTTCGAGGAGTTCGGGGATCTTCCCCGTATCGTGGGTCCGGAGCAGCGCTTCGATCCGAAGTCGGAGGATCCGCGGGTCGTCGTTGCTGCGGCTGACCCGCGCGCACTCCGCGAGGGCCTTGTCCGCGCCGCGGCCGTCTCCGGACCGCAGCAGCACGAGGGCCCGCTGGGCATAGGCCCAGCCGTGGGGCACCAGGGCACCGAGAACCCGGCGCTCCTCCACCGTTCGGATCCGTTCGAGCGCTTCGTGGGGCCGGATGTCGGCGAGATCGGCGCCGATGGCCGCAAGTCGCCGATCCGCCCACCACGGCAGCCCGAAGAACACCATGGCCCCGGCGGCGACGAAGCCGAGGGCCACCGGGACCGACGGTGCGAAGAGGCCCAACGAGGCCACGGTCCAGGCAGCCGCTCCGCGGAGGATCCATCCGCGCAGGGGTCGGCCCGAGCGGCGCCAGATCTCCGCCGGAATCTCCGGAGGGGCGGACGTTCGGCGCACGGAGTCGTCGGCCACGGGGCGGCCGGGATACCGCAGGGGGGCGCCCGTGGCAAACCGGCGGCGGTCGCCGGGGCGCACCGTCCAGCTCGGGGGCCTGCGGAGGTTCGGCCGAGGCACGCAGCGCCGCATCCGCGGGCGTCGTCGGGCCCCCGACGGCGAGGTCTGCGCAAGGCTGCTAGGCTTGCCTTGCGTGTCGGTCGCCAGCGACCTCGGCCAACTCCTGCGGCAGCGCGAGCTGGCCGCCTACGAAGAGCGGATGGCCCGGGCCGCCTACGCCTACGGCGTCGATCTTCGGCGTAGCGCGTGGCTATCGTCGTCCCAGGTGGCGCGGCCCCTCGTGGCGGGCGTCGCCCGGGCCTGGCCCGATCTGGTGGCCTCCCTCGAGTCGGAGGTGCTCCGGCCGTCGCGGGACGTGCCCGCGGACTTGCTCCGGGACGTCGCGGCGGCCGCCGAGCGGCTTCGTACGCCGATGCCCGCGGTTCGGATCCTGCGGCCGTCGGCGGCGTTTCCCGGCATCTGTCCCCTCGGAACCCTGCACGGCTCGGCGGCCTGGCTCGTGGTGGATGCCGACGCCATCGGCGAACTCGGATCCAAGGTGCGCAGCTTCGTCCTCGGGCACGCCCTCGGACATCTGCAGTGCGACCACGGGATCTGGTTCACGGCTCACCTCTCGGCCGGCGCCCGGCGCGCCCGGCTATGGACGACCCGTCGGCTCTTCGGGCCCTTCGTCGAGGTTGGGGTGTTCTCGGCCGACCGCGCCGGATACCTGCTCGCCCTCGAACCGTCGGCGGCGGAGGCCGGGATCGAGTGGATCGAGCGAACGGGGGCCCGGGTGCCGTGGTGGCCGCGGTTTCCTCGGGTCGATCTTCGGCTCGACGCCCTCGCCGATTTCGATCGCAGCGTCGTCGTCACGGCGGCCCGGCGCCGCGGGGTGGGAGCGGACGGTCCCGACGGGACGGAGGCGAAGCCGCGCGACGCCCTACCCGGTTGGTCGCTCGCGCGGTGCGACGCCCGTTTGACCCGGAGGCTCGGCCTGCTGTGACGTCCGTCGACGCCGACACCTTGCGCACCTTCGCGGCGTCCGTCGTCGCCGTCGCCCGCGACCTCGGCCTCGATCGGATCGCGGCCCGCCTCGAAGCCGATCTCGAGCGCCGGCTCGGAGGACGGCGTCCCCGCGTGGCCGTCGTCGGTCGCGCCCGGCGGGGCAAGAGCGCCGTGGTCAACGCGCTCCTCGGCCGGGAGGTCGTGCCGGCGGACGTGGTCCCCACGACGCGCGTGCCGGTGCTCGTCGGCGGCGACGTTCCGCCCGGCCCCCACCTCCTCGGGCGGGACGGGATGGCCGAGCCGCTGGCTGCGGACCGCTACCTGCGCCTCGTCCGGGGCGAGTTGCCGGCCGAGGGGCGCTTGGTCGTCGGCCCGCTCGCGCGCGAGGAGGCCGCCTTGGAGATCCTCGACACGCCGGGGCTCGGCGGGGGCGACGTCTCCCCGGCCACCGTGCTCGACGAGATGCCGTCGGCCGACGTGCTCGTGCTCGTGCTCGACGCGACCCAGGTGTTCACGCGAAGCGAATCCGACTTGCTCGAGGCGGTTTGCGAGGCGGCGGGCGGGCTCGGACCGAACGGTGCGCAGCTTGCCGTGGTGGTCACGCGGATGGACCTCGTGCCCGAGGCCGAGCGGGAGGCCGTGCGCGCCCGCGTGCGCGAGAAGGTTGGCCCGCGCCTCGACGAGCGGGCGCTCTTCTTCGTCGACCTGGCGGCCGGGCCGCAGGCCCCCGATGCCGAGGCGTTGCGCGAAGGCGTACGCCGGCTGGCCCTCGCGCGCTCGGGCGACCTGGAAGGTCGCGTGGCGTCCGACCTCGACCGTACGGCGGCGCTGCTCGAGCACCACCTCGCGATCCAACGCCGGGCCCTCGGCGCCACGCCGGAGACGCTCGCCGCGGAGATCGCCGCCATCGAGGGGGCACGGACGGAACTCGCCCGCGATATCGATCGCGCGCGAGAGATGCTGGCCCGCGAGGCCGACGCGATCCTCGAGGCCGTGCGCGCGGACGTGGCGACGTTCCGCGAGGAACTCGAGACGAGTTGCCGGGCCGTCGTCGAGGTGGCGAGCCTGCAGACCCTTGCCGACCGGCTACCGGGATCGATCCACGACGCGTGCCTGCTTTTCCTGCGCCGACGCGGCGAAGAGCTCGCCGAAGAGCTCGAGCGCCTGTCCCGTCGTGTGCGACGGACCGTCGGTGACGACGTGGCGCGGAGGCTCGGAACGGCGCACCTTGCCCTTTCGGCGTACGGCCCTCGGGTCTACGTGGACCCGCCGTCCCTCGCGATCGAGGCCGGCACCTTGGCGGTGGGGATCGTCGGTACCTTGCTCATGTACTTCGGAAGCGTGGCCACCGGAATGACGATGGCGGTGGCCGGGCCGCTCGCCACCGTGATGCTGCGCGAGCAGTCGGTGCGGCGGGCGCGGCAGCGGGTCCGCGAGCGACTCCCGAAGGCCCTCGACGCCACGGCGCACGCCATCGAGGAGGTCGTGGAGACGGCCGTGCGGCGGGCCGTGGCCGATCTCGAGGAGCACCTGGTGCTCGCCGGCGACGAACTCGCCGACAACCTGCTCGCGCAGCTCGAGCGGGCCCGGCAGCTGGTGGAAGCCACCGACGGCGAGGCGCGCAAGACGGCGGTCGCCCGGATCGAGGAGCACGCCCGCACCCTGTCGCGGATCCGTCGGCAGCTCGGACGGGCCGGTGCGGCACCTTCCGGAGAAGGGGAGGGATCGGACGATGTCGGACGAACGTGATCGCGACGATCCGTTGCCGTTCGGGTTGGGCCGCCTGGCGCGGCGGGTGGGCGGTCTGGTGGAGGACGTGCAGGCCCAGGTGCGCCGTCGTACCGAAGGCGGGCTGCCGCCGGACCCAACGCGGTCAGCGCGGTGCCGACTCGATGTTTCCGCCCATGCGGAGGCCGTGTCCGCCGTCGCCGGCGCGGACGCCGAATCCGTCGCGTGGGGCACCTTCGCCGCGCGTTGGGCAGTGGTCGTGGCGTCGGTCGAAGTTGCCCTCGGCGTGTCCGGCGGGTCCCTGGCACCGCTGCCGGACCTCGCCGAAGCCGCAAGCCGAGAGGCACCGGGACCCGTTCGCCAGGTGATCGATGCCGCGCGCGCGGCCCTCGAATCCAGCGATCCGGAGACGGCGCTCGACGTCGCTCGCCGGGCCGTGCGCCACGTAGACGAGGCTCCGGCGCCCTTCGACCGTGAACTTACCGTGCTCGCCGTCGCCGCGCGGGGGCTGTGCCGGGCCCGCGCAGGCGACCGAATGCGAGCGTTGCGGGATCTCGAGTGGGCTGCGGAACGGCACCCCCCCATGTTGGCGGGACCGGCGGGCGTGGCGCTCGCGTGCGCGCGCGGGCGCCTCTTGCTCGACGGGGCGCGTCCGTCGGCGGCCCGCCGGGCGCTCGCAACCACGATCGACCGCAGCCCGTCGTGGGACGACGCGGTGGCTGCCGAGATCGCGACATGCGTTCGAGGGGCCGTAGCGGGCATCCGCGCCTTCTTGGCGGCGGCCGCGGCGGATCGGCGGGCGGTGGCGGCCCGGCTCGACACCCTGCGGGCCCTCGATTCCGCCCTCGGGGCGCGCGTGGGGGCCGATTGTGCCTTGGTGCTCGCCCATCGGCTCGGGGTGGCGGCGAAGGACGTGGCGGATGAACTCGGCGTTTCCCTCGTTGGCCTCGATCCCCGGCGTTCGGCCCTTGCGGAACTTTCGGGCGCAGATCCCCGTCGTCGGCCGCCACCATCCGAACCCATGGTCTTCGCGGAGCTCGACCCGTGGCGCGAGCTCGCGGCGACGCGTCGCGGGGCGGCACGCTCGGCGGTCCTGGCCGAAGCCTGTCACGTGGCGGTGAGAGGCGGTGTGCGCCCGAGCTGGCTCGTCGAGGCGGTGGCCGCCGATCCGGTGGTGTCGCGCTGGTGCACGGGTCGCGCCGTGGTGCGCCCGCGTGCGGACGAAGAAGACGGTCGTGAGGTGCCGCCGGCATGGCACGTTCCCGGCGTGGTCGATCTCGCCAGTCCGCTGGCGGACCCGGACCTGGCAGCTTCCGTGGATCTCTTGGCGGCCTGGAGTCGCCGAGCCTCGGACCACGAGCCTCCGATGACGGACGGAACGTGGGCGGCGGTGCACGGGGCGTGGTGGAGTCACGCGGGGGGAAGCGCGCTCCCATCTTTCGCGGTAGGCGACGCGATCGAGCGCCTGCTTCCTTTCGGGCGAGCGTTGGCGGCCGCCGCCGCGTATGCCACGGGGCCCGCAGCGCAGGCGGCGCGGGAGACGTCGGCTGCCATCGCCGGCGCCGGCGAGGTGGCCCGGGGGGCCGTCCGCGTCGTCTTCGCCGGGGGCTTTTCGAGCGGCAAGAGCAGTTTGGTGGACGCCCTCTGTGGTCGCACCGTGCTCCCGGTGGGTACGTTGCCGACGACGAGCACGATCTGCGAGGTCTCGACCGGATCCCGCGACCGGGCCACGATCGTGGCACGCGACGGCTCGATTCGGCCCGTTGCGGTGGAGGATGTCGAGGCGCGCCTGCGCAACCTCGACGCCGAAGCCGTGCGTGAAATCGCGTACGTGGCGGTGGAACTCGAGGGGATTCCTTGGTCCGATCTCGTCCTCTACGATCTGCCCGGGTTCGACGCCCTCGAACCGTACCATGCGAGTCTCGCCCAGGAGCGGCTGGCCGCGGCCGACGTCGTGGTGTGGGTGGTGCCGGCGACCACGGGGATCTCCCGGGAGGACGAGGCCCGGATCGCGAACCTCGTGGAGAACGGGCAGCACGTCATCGTTGCGGTCAACAAGATCGACGTGGTGGCCGAGGCCGATCGGCCGCGACTCGTCGCCCACGTCTCCGAACGCGTCCCCGACGGCGTGCGTGTCGTGCCGGTGAGCGCGAAGGAGGCTCTCGATGCCGTGTCCCAAGGCGCAGAGCCCATCGAGGCCCTCGACGCGTTCGGCCGGGCCTTCGAGCATCGGGTCGTGGCGCAAGGGCGCGCCCACAAGGCCGCCGCGGCCCGGGCTCGCCTCGTCGCGGCCGCCCGCCACGCTCAGGCCGGCCTGCAACCGGCCGATGCGGCGGACGACCTCGGCCTCGAGGTGGCGAGGGCGGCCCTTGCTCGTTTCGCGGGAGCCGCAGCGGCGGCTACGTCCGATCTGGCCGAAGAAGTGGCCGCCGAGTGGACGCGGGCCCTGCTGGCCGCGGGGCTCGTTCGCCCGGGTTCGTCCGAGATCGAAACGCCGAGTGCCGCCGATCTGCGCTACCTGGCGGCGTCGGCCGAACGGCGCGCGGCCGACCGGTCGGATGTGATCGCGATGGCACTCGGACTCGACGTGGCCGAGGCGTTGCGGTGGGCCGAGGCCATGCTGGCGGGACATTTGCGCGCCGCCTTCGCGCGGCTGATCGGCGACCGGGGCGAGGCGTTGTGCGCCCGTCTGTCGGCGGTGGCGGGATCGACGGAAGCGGAGCTGCGCCGTGCCCTGGCCGCTGCGATCGCCGGTGTGCTGGCCGATGGCGTCGACGATCTCGAAGATCGCGCCCTCGTCCTCGAGATCCCGCTGCGAAGATGGGCGCGCCTGCGTTCGATCGGTCCAGTTGCTCCGCTCCTCGCGGCGGTAGCGGCCCTCGCCCCCGCAACCTGCGACGAATCGGCTGCACCCGCCGGGGCGGATGTCTCGGCGTGAGCCGGGATGCACCGCCACGGGACGACGTGGCCCTCGACGGCACCGGCGGCGGCGGCCGTCGGAAATCCGCGCATCGACCGGTGTCGAACCCTGCGATGTTCGAACGCCCTTGGGTCGCCTACTGTGCAGCCGCCGTCCTCGTCGCCGCGTGCGGGTCGAACGGTTCTAACGACACGCAGGCCGGCACCGACGGCGGCGAAGGTGGCGGCACGGGCACGAGCGGTGCGACCACGATCGCCACCTCGGGCGCCACGGCGAGCGCGACCTCCCAGGGAAGTGCCTCCGCTTCCGGGACGAGCGCCTCCACCGGGTCGAGCGGCGGGCAGACGTCTTCGACGGATTCGGGGACGGGCACGACCGCGGGCTCGGGCGGGACGGCCGGGACGGGCGGCGGCAGCCAAGGCACCGGCGGAGGTAGCGCCACGGGCGGCGGCACGGCGACCGGCGGCACCACGGGCGGGATCGTGTGCACGAAGGTGGACGTCGTCTTCGCCGTGGACAACTCGGGGAGCATGCAGCAGGAGATCGCGGCGATGCAGGGACCGGTGTTCGACGCCCTGCCCGACCAACTCCTCATGGTCGGCAACGGGATCGACGAGTTCCACCTCGGGGTGAAGAACGCCTGCCCCAAGCCGGGCTACCTGCACGACACCGGCGACGGTGGTCCGTGCAACTTCTCCACCGGGAAGAACTGGATGTCGTCCGATTCTCCGAACCTCGACGCCGAATACGCCTGCGTCATGGAGCTTACCGACGCCGGCTACATGGGCATGAACGACCAGTGCGTGGACGCGGGCGATCTCAAGGACGACGACGAGCAACCGGCCCAGACGGCCGCGCGGGTCGTAAGCCCCCCGGCCGTGGACCAGCAGAACGCCGGATTCCTCCAGGACGACGCCCTGCTCTTCGTCGTGGCCATGACGGACGAGGACGAGGAACTCATCGACGACATGGGCAATCCGCTGACGCCGCAGGAGGTGGCGGATCGGATCATCGCCGCCAAGGGCGTCGTCGACAACGTCGTGTTCCTCGGGATCGGCGGCGCGAGCAACTGCAACGGGCCGTACGGCAGCGCCAACGATGCCGTGAACCTCCAGGCCATCACGCAGATCTTCGTCGACGCCGACCGTGGCCTCTTCTGGGATCTGTGCCAGGGCGATCTCGAGACCGCCTTCGCCCAGGCCATCGAGATCGTCGATCAGGCGTGCTTCGACATCGTGCCGCAGTGACGGCTCCTTCGGGGGCCACGGTCCAACGTCGTACGGCGGCTCAGTCGGCCCGGTCCGTGCGCACGAGTTGGAGCGCAGCCCCGGCCAGGACCAGTGCGCCGCCGACCAGGGCGACCGTTCCGGGTGCTTCACCATGGAGCAGATAGGCCCATGCTGGCGAGAGCACCGGTTCGAGCAGGAGGACGATGCTGGCTTCGAGGGCGGAGACGTGGGCGATGGCCCGTGTGAGCAACACGTAGGCCAACCCGATCTGGATCGCGCCGAGATATGCGACGGCGGCGACGTCGCTCCAGCCGAGGTCCGCGGGGATCGTGGCGAACGGTGCAGCCGCGATGGCTGCGAGCACGTTGCCGGCCACGGTGGCCGCGGGTGCGGCCCTGTCCTCACCACGCACGGCGAGCATGCGCAGGCCCAGGAGCGTCAGCGCCCAAGCGATGCCGGCGCCGAGCGCCACCAGATTGCCGGTGGTCGGATCGGTCGCGACGCTCGAGGCGGGCACGTCTGCCGAAAGCAGGACGGCGAGGCCCGCGGCCACGCACGCCCCCGCCGCCACGTCCCGCCTGCGCAGGCGCTCTTCGAGCACCAACGGGCCGAGGACGAGGAGGTAGAGCGGCGCCGTGGACTGCAGGTAGATCGTATGTGCCGCCGTGGTGAGCTTGTTGCCGATCACGAACGACACCATCGTCGCCGCATAGGCGCAGCCGACGATCCAGACCCCCGCCGATGCGAGCCGTCGATGGGGCCGCACGACGGCGGCGAGCACGAGGGCCGCCACCGCCGACCGGGCGGCGGCCACGGCAAAGCCCGACAGCGCCGTAGCCTTGATCGCCGCGCCGCCGGTGCTGAAGAGCACGGCGGCCGCCACGACCGCAAGGCGGGCAAGGACGGGCGGCACGGCCCCGCACGGTAGCAGCCCCCGCGGTCACGATGGAACGGGGACGGGCGCATGCGACGGCGCTGTCGTCGACGGTGCCGCACGACGCGGGAGCGAACGTTCCCGGGTCGAAGGACGGCAGCGGCAACCGGGCGCATCGTGCTTCGCCACCTTCGAGGTTGTGTCCGTCGGGTCATGGCTCGTCCTGGGCGAGGTACCATTCGTAGTAGTCGATGAGGTCCTCGAGCTGATCGCGGGCGAGGCGTGCCTTTGGGGTGTCCGCCGAAAGCTCGCCCAAGGTTCGCCGCAGAAGCGGCAAGATGTTCTCGACGCGGGTACGAAACGTGCGTGCATCGCCTGTCGGCCCCGAGACGACCTGTTGGTAACGGACGACCAGGTGCTCGTCGCCGGCCGCCGGCTCCGGCCAATCGCAGGTGTCGCCGAGGAACGTCGGTTCGACGCATCGCACGTACTCGGCGCAGGGGTCGGAGGGCCTGTCGTCCGGATCGGACGGAGCGATGCCCACGATGCGGCCGGACGCCGCGCCGGGTTCGCGTTCGAGGAACAACCGTAGATCGACCTGGCACGAGGCGTCGAGGACCCCCGAAAGCACCGTGACCGCGCAGTGATGCCGCCCGATGCTCCCCGGATTGGGTACCGGAAGTCCGACGAGCCATCCCAACAAGGGATCCCAACCGTCCTCCCGCTCCGAAAGGGCGACCGGATCGGCGACGGGAAGTTGGGCGAATCGGGCCGGATCGCTGCCGGGAAGCCAGGTTCCCTCCCGCCGGTGGATCGCCGGCTGGTGGGGCCGCGGCGGCACGCCGCCGACGGCGCGCCGGTAGGCGGCGTAGGTCAGGGGAGGCTCGTCGTCCGCTCCGCCTTCGACGTCCCGAACTGCGCCTTCACGGCCGCAGCGATGTGCGAGGATCGCCCCTCCGACGCCCAGCGCCACGAGCAGCGCCACGGCGACCGTGATGCGGCCGCGTGCTACCGCCACACGATCGCGCACGGCATGCCCCCCGTACACTCGAAGTCCTGGCCGCACGGAAGACCGATCCAGACGGTTCGCTCGAACATCTCACATGGCTCCTCGTCTTCGTCTAGCCTCGACCGTACCACGGAGGACCGTGCCGCCACCAGGCACGGGTGGTCCGAACGTGCCCCATCGGCGGTCAACCGCCGTCCCCCCACGGGCACGCCGCGGACACGGCACCGAAACACGGCGTTCCAGCGCGATCCTTCACCGCGGCGGCGTGGCGCCCGACCGCCGAGGAGCGCGACGGGGTGGGGCGCCGAAGGGGGGTGGCGTCGCGTCGTCGGGCAGGTTCGAGACGCCGTCGCGAAGGCCCGCCGTCAGGTGCGGCCGTAGACCGGTACGACCGCTCCGCGCACGACCCGGTTCTCGGGACTTGCGAGGAACGCCACCGTGGCCGCGACCTCGTCGACCTTCGGTACGTGGGTGAAGTCGTGGTCGGGCATGGCCTTGCGGTTGGCCGGAGTGTCCATCATGGACGGTGCGACGGCGTTGACGAGGATCCCCTCACCGGCGACCTCCTCGGCCAAGGACACCGTGAGGTTCGCGACCGCCGCCTTCGTCATGGCGTAGGCGGTCATGCCCCCGGTGGGGACCAGGGCCGGCCGGGCGGCGACGTTCACGATGCGTCCGCCATTGCCTGCCGCGCGGATCCTCGCGACCGCGGCGCGGCAGCACAGGTATGCGGTGAGGGCGTTCATCCGCCACATGCGGTCGAGGTCGGCCGGGGCCGTGTCCGCGATGGGGGCCGCGAAGAAGCCGCCGGCAAGATGGATCGACGCCCACAGCGGCGGTACGTCGGCGTAGAAGCGGTCCACCTGTTCCGGATCGGAGAGGTCCACGCCCACCACGGTCCGCACGTCGGGATCGTCCCGGTGGGGGAAGCGTTCGAGTTCCGCCGCGGCGAAGACCGGGACGTGGCAGACGGTGCCGCGCGCACGCAGGGCGGACACGACGGCGCTGCCGAGGAAGCCGGTGCCGCCCGTCACGACGGCATGGAGGTTGGTGTCGGTCATGGTGTCGGGTCCTTTCGAACGAGGTGATGGAGAGGAGGGCCGCGCTTTGGCACGGCCGAGGCGGCCGAACGCCCCGCAGGCGCGCGAGTGGTCGGTGCGTTCACAGCCGGGAGAGGAATGCCATGAGATCGTCGAGTTCGGCCTCCGAGAGCTTGCCGCGAAACGCCCGCATCTTGGTACCGGCGCGGCCGTCGAGCACGACCTTGCGCATGGCGGCGGGCGCGAGCGTGGACGTGGTGAGGTCGGGGACGCCGATCTTCCGGCCGAACGCCGTCTGCCCGCGGCCGTCGCTGCCGTGACAGGTCTTGCACTTGGCCAGGAAGATCGCCTTGCCGCGCGCGGGGTCGGGGCGAACGGATTCGGTGGCTTCGTCCTTGGCGGGGACGGCCTCGGGCCCGGCGTCGGCTGTCGAGGCGTCGTCGGTCGGAGCCGGTTCGGGCTTCCCACGGTCCGCACGGTCCCGTCCCTTCAGGGCGGAGCGGCGTGCCTTCGACGAGGATGTGGATCGGGGGCGGGACGTGGATCCCTCCGCTCGGCCCACAGGCCCATGGTGCCCGGCCGTCGGCGTGGTCGCGGCCTCGCCGGACGTTTCGTGCCCTTCCGACGCATCGTCGGTGCCGTCCGCCGGCGCCGGGCGGGGCGTGGTCGGCTCCTTGGGCTGCGTCGTGCCCTTCGGGGCCGGCGGATACCTCTCCGCGAGGTAGGCGGCGAGGAGGTTCGCCTCGTCGGGGGCGACCTCGGCGCCTTCCTCCACCATGGCCGCGATCACCGAAAGCCACTGGCCGCGGTCGCCGCCGCCGTGCTCGGCCACCGTGTCGGCGTCGTGGCACTCGGTGCACCGGGCCTCGAAGAGGGCCTTGGCGCGCGCGGGATCGTAGTCGGCCGGGGGGGTTGCTTCTTCACCCGTGACGTTGGCGAGCATGGCCTGCTTGCGCGCGCGGGCCTTCGCCTCGTCCGCCGCCCGCTTGCGTTCCGATCGCTGGATCCGGGGCGTGACGGCGGCCAGGTAGGCCGTGACGGGCAGGACGTCCTCGTCCGTGACCGGTACGCCGAAGACGACGGGTTTTTCCTGCATGCGTCGGACGACGCGCAGCCACTCCCCCGCCGTCCGCGGCCTTCGGAGGATCGTCCGCATGTCGTGGCAGCTCGTGCACTTGCCCGTGAGCACCGCTCGGCCGCGGGCGATGGCCTCTGGAGTCGTGGCGGCGGCGACCGCCTGGGGATCGTCGACCACCTCGGAAAGATGCCGCCGCACCCGTTCGAGGTTCTCCGGCGCGGCAGCGTCCCCCGTCAGGTCGTGGGCGACGATGGCATAGGGCACGGAAAGGAAGACCAGCACGACCGTCGAAAGCAGCAGCCCCAACCCGAACCGCGGCATCGCCTCCTCGAAGTGGCGAAAGCGCCGCAAGATGACGATCTTGGACACTAGCAGGACGCCGATGACGATCCCGGCCACCGCGTGGACCACGGTACGGGCGGGAAGCTCGGTCTGGTAGCGCCACAGCCTGGGCACCATGTGCCACATCATCGCCACGTAGATGGCCCCGTAGGTGTAGCCGGCCAGGGCGTGCATCCGCAGCCAGAAGCGGGGCGCCCGGGTCTTCTTGGCCTCCTCGTCCCAGAACTTCGGGCCCCACAGCCAGGCTTGCAGGAGCACGGCGACGACGGCCAGGAACAGGAACGCGATCCCCAGCCACATGCTGATCGTGGTCGTGAACGTCAAGGCGTCGGCCCTGCCAACGCACGCGGCGCCGAAACGTTACGGTCCGGTCCAAGGGCCGCTCCTGCGTCGGTGCCACCTTCCCGCGTCGGACCGGCCCATGCGCGCCAAGCCCGCGTCCGCGTGCCCGAGAGGCGACTTCGGCGATGGCGCCTGCGCCGGCCCGGCGGGTTCCCGCCCAATGGGAGCGTCCTTCCGGCGCCGCGGGTCGGCACAGGGCCTCGAGGATACGTCCGCAGGAACCGGTTCCCGGTACCGTTCGTATTGGGCGAAAACTGCGTGTTGGAGGGCCGGGAAAGCTCTTGTCGCGCGGGGATCCCACCCTATAATCCCCGATAGGACCCGTTTCCATTCGGCATTTCGGACGATCGGGTCGGTCGGTGGCATGTGCGGGTGTTTGGTGATGATGGGCTGCTTCACCGATCCGCCACCGGTACCCAACGACGCCACGGCGTCCGGAACCGGGACGGCGTCTGGGACGAGCACGGGGCAAGCAGGTTCCACGGGGGATTCGGGCTCGCAGGGCACCTCGATCGGAACGGCGACGGGCTCCGGCGGAGACACCTCGAGCGGCACGGGACCGTCGTCGTCCACCACGACGGGACCGGGTCCCTTCTGCGGAAACGGCGTAAAGGAGCCCGGCGAGGAGTGTGACGACGGGAACGTGGACGATACGGACGCCTGCACGTCCAAATGCAAAGTAGCCTTCTGCGGGGACGGCATCGTCTGGCAGGGAATGGAGGCGTGCGACGACGGGATGAACCTTGGCGAGCAGCCGGGGGACTGTGCGCCCGACTGTTCGAAGAAGGTGGAGGTGAAACGGATCTTCGTTTTCAAAGGCACGCCTTACAAGGGCGATCTCGCTACGTTGGCGCAAAACGCCGGCAAGACCGTGCTCGAGTTCGTCGATGGGCTCTGCGATCAGACGGTGACTGGCGCGCGAGCGCTCTTCGCGTACAAGGACGAGCGGGTGGCGTCGGTCGGCCCCTACGTGGGCGACGGACAGGTGGATTGGGTGTTGCAGCCGTGGACGATCTACGTCAACGACAAGGACGAGGTCGTCTGGGCCACGAAGGAGGTAGCTCTTCTCGGCGTGGTGAACGGGGGACCGGCGGATCTCTTGCACCCGATCGACGCAAGCGAGACGTATCCCGTCCGCACCGGACTCGACCAGGCGTGGCGCAATGCGGAGGAGAACTGCGTCGACTGGACCTCGGCCAGCGGCGCCGACGATCAGCTCGAGGGCGATCCGACGTCGGTTTCGGGTTATCTCGATGGCCTCGACGTCGGCGGTTGCGACGAATTGGCCCGCCACTACTGCGCCGAGCAGTAGGATCCACCTGGCGCTCGGGTCGGTCGGCGCCTCGTCGCGCGCGCCGCCCGGGACGGGCGTCAGGCGGGGTGGGGCGTGCTGGAGACGGGCGCTTCGGCGCGGGGTCGGCGGACGTTGCGGCGAGCGGTCTTGCCGCGTCGGCCGCCGGTGGGACGTGCCGGTCGTCGGCCGCGTTGATCGGAGAGGCGCCACGGATGGGGGCGGCGGGAGATCGACAGCAGGATCCCGACGGCTGCGAGGCTGGCGACGAGGGAGGAGCCGCCGTAGCTCAACAGGGGTAGGGTGATCCCCTTGGCGGGGATCACGTCGAGCACCACCGCCATGTTCACGAGGACCTGCAGGCCGAAGAGGCTCGAAAGGCCGATGGCCAGGTAGGTGCCGAAGCGGTCCGGCGCGTATCGGGCGGCCACGAAGCCGCGGACCACGAGCACGGCGAAGCACAGCACCACCAGGCCGATCCCGAGGAGGCCGAGTTCCTCGCCGATGGTGGCCAGGATGAAGTCGGTGTGGTTTTCGGGCAGAAAGCCCAGCTTCTGCCGGCCCTCCCCGATCCCGAGGCCCGTCCATCCGCCCGAGCCCACCGCGATGAGGGCTTGGCGCACCTGGTAGCCGCCGCTTTCGAGGAACTCCTCGAGTCGGGCCCGGCGATAGGCGACGCCGACGATCTGGGACCAGACGATGGGCGCGGCCACCAGGGCGCCGGCGACCACGTAGACCAGCCGAGTGCCCGCGACGAAGAGCAGGATGACGGTCAGCACGCCCAGGAGGATGGTCGTTCCGAGGTCCCGCTCGAGCAGCACGAGGAGCATGGAGATCCCCGATACCGTGACGATCGGCAGAAAACCCAGGCGAAACGATCGCACCCGCTCCCCCTGCCGCGCGAGCAGGGCCGACAGGAACACGGCCAAGGCGATCTTGGCGAGTTCCGAGGGCTGGAGGTTCACGGGCCCGAGGCGCAGCCACCTGCGGGCGCCGTTGATCTCGCGGGTGAAGAGCACGGCCACCAGCAGGACGAGGACCACCAACATCAAGTGCGGAGCGAACCTGCGCAGCACGCGGTAGTCGGCCCGGCTGGCCGCGAGCATGGCGACGAGTCCGAGCCCCGCGAAGGCGGCCTGGCGCCGAAAGAAGTAGCCGAAGTCACCGTGGACCTCGCGTCCGAGCCATGCGCTCGCGCTGTAGACCATCACGAGGCCCAGGGCGAGGAGGGTGCAGGCGGCCAGCGCGATCCACGGATCGGCCGGAACCTCGCGCGGCAGTACACCCCACGACCCGTGCCGCGACGACCGCCGGGGCGGCTGGTCGGTTGCCTGGCCGGCGTCTCGTGCCGACGGTTCGCAGGGGGCCGTGTCGGAGCAGGCGGAGGCCCGAGCGCCGTCGGCGACCTGTGGCTCGTCGCGCACGCGACGATCTCATGCACCGTTCGGGCGGCCTGGCAAAAAAACGTGCGCGAAGGCGGCCTGCGGGGGTCGTCAAGGGGCGGCGTCGGTGGAGGTGCGGTGGGTGCGCTCGAAGAAGCGCCACTCCACCACGGCGATGGCCACGAAGAGGCTGACGACCGTGACGAGCACCCGGGGCTGCTCGGCGCCGAGGTGGCGGAGGAGCAGGACGACGGTGGACGACATCAGCAGCAGACCCGCGACGACGATGGAGGGGCGGCTTCCGGTGCGGGCGCGCAGGCGCAGGTTGGCGACGGAGACGGCGATGGAGACGAGGAGGAAGGTCAGGCTGGAGAACGTGGCGATCACCTCGAGCGTGCCGAGGGCGGAGAACGCAAGTCCGAGCGCGGTCATGGCGACCACGGCGACCCACGGCACCTGCTGGCGCGAGCGGTGGGAGAAGGCACGCGGCACCCGGCGCTCGGTCGCCATCTCGGCGAGCATCCGCGATGCGCCCAGGAGGGTGGCGCCGATGGCCGAGGACGTGGCGAGCATGGCGGCCACGTCGACGAGGACGCTGCCCGCATGGCCGAGGGCGGGTTCGGCGGCGACGGCGAGGGCGTATTCCTCGGCCGCCACCAGCCGATCGACGTCCATCGATCCGAGGGCCACGAGCGCCACGCCCACGTAGATGGCCGACGTGATCCAGATCGAGCCGTAGATCCCCCGCGGGACGTTGCGATCGGGATCGCGGATCTCCGTGACGGCGTTGGTGATCAGTTGAAACCCTTCGAAGGCGACGAAGACCAGGGCGCCGGCGACGAAGGGGGAGGTCCAGCCGCGGTCGAAGAGGGGCGTAAGTCGCGTGACGGAGACCGAGGTGAGGCCGGCGGCGCAGAAGAGCCCGAGCAGCACGATCTTCGTATAGACGACGAGATCCTCGGTGCGGCCCGTCGCCCGCACGCCGAGCAGGTTGACCACCATGAAGAAGAGCAGGATCCCCGCCGACAGCACGGGCCGCACCAGGCCCTGATCAGCCTCTCCGAGGAAGTGCGCCGCATAGGCGCCGAAGGTGAATGCGTAGAGGGCGAGGGTGCCGACGTAGCCCACGATCACCGTCCAGCCCGCGATCCCCGCCACGTTCGGGTGTTTCGGAAAGGCGTGCTCGAGGTACGTGTAACTGGCACCGTCGTCGCGGAACGTAAGGGCCAGGCGCACGTAGCTGTACCCGGCGGCCGTGGCCACCAAGCAGCCGAGCACGAAGGCGAGGAAGGCGGCGTGCCCGGCGATCTTGGCGGCCATCCCGAGGATCGAGAAGATCCCGCCACCGATCATGCCCCCGACGCCGATGGCGATGAGTTCCGGAAGGCCGAGTGCGGCGGATGTGGTGGATTCGTCCTTCAAGCCGGCGACGAGCGTAGGGAGGGACGACGTCGGAGGCAAACCGTCGCGGTGCACGCCGCGGACGTCGCGGTCGCAGGCGGATGTGAAATCGCGCCCGCTCGTTCCGTCCGGCACGGACGGTTGGGCCGTTGCGCGGACGTAAGACGCCGGCCTGGCGGTGCAACGCAGTCGGGCGTGGTCCGAGGAGCCTTCGACCGGAAGCGTCCTCGACGAACGGCCGCATCGACCCGAGCCGGATCGCGTGAAGCGTCGTCAGTCGCGTTCGAGGGCGGCCCGGATCCGCCGGGCGCCCTCCGGGCCGAAGGCCTCGGCGATCTCCTCGAGGACGGCGCGTTCGTTCGGGTCGATGGTGTTGCCGATCCCGGTGCCGAGGATCCCCCCGCTGCGCCGGGCGACCTCGACGCACAGTTCCGGCACGCTCAGGTCGGCGCCGCGTTCGGCCACCAGATCCCGCAGGACCGCAAGGGCTTCGCCGAAGTACGTCTCCCCGGGACGCTCCTCGAGCAAGGCTTCGAGGAGTTGGAAGCCCGGGTGGTCGCGGCGGATCCCCCGGCGCTCGAGGGCACCGAGGATCGCCGTGCGTTCGCCGCGTTGGATCTTGCCGTCGGCCCAGGCGACGGCCACCAGGGGCAAGAGATCGAGCACTTCCGCAGCGCGACCTTCGAAGCCGAGCTTGCGGATTCGTTCGGCCAGCGCGAGGTCGGCCGTCCCCGAGGCTTCGGCCGTCTCGCGCAGCTTGGCGACCTCGGCGGCCTCCCGCTCGAGCTTGCGCCGAAGCTTCTCGCGCTGTTCGGCCTGAAGGGCGTGGAAGTAGGCTTCTTCTTCTTCCGTCGGCACGGCGCGGGATGGTAGCAGGACCGTGCGGAATTGCGTCGTCATCGGCCGGCGTGTTCTGCGGCGTCCGAGCCCTGGCCTTCGCGCTCCCGACGAAACCCATGATCGATGCAGGTGTCGCCACTTCGCGGAGTCCCGCGAGCCGCATCGGCCCCCTTCCGGTCCGCAGGTCAAGGGTGCGGTGGGGTGTCGGCGTGGCTGGCGGCCGCATGGACGGCGCGGGCGAAGTCGCGGCCGCGTTCCTCGAAGTTGCGGTAGCGGTCGTAGCTTGCGGCGGCGGGTGCGAGAACCACGGCGTCGCCGGGCTGGGCCATGGCCCGTGCGGCGGCGACCGCGGCGTCCATGTCGGGCACGACGTCCACCGGGACGATGCGCCCGAGGTGCCGGGCGAGCACTTCGGCCGACTCCCCGACGAGCACGGCGGCGCGGCCCTTCTCGGCGACGGCGTCCACCAGGGGGGTCGGGTCGTCGCCGGGCTTGGCGCGGCCCCCGGCGATCAGCACGAAGGTGCGGTCGAGGCCGCGCAACGTGGCCACGGCACTGGCGACGTTGGTGGCCTTCGAGTCGTCGTAGAAGTCCACGCCGTCGATTCGGGCGACGAAGGCGCAGCGGTGGGGCAGCGGTTCGACGCGGGCGAGCGCCTCGGCGCAGGTCTCGGGCGAAACGCCGATGTCGACGGCGACGGCGAGGGCGCAGGCCACGTTCATGCGGTTGTGGTGGCCGACCAAGCGTAGGGCCGCGACCTCCACGGTGGTCCCGGTGCCGATGCGCATCGAAGGTCCGTCCACCGCGTTCGGATCGATCTCGACGCGGCGCAGGTCGTCGGGGGGGGCGGCAGGCGACGGAAGTCCCGGCCCCACCACGGCGAGGCGTCCCGCCGCCATGCCGGCGAAGACGCGGGCCTTCGTCGCGGCATAGGCGGCGAGATCCGGGTAGCGGTCGAGGTGGTCGGGCGTCACGTTGGTGACCACGGCCGCGCGGGCGGGTGCGCCGGGGTACGTCTCGAGTTGGAAGCTCGACGCCTCGAGGACGTAGGTGTGCCGCGGTGGGTCCGAAGCGAGGTGGGCGGCAAGCGACGGGCCGAGGTTGCCGCCGGCGAACACGTCCCGCCCCGACGCTTCGAGCAGGTGCGCGAGCACGTGGGTCGTGGTGCTCTTGCCGTTGGTGCCCGTCACGAGGAACGCTTCGACGTCCGGGCGAACCTCGAAGAGGTGGGCGAGGCCGAGGGCGAACTCTCCGGTCGCGCGTGCGTTCGGCGCATGGAAGGACATGGCCGGGACCACACGCTCGGGCGGAACGCCGGGCGAGAGCACCACGAGGTCCACACGCTCCAAGGCCTCGGGCGGGGGCGTCTCGCCTCCGAAGACCGGGATGCCGAGATCCGCAGGCGGCGTTCGGTCGTAGCCGCGAACGTCGGCGCCGCGGCGCGCGAGCAGCTCGAGGGCGCCGCGGCCGGAGGCGCCGAGCCCGACGACGAGCACGCGGCCCCGTGCGCGATGCCGGATCTCGTCGAGGGATCCGGCGGCGCGGCCGAGGAAGGGGTCGAAGGTGGCCACGGCGTCACCGCAGCTTGAGCGTAGCGAGGGCCACGAGGGCCAGCATGAAGCTGATGATCCAGAAGCGCACGATGACCTTGGGTTCGGCCCAGCCCTTCAACTCGAAGTGGTGGTGGATCGGGGCCATCTTGAAGACCCGTTTGCCCGTGAGCTTGAAGGAGACGACCTGGACGATGACGCTGACGGCCTCGAGGACGAAGACGCCGCCGAGGATCAGCAGGGTGAACTCGTTCTTGGAGGCCACGGCGAGGTAGCCGAGCCCCGCGCCGAGGGGCAACGAGCCCACGTCCCCCATGAATACGCTGGCCGGATAGGTGTTGTACCAGAGGAAACCGATCCCGGCGCCCACCATGGACCCGCAGTAGATCGAAAGCTCACCGACGCCGGGGATGTGGGGGATGTTGAGGTAGCGGGCGATGTCGAAGCCGGCGATGAGGGTGCCGGCGGCGTAGGTCAGCACGAGGAGGGTCGCCGCGGAGATGATGACGGGACCGATGGCCAGGCCGTCGAGTCCGTCGGTGAGGTTGACGGCGTTCGACGTGCCCACGATGACGAGGGTGGCGAAGGCGAGGTAGACCCAACCGGGTAGGGCGAGGCGGTGCTCGTAGAAGTCGAGCAGGGGCAGGGCGAGGCGGTACCGGATGCTCTCGGGCATGACTCCGGTCTCGTAGAGGGCCCACACCACCGCGAAGGCGATGGCGAGCTGGGCGGCGAGCTTGCCCTTGGCCGAAAGGCCGCCCGAGTGTTTGCGCCGCACCTTGAGCGCGTCGTCGACGAAGCCCACGAGGCCGAAGCCCAAGGTGACGGCCGTGGCCTGGAGGACGAAGGGATTTGCGAGGTCCGACCACAGGACGGTGGGCAGGATGACCGCGACGAGGATCAGGCTGCCCCCCATGGTCGGCGTGCCGCGCTTGGAGAGGTGGCTTTGGGGGCCGTCGTCCCGGACGACCTGGCCGAGCTGGATCTTCTGCAGGGTGCGGATGAACCACGGGTAGAGCAGCAGGGAGATCAGCAGGGCCGTCAAGGTGGCGGCGATGATCCGGGTGGACGTGTAGCGCAGCACGTTCAGCGCGGACAGCGCGCCGAACTGGGTGCTCAACGGGACGAGGAGGTGGAACAGCACGGCCTACCGCATGGGTCGCACACCCCACGCCCGGCGGCAAACAACCGGCCGGAAGGCCGCCCCCCTTGTCGCGGCGCTGCGGCGACCTAGATTGCGGGCGCGATGCGCACCTTCGTTCAGCAGCTCAAGACGGGGGTTCTGCTCGCCGCGCTCACCGGCGTGCTGGTGGGGCTCGGCAGCTTGGCGGGGCGGGAGGCGGCGACGTTCGCGCTCGTCCTGGGCCTCGGGATGAACCTGGCGGCCTACCTGTGGTCCGACCGCATGGTGCTGGCCATGCACCGGGCCCGGCCCCTCTCGCCCGCCGAGGCCCCCGAGGTGCACCGGATCGTCGAGGAGCTGGCGGCACGGGCGAAGATCCCCAAGCCTGCCGTCTACCTCGTCGAGGACCCGCAACCGAACGCGTTTGCGACGGGGCGCGGGCCGTCGCGCTCTGCCGTGGCGGTGACCACGGGGATCCTCCAGATCCTCGACGCCCGCGAACTGCGCGGGGTGCTGGCCCACGAGATCGGCCATGTCGTCAACCGGGACGTGCTGGTGGCGACGGTGGC
>RFGU01000091.1 GCA_003696955.1 Deltaproteobacteria bacterium | reverse complement strand
GGGGGCGGGTTTGGGCGAAGGGGGCGGACGCCGCTCGGGGCGTTCGTCGGGGGCCTCCGCCGCTGGGGCCGAGGCCACCGCCTCCCGATTGGAGGCCAAGGGATGGTCGCCGATGAGGGTGACGATCTTCTCGTCGAACTCGCCACTTCGCAGCCGGCGGATCATCGCCTTGTGGGACTCTTGCATCAGCCCCACGACCGTCTCCGACAGGTTCGGCTCGTCGAGGCGGTCGTGGTAGTCCACCTTGTTCGACGCGATGATCGTCCCGTCGTAGAAGATGTGCGTGAAGATATGGGCTTTGTCGATGCCCGAATCCTCGGTCTGTACGTGGTAGAGCCTGCCCCGATGGGGGATGTTGTGGTTGTACCCGAGCTGGGGGGAGGGGGCCATGGCGCGCTTCGAAGGCTACCAAGAGCCCCACCGTGGTGCGAGTGTGGCACGGCGCGCGACCGCAAGCTGGGCGGGGGACGTGGTACGCCATGGATCGGAGCCGCTCGAGGCCCGGTCGTGGGTCGGTGCGTCGGGGACCGTAGAACGGTGATTCGGCGCGGCAAGGCCGAGGCTGCACGTCCCGGCCCGTGCCGTTCGTCTTCGATTCGTCGAGGGCCCCGGGGACATCGCCCGGGTGGAGGCGAGCGCGCGCGGGCCGCCGACGCCGGTGTCCCATTTTGCTATGGTGCCGCACCCGGTGCCCCGCTGCATCGGGGCCACCCGATCCCGCCATGCAACGGACGAGTCTCGCCACGCCATCTCCATCGCCTCGCCCAACCTTCGAGGAACTCGGCGAAGTGCCCTTCGTCCTAGCTCCCGTATTGGAGATCGCGCGGACCGGCCGGATGCCGAACGACGACGTGACGCGGGAGGTGGCCCGCCGTGCGGCGGAGGTGGACGGCGTCCCGCCCACGGTGCTCTATCGCGTCCTCACGCCGGCGATTTGCAGCAAGCATCCCGACCTCGTGTTGCAGTGGCTGCAGGAGACGGGACTGCTCGCGCGCTTCCTGCCCGAACTCGACCGTACGGTGGCGTTCTCGCAAGAGGGGGGGCGACGGCACAAGGACGTGTGGGAGCACACGAAGGCCGTCGTGCGCCAGAGCGTGCCGCGCCCCGCCGTGCGCTGGGCGGCCGTCCTCCACGACATCGGCAAGGTGACCACACGGCGCTTCCTGCCCGGCGGGCGGGTGACGTTCCACGGTCACGACATCGAGGGCGTGCGGATGTTCCGTCGCGGGCCAGCCCGCCGCATCGCCTTTCCGCGGGACGAACGTCGGCGGATCGAACTGCTCATTCGGCACCACCTGCGTCCCGGACAGTACGACGGTTCCTGGACGGACTCGGCGGTGCGCCGCTTCGCCCGGGACATGGACGAGATCCTCGACGACCTGCTCGCCCTCTCTCGCGCGGACGTCACGAGCCGCCGCCCAGGCAAGCGCAAGCGGTGTCTGGCCATGATCAGCGAGCTGGCCGCACGTATTCGAACGCTCGCCGAGGAGGATGCCCGGCCCAAGCCCCTGCCCGCGGGGCTCGGCAACGCGCTGATGGAGCGGCTCGAACTGCCGCCCGGCAAGCACATCGGTGACCTGCGGGATCGGCTCGCGCAGCTGGTGCAAGACGGCGAGCTCGAAGCGGGGCGCGAGGTCGACTACTATGTGGAGGCGGCGCTCGAGCGCGGGCTCCACGAGGGGCTCGAGATCCGGCCGCCGCGCGGATACGCGAGATGATCCCACCCGTCATCGGTCTCGTCGTCGCCCTTGCCTCGAACGCCTGCGCGGAACCGACGGAGGTCGCGCCCGGGGTGCCGGCGTGCCAGCTTGCCGGTCGGGTGAAGTTCGTGGACGCCTTCCCCGACTACAAGATTCGCTACGTCACCGCGTTTCCGGACATCCGGGTGAAGTTCGTGGAGGCCTTCCCGGACCAGCCCGGCCGGTGGCAGGTCGTGGAGGCCTTCCCCGACTTTACGGTGCAGGTGGTCGACGCGTTTCCGGACTTCACCGTGCAGGTCGTCGAGGCGTTTCCGGGCTGTCCGTGAGGACGGGGTACGCGGGCGCCGAGCGACCGTCAGGTGCCCTTCTTCGTGGGCGGTGCCGGCGGCTTGCGACGTCGTTTGCCGCCTCTGCGGGCGAACGTGTAGCTGCCCTGCGCTTCGGCGTCCTTGGGCACCGGCGTGTGCGTCTCGGTGATCGGTCGCTGGGGAGCGCCCACCGTGCGGCGTTCGTCGCCCGTCTTCGCCTTCTCCTTCGCGAGATCGAGATGGTAGGCACCCGCGACGGAGTCGCTCGGCACGGGTGTGCGGTCTTCGACGATCATCTTGGGGATCGCCGCGATGGGGTGTTCGGTGGCCACCTCGTGGGCGTCCGTCAGGGTTGCCGGCGGATCTCCCTCTTCGGCCGGGGGCAGGTCGATGGCCGCGGGGGGCGATCCCGTCACCGGAGGCTCACCCGACGCCCCGGGACCTTCGGTGCTCGGCGGCCCTGGGGGGTTGTCGTAGGGACGGTAGAGTTGGGGAAGGCCGGTGCCCGCCCCTTCTGGGGCGCTGGCGATGCGGCCGCTCGACGAGAGGAGGCGGCTGGCGACCAAGGCCGCGATGGCGAGGAGTGCGCCAGGTAGGGCGACGTGGACCGCCATCGAAAGGGGCGTCGTGCCGACGAGGGCGAGGCGCTCGGCGCTCGATCCGAACGCGATGGCCGCGCCCGCGCCGACCACGAGGGTGGCGCCGCCGACGATCCATGCGCTCTTGGTGGCGGCTTCGAAGTGATCGCCACGACGATCCGCCAGGAGCAAGAGGGCGACGTACACGACGCCACCGGCCAGGAGCCATCCGAGCCATGCCGTGAGCAGTGCTCCGCCTCGATCGAAGGGCGTGATGGGGGGAGTCGCGAGGGCAGCTACCGCTCGGATCGTAGGTTCGGCGACGCGACGGTAGAGGGGAGCCTCGTTGCCGCTCGACCAGGCCACGACCCATAGGGTTCGCGCGCCGTAGGGGACGATGGCGACGTGGGCGTAGGTGGGGTCCGCCTGGAGGCGGGCATCGATGTACGAAAGGCCGGCCTCGCCGGTGGGCACACGCTCGATTCGGGTAATGGTGGCGCCGTCGAGCAGGCGGCCGGCGCGATCGTCGACGTAGGCGCGCGCAGCGGCATCTTCGGTCATCGTCTCGCGCGGCAGCGGCTCGGGGACCTCGACGAGGGCCAGGGTCTCGACGAAGTCGTCCACCTCCGCCGTGCTGGCCACTTCGAGCACTTCGCCGCCCATCTGCGCGGCCAGCGCCGCGGCGCGATCCTGGGCCTGGGGCAGGGCAGGGGTGCGCCATCCGGCCGGCGGCACGATGGCCGGCGCTGCGGACGCCCTGGGGATCCCCAAGATCACGAAGAGCATGGGGAGGAGTACGAATCGGCGAATCGACCTCACGGGCGTGGCTCCACGCTAGCACCTGCGTGGGGCTTCTCACAACCGCCGCCAGCTTGACGGAATCCCGCGGCACGACCATATATCCTTCTATTCGGATTCTCGAATAAAGAAATGCCCCCCGTCACCGAACACGGGACCGCACGGTCCCTCGAAGCAGCGACCCACTACCTCGGTCTGTTGTCGGACCCGACCCGGGTGCGCCTGCTCGCCCTGCTCGAGCGCTACGAGCTGTCGGTCACGGAGCTGACGCGTGCCACCGGGCTGCCCCAGTCGCGGGTGTCCACCCATCTTGCACGACTGCGGGAGGGCGGCCTGGTGGTCGATCGTAGGGATGGCACCTCCGCCTACTACCGGATGAGCCCGACGGCAGAGGGCGACTCGGTGTGGATGGCGGTGCGCGGTAGCGTCGACGACGGCCTGCTGGCCGAAGATGCGCGGGGCGCCGAGCGGGTGCTGGCTGCGCGTACCGGGACGGCTGCGTGGATCGATGCCGTGGCCGGGCGCATGGAACACCACTACTCGCCCGGGCGAACCTGGGAGGCCACCGCCCGAAGCCTCGTACCGCTCCTCGACTTGGGAGACGTGCTCGACGTGGGAGCAGGCGATGGGGTCATGGCGGAACTCTTGGCCCACCGGGCGCGTTCGTACACGTGCCTCGACGTCAACGAGCGCATGCTCGGCGCTGCCCGCGAACGTCTCGCCCACCGAAGCAACGTGTCGTTCGTGTGCGGCGACATGCACGAACTGCCCGTCGGCTCGTCGCACTACGACTGCGTGCTCATGCTCCACGTGCTCACATATGCGACTGCGCCGCAGCGGGCCCTCGGCGAGGCGGCCCGAGTCCTGCGGCCGAACGGCACGTTGGTGGCCGCGACGTTGCGCAAGCACGTCCATCGGGACCTGGTCGCGGCGTACGGCCACGTCCACGACGGATTCGAACCCGAAGCGCTCGCCGAACTGGCCACGGAGGCGGGACTTTGCGTCCGTTCGTGCGCCGTGACCTCCCGCGAGCGCAAGAAGCCCTATTTCGAGGTCGTCACCCTGGTGGCGGAGAAACGAGCCGACGATGCCGATGCATGAACCCGAGGGCGCAAAGGCGCTACGTGCTGCGCTTTCCCGCAGGATCCTCGTGCTCGACGGTGCCATGGGGACCATGCTCCAGCGCTGCGGACTTTCGGAGCCCGACTACCGGGGGACCCGTTTCGTCGATCACGACAGGCCGCTGCTCGGCAACCACGACGTCCTCGCCCTGACACGGCCCGACGTGCTCGCGAGCGTCCACGACGCGTACCTCGAAGCCGGCGCCGACATCATCGAGACGAATACGTTCTCGGCCACCCGCATCGCCCAGGCGGACTACGGCCTCGAAGACGCCGTCGTCGAGATCAATCGTGCGGCGGCCCGCATCGCGGTCGAGCGCGCGCGGGCATTTTCGGCCAGGACGCCGGGCAAGCCGCGTTTCGTCGCAGGTGCCGTGGGACCGACGAATCGTACGCTGTCGATCTCCCCGAACGTGGAGGATCCGGGATATCGGGCCATCGAGTTCGCCGATCTGCGGGCGGCCTATGCAGAACAGGTCCGCGCCCTCGTCGAGGGCGGCGTCGATCTCCTCCTGGTCGAGACGGTCTTCGACACATTGAACGCCAAGGCGTGCATCCTCGCCATCCTCGACGTCTTCGAGACCTTGGGCGTGCGCCTGCCCGTTGGGCTTTCGGTCACGATCACCGATCGAAGCGGTCGAACCCTGTCCGGGCAGACCCTCGAGGCGTTCTGGACCAGTGTCGAGCACGCCGATCCCCTCTTCGTGGGACTCAACTGTGCCCTCGGGGCCGAGGACCTCGCGCCCTACGTGGAGACCCTTGCGGAGATCGCGACCTGCGCCACGGCGACCTATCCGAATGCGGGACTGCCCAACGCCTTCGGCGAGTACGACGAGCCGCCGGAGACGACGGCCCGGTTCATCGGTGCCTTCGCGGCGTCGGGTTGGGTGAATCTCGTCGGCGGCTGCTGCGGTACGACCCCCGACCACATCCGAGCCATCGCCGATGCCGTCGAAGGTGTCGCGCCGCGTGCCATCCCAGAGCGCGACCCGCATCGGTCGGCGTTCGCGGGACTCGAGGTCCTCGAGATCCGGCCGGATACGAACTTCGTCATGATCGGGGAGCGCACCAACGTGGCCGGATCGGCGCGGTTTCGTCGGCTCATTCGTGAAGGCGACTACGAGACGGCCCTCGAGGTGGCGCTCGAGCAGGTGCGTGGCGGCGCCAACATCATCGACGTCAACATGGACGAGGGGATGCTCGACGCCGCCGAGGCGATGAAGACGTTCCTGCGGCGCGTGGCCGCCGAACCGGAGATCGCCCGGGTGCCCGTCATGATCGACAGTTCCCGTTTCGAAGCCGTCGTTGCCGGCCTCGAGGCGATCCAGGGCAAGCCCATCGTGAACTCCATCTCCCTCAAGGAGGGTGAGGAGGTCTTCGTGGAGCAGGCCCGGACCATTCGGCGCTACGGCGCTGGGGTGGTGGTCATGGCCTTCGACGAGCAGGGCCAGGCGGAGACGGCGGACCACAAGGTCGCCATCTGCACCCGAGCCTACGAGATTCTCGTCGGCCGCCTCGGGTTCCCACCCGGGGACATCATCTTCGATCCCAACATCTTCGCCGTCGCCACGGGGATCGACGCCCACAATCGGTACGCCATCGAGTTCCTCGAGGCGACGCGCAGGATCAAGGCGTCGTGTCCGGGGGCAAAGGTGTCCGGGGGGGTGAGCAATCTGTCGTTTTCGTTTCGCGGCAACAATCACGTCCGCGAGGCGATGCATGCGGTCTTCCTGTACCACGCCATCGCCGCCGGGATGGACATGGGGATCGTCAACGCGGGGCAGCTTGCGGTCTACGACGACGTCGAGCCGAAGCTGCGCGAGGCCATCGAGGACGTGCTCTTCGATCGCCGGCCCGACGCGACCGAGCGGCTGGTGGCCCTCGCTGGAGAATATGCGGGGCGCAAACAGGCCCGGGCCGAGGACCTCGCTTGGCGCGAGAAGAGCCTCGAGGAGCGCATCACCCATGCCCTCGTCCACGGCGTCGTCGACTTCGTCGAAGCGGACGTGCTCGAGGCCCTCGAGCGGTTGGGGCGGCCCCTCGACGTGATCGAAGGGCCGTTGATGGACGGGATGCGCGTGGTGGGCGATCTCTTCGGATCGGGCAAGATGTTCCTGCCCCAGGTCGTCAAGAGCGCGCGTGTCATGAAACGGGCCGTGGCGGTTCTCGAGCCCCATCTCGAGGCCGAGAAGACGTCCTCGTCGGGCAAGGGCAAGGTCGTGCTCGCCACGGTCAAGGGGGACGTGCACGACATCGGCAAGAACATCGTGGGGGTCGTGCTCGAGTGCAACGGTTACGAGGTCGTCGATCTCGGCGTGATGGTGCCGGCGGAGAAGATCCTCGACGTGGCCGAGGCCGAGCAGGCGGACGTCGTAGGCCTCAGTGGGCTCATCACGCCATCCCTCGACGAGATGGTGCACGTGGCGAAGGTCATGAAACGTCGCGGCATGGACGTGCCGTTGCTCATCGGTGGTGCGACGACGAGTTCGCAACACACCGCCGTCAAGATCGCTCCCGCCTACGATCACGAGGTCGTGTACGTGCCCGATGCATCGCGTGTGGCGGGCATCCTGCAGGACCTGCTCGACCCGAAGCGGCGCTTGGCGTTCGCCGCGAAGCTGAGGCAGGAGCAGGCGCACCTGCGGGAGATCCACGAGGGGCGAGGTCGTACGAAGCTCGTGCCCATCGACGAGGCGCGGCGCCGGGCCCCGCAGCTCGTCTTCGACGAGACCACGGTGTCGCCGCCCCCCTTCGCCGGGGTGCGACGGATCGAGGGGGCGCCCCTCGGGGAGATCGCGCGCTACGTGGACTGGACGTTCTTCTTCACCACGTGGGGGATCAAGGGGCGCTTTCCGAAGGTGCTCGACGACCCCGAGAAGGGGGAGGCTGCGCGCGCCCTCTACGAAGACGGCAAGCGCATGCTCTCCGACCTGGTCGGTGCCGGAAGGCTCGAGCCCCGTGCGGTGTACGGGTTCTTCCCGGCCCACCGCGAGGGGGACGACATCGTGTTGGTCACACCGGAGGGGACCGTTCGATTCCCCATGCTGCGCCAGCAGACGCCGCGGTCCGACGGCGTCCTGCGCAGCTTGGCCGATTTCGTGGCCCCGCGGAGTGCGGGCGTGCGCGATCACGTAGGCGCCTTCGCCGTGGGGATCTTCGGCGCCGATGCGATTGCCGAGGAATACGTCGCCGAAGGCGACGACTACAGCGCCATCATGGTCAAGGCGCTTGCGGACCGGCTCGCGGAGGCGTTCGCCGAGTGGTTGCACGAGCAGGTGCGCCGGTCGTGGGGCATCGAGGGCGGGCGCCGGCTCTCGAAGGACGACCTCATTCGCGAGCGCTATCGCGGGATTCGGCCCGCGTTCGGCTACCCCGCCTGCCCCGATCACAGCGAGAAGGCGCGGCTGTTCGACCTGCTGGGAGCTTCGAAGATCGGGCTTCGCCTGTCCGAGTCCTTCGCCATGATGCCGCCGGCCGCGGTCAGCGGCATGTTCTTCGCGCACCCGGAGAGTCGGTACTTCACAATTGGACGCATTGGTTCGGATCAAGTGGCGGACTACGCGCGGCGCAAGGGGGTCGAGGTCGCCACCGTCGAGCGATTGCTACGGCCGCTGTTGGTGGAGCGCACCGGTGAAGACGCGGACGCCGCGTGACGGTACGGGACGAGGACCCAGGGGGCGGGAACGGGCTCGACCGGGTCGCGAGGTGGGGCCTACGGGCGATGGAGCCGCCAGGCTGCCGGACGCCCGCGCTCGGTCCACAGCAACCGGGAGACGGGCAGGACCTCCATGTGGGGCACGTCGCCCATGGCGGTGTCGGCATTCTCGATGGTGACGACCCAGGGGTGTCCGGCATCGCGCTCGAGTCGATGGGCGGCGCGGATGCGGCCGACGTACGCGATGGACGTGGCCGCGGCGACGGCGTACCAGAACGTCGTGCCCGCCGAGAACCAAAGTTCCTCGCCGGATCGACCCCAGACGAAGGCGTCCGCGAGGATCTGAAGTCCGCATGCCAGGTAGGACGAGAGCACGGGACCGAGCCGGCGGCGCAGCCGCTCGGCCTGACCGCTGAGCTCGGATCGCTCGGCGGGCGACAGGCTCCGCCTGTGGACGCGCAGGTTGGGATCCTCTGCACGGGCGCCGGGAATGGGGACGCGCAGCGCGAAGAGCCGGGCCGGGGCGAGCCGGCGGATCGGCGCGAGGGAAAGACGCGGGACCATGCCGGACGGCCCGCGAACGAAGAGCTCGGCTTCGGGCAGCACCTCCACACGCGGCCCGTCGGTGCCGAGGGGAGCGGGCACGACGGGGCCGTCCCCCTCGGGGGGGCCGCCGAAGATCCACACCTCGCCGTCGCGCGCAAGCTCGGCCTCGGCCGTGCGGAGGGCACGGGCGAGGCGAATGCGGCGCCGTATCCGGTCGGCGATCTCCAACCCGCCGAGGAGCGAAAGGGCCGTGTAGAGGCTGGGCAAGTGGCGGCCGACGGCGGGCGAGACGCTCCCGACGCCCAGGCGGGAGGCCACGAACTCGGCCGCCGGCAGCGCCACCAGCAACAACAGTCCGGTGCCGAACGCCCAGCGCTTTCCCGGCGACCCGCCGTCGACGATACCGAGGGCCACCCCGGCCCACGCCGGCACGAGCAGGGCCGCCCACAAGGCGGGCAACAGGCCGGGGCGAGGGGCCATGAGGGCGAAGGCGAGCGCCGCGGCCGTCGCCGCGGCCACCGAAAGCCCGACCCCCGATGCGACGATCCGGCGTCGTGTGCGCACGATGCGTTGGCGCAGGGCCGCTCGCTCCGGCTCGGTCAGGTGGCGGGTGCGTCGAAACGGCAGACCCGCACAGAAGTAGTTCGACTCCGACTCGGATCGCGAGCGGTCGGCAGGGGCAGGGGGCACGCTGCAACCATACCGGCCCACGGCGCCTGCCGCACGCGAACGGGATCACGGGCGGCGGACGTGGCGGTCCGCGCTTCGCTCTCCGTCCGCGGGAGACGATGCCACGGCCCCCCTGTTTGAACGGTCGGAGCCTGTGGCATGGTGCGCCCATGCCCCCCCGTTCCTTCGACCGCATCGGAGTCGCAACCCTGTCCATCGTCTGCGCTTGCGCCGCGCCCGGAAAGGGTGAGGGCGCAGCATCGCCCGAGGCCTCCGCGGCCACCGGGGCCAAGACGTCCGACGGGCAGCAGGCGAGTCTGGCCAAGATCGTCACCGAGAACATGGATACGTCGGCGGACCCGTGCACCGACTTCTTCCAGTACGCTTGTGGCGGCTGGCTCTCCCGCGTCGAGATCCCGGCCGACAAGTCCAGGTGGGGACGCTTCAACGAGTTGCGCGAGGAGAACCGCCGGGTGCTGCGGGAGATCCTCGAGTCCTCCGAAGCCCCGGCCAAGTCGAAAGCCTTCTACGAGGCGTGCATGAACGAGTCGGCCATCGACGCGGCCGGGGTCGAGCCCATCGCCAAGGATCTCGAAGCGGCACGTTCCGTCCGCGATCTCGACGGGTTGTTCGCGTTCGTCGGCCGCATGCACGCCAAGGGCATCGGCCCGTTGTTCGCCATCGGGGCGGATGCCGACTACAGAGATCCCACCTTGGAGATCGCCCACATCTATCAGGGAGGCCTGGGGCTGCCCGATCGGGAGTATTACCTCGAGAAGGGCGAGTCGGCGGAGGCGCTGCGCCGCGACTACGTCGCCCACATCGGCCGTATGTTCGTGCTCGCGGGTGAGTCGGAAGAGAAGGCCTCCAAGATGGCTGAGTCCATCCTCGCCTTCGAGACGCGGCTGGCGAAGTCGTCCACGCCACGGCGCGATCTGCGGGATCCGAACAAGCGCTACCACCGGATCGAACGCGAAGGGCTCGCCAAGCTGGATCGCAAACTCCCGTGGGACGCCTACTTCGAGGCCATGGGGCATCCCGACATCGTCACGATCAACGTGGCGACGCCCAAGTTCTTCGAAGACTTGCGCGGGCACGTGCGCAAGGCCGGGTGGAAGACGGTGCAGGCCTACCTCGCTTGGCACGTCCTTCGGTCGAGGGCTCCACACCTGTCCAAGCCGTTCGTCGACGAGAACTTCGCGTTCTACGGCAAGCGGCTCGCAGGGCAGGCGCAGATCGAGGACCGCTGGAAGCGGTGCGTCGATACGACGGACGGCATGTTGCCCGAGGATTTGGGCAAGGCCTACGTCGCCCGTGCGTTCCCCGGCGACAGCAAACAGCGGGCGATCGAGATGCTCGACTACATCGAACGGGCCTTTGCGACGCGGCTTCCCGAGCTATCGTGGATGGACGAGGCCACCCGCAAAGCCGCGCTGGAGAAGATGAAGAAGATCTCCCGCGAGAAGATCGGCTATCCCGACGAGTGGATCGACTACGGTCCCGTCGAGATCGGTGCAAACCACGTCGCCAACGTGGATGCCGCGGAGGCGTTCGACTTCCACCGCCGCATGTCGCGGGTCGGCAAGCCCGTCGATCGCAAGCAGTGGGAGATGAGCCCCCCGACCGTCAATGCCTACTACAACCCGACGCTCAACGAGATGGTGTTCCCGGCGGGCATCCTGCAGCCGCCGTTCTTCCATCGCACGTTCGCCATGGCGATGAATTTCGGGGGGATCGGCATGGTGATGGGGCACGAGTTGACCCACGGGTTCGACGATCAGGGACGCAAGTTCGACGGGGACGGCCGCTTGCGTCCGTGGTGGTCGGAGGACGTCGCCGCCAAGTTCGAAGAACGCGCCGCGTGCGTCGAGCGACAATACGCCTCGTACGAGGTTCAGCCAGGGCTACACCTCGACGGGAAGCTCACCCTCGGGGAGAACATCGCCGACCTCGGCGGCGCCAAGCTGGCGGCCCGTGCATACGCGCTCTACGTGGCCGACCACGGTGAGGAACCTCGCGTCGTGCCCGAACTCTCCAACGAGCAACTCGTGTTCGTGAGTCTGGCGCAGCTTTGGTGCAGCAAGGAGCGGCCCGAGATCGAGCGGGTACTCGTGCGGACCGATCCGCACTCGCGGCCGCGGTTTCGGGTCAACGGTCCGCTGGCCAACGAACCCGCGTTCTGGGAGGCGTTCGCCTGCGCCGAGGGGACGCCCATGCATCCCAAGGATGCGTGCGAAGTCTGGTAGGCGCCGAAGTGAGCCGACCGCCGAGTGTCGCGCCCGCCGTGGCCGGTAGGGACGTCTTTCGTGCGTTCTGGCCCCTGGCCCTCAGTTGGGCGTTCATGTCGGCCGAGCTGCCCGTGCTCGCGGCCGTCGCGACGCGACTGCCGGGGGGCAACGTGCACCTGGCGGCGTTCGGTGGCGTCGTCTTTCCCTTGGCCCTGTCCATCGAGGCGCCCGTCATCATGCTGCTTTCGGCATCGACGGCGCTGTCCCGCGACCTTCCGTCCTACGTTCGACTCGGACGGTTCGCCATGAAGCTCGGGCTGGGCCTTTCGTCGCTCCATGCGCTCTTGGCACTGACCCCCCTCTACGACCTGGTCGTGGTGCGCGCCTTCGACGTGCCATCGGAGATCGTCGAGCCCGCCCGATGGGGCCTTGCGATCATGACGCCATGGACCTGGGCCATCGCCTACCGGCGGTTCCAGCAGGGGGCCCTGATCCGGGCCGGCCACTCCATGTCCGTCGGGATCGGGACCGCGGTGCGCTTTGCGACGGTGCTCTCGGTCATCGGCCTGGCGCTGGTCGTCGGCGAGGTGCCCGGGATCGTCGTCGTCACGGGAGCGGTCTCCTGCGGCGTGGTGGCCGAAGCCGTCTATTCGGGGATCGCCGCGCGTCGGCACGTACGGCCGGTGCTCGATGCCGCAGCGACCCGCCCACCCCTGCGCGGGCGGGCGTTCGCCCGCTTCTACCTGCCGCTGGCGCTCACGCCCATGCTGTCCATGATGGTGCTGCCCATCGGGGCCGCCGCCATCGCGCGGATGCCCGATCCGCTCCTTTCCCTGGCGCTTTGGCCGGTGGTCCACGGTCTCGTCTTCCACCTGCAAAGCTACGCCCTTGCGTTCCACGAGGTCGCGGTGGCGCACCTCGACCGGCCGGCGGCCTACCGGGTGCTCGCCCGTTTCGCATGGGGGCTTTCGGCCGTCCTCGGCGGCGTCCTCTTGATGCTCGCCGCGACCCCCGTCGCGCGATGGTATTTCGTCGCGTTCGCGGGACTTGCCCCGGCGGAGGCGGAGCTTGCGGCCCGGGTGCTTTGGTTCGTCCTGCCGCTGCCCGTGTTGCGACCACGGATCAGCCTCGATCATGCCATCTTGGTCGCCGCGCACCGGACCCACCCCATCACCGAATCCGTGGCGCTGTTCTTGGGCGTCGCTGCCGCCCTGCTTACCGCCTTTGCCGTGACCGATCCCATGCCCGGCATCGTCGCGGCGTACGTGGCGCTCTCGTCGGCGCGCGTGGCCGAGACCGTGTGGGTCGAACTCCGCAGTCGGCAGGCGGCCCGGCGGCTCGGCCTTCCGGCGATGGCGGGCGCCTCCGCAGGCCCGAGTCGGGCCGAAGCCGGGGCCGACGCCGACCCCGGGACGGCATGTCGCGACTCTGCGTAGGGGAGGGCGGTGCGCTCAGACGACGCGCCGAACCACGATGGCGGAGATGTTGTCCGGTCCGCCGGCCTTGTTGGCGGCGTCCACGAGCCTCCGCGCCGCCGCGCGCGCGTCCGGGTGCGAGGCCAGGGTCTCGATCTCGTCCGGCGGCACCACGTCCGACAGGCCATCGCTGCACAGGACGAGGGTTTCGCCGCGCTCGAGGTCGAGATGGCGAATGTCGGGAAGCGCTCGGTTCTTGCCGTGGCCTACACACCGCGACAATCGCCCACGGTAGGGGTGCGCGGCGGCCTGCTCCGGGGTCAAGATCCCATTTTGAACCATGTCTTGGACCATGGTGTGATCGACCGTCAGCTGGTGGATCCCCTTGGGGCCCACGCGATAGACGCGGCTGTCCCCCACGTGGGCGATCCACACGTGGTCCCGCTCGCCCAGGATCAGGGCGAGGGTGCATCCCATGCCATGGGCCTCGGGGCTCGTCTCCGCCAGCTCGTCAATGCGCCGATTGGCGAGATCGATCGCGCTCGTGAGCACGCTCGCGGCATCGGCCGTTCCGTATCGTTCGCGGATGGTCTCGGTGATCGTCGAGATCGCGAGCGCCGAGGCGACCTCCCCTGCGTTGTGCCCGCCCATCCCGTCCGCGACCACGGCCAGGTACCATCCGTCGTCGGGCCCCACCTCGAGCCCGATGGCATCTTCGTTGTGCGCCCGCGTGCGCCCAGGATCGCACGCTCCCGCCATCTGCACTTCGAAGGCACCGGGCACGTGGTTTCGCTTGAAGAGCTTGTACATGGACGCGGGAAGCCCGGAGGGCGCCGGGCTGCCGACGGGTGGAGCCGAGGGGGGTCGAACCCCTGACCTGTGCATTGCGAACGCACCGCTCTCCCAACTGAGCTACGGCCCCGTGGTTTTTGGCCGGGGAAACCTAGCCGAAGCGGTCGTGGCGCGCAAGGGGGCGGGCGCCGTCCCGACCGCGACGGCGGCGGCGCTCGACCCACGTGGCGACCAGCGCGGCGGCGGCGCAGGCGGCGAGGAGGGCGAGGAGCGCGCCGCCACCTGCGGCGGAGGGGTGGAACAGGTGGGGCACCGGCGTCCGTCGTCGTACCATGCCGACCGCTTGCGTCGCCATGCCGGCGAAGGAACGACTCGATCTGCTGCTCGTGCAGCGTGGTCTCGCCCCCTCGAGGACGCGCGCCGCCGCCCTCGCCATGGCGGGCTGCGTGCTGGTGGACGACCGGCCGGTCTCGAAGCCGGGCACCAAGGTGCCGGTGGACGCGCAGATCCGCCTTCGGGGGCGGGACCACGACTACGTCTCCCGCGGCGGCGTCAAGCTCGCGGGGGCGCTCGACGCGTTCCGTGCCGACGGGCTCGACCCGCGGGGACGGATCGTCCTCGACGTCGGCGCGTCCACGGGGGGATTCACGGACTGTCTGTTGCGGCGGGGGGTCGAGCGGGTCCATGCCCTCGACGTGGGCTACGGCCAGCTCCATCCGCGCTTGGCTCGAGATCCGCGGGTCGTGGTCCATGATCGTACGAACATCCGCACGGCCCCCGCCGACCTGCTCGGCGAACTCGTGGACCTGGTCGTCGTCGATTGTTCGTTCGTCTCGCTCGCCAAGGTGTTGCCGTCCACCATGCCGTTCCTGCGCATCCCCGGCGACGTGGTCGCCCTGGTCAAGCCGCAATTCGAACTCGAACCCGGCCGCGTCGGGAAGGGCGGCATCGTACGCGACGACGCCGATCGGGAAGCCGCCGTCCGCCGCGTCGAAGCCGTGGCCCAATCCCTCGGCCTCGTCGTGCGGGGCCGGGTCGATGCCCCCATCGCCGGCCGCACGGGCAACCGGGAAATCTTCGTCTGGTTGCACCGGCTCGCCTGATGGGATCGGCGGGCCGATGACGACCCTACGAGGTGGGTGCGAGTTCGACGCCGGTCGCCGTCAACACGAACTCGACGCGCTCACCGCCGGCCTTGGCCGGGTCTTCGCCAGCGTCCTTGGCCAGGTGCTCGACCTGGGCCTTGCTCAGCGTCCGCTTCTCGATCGTCCCCTCGACCTCGGCCCGCTTGCCCCGGGCGTCGGTCGGCAAGGCGAAGGCGTGGTCCTTCATCAGGATGCGCGCCTTGACGTCGCCGTCGGCGAGGACCATCCAGCAGCCCTTCTTCTGACAGACCGATGCCACGGTGCCTTGCACGCGAACCGGGGTGGACGGTAGGGGGTCGGAGGCCAGGACCTTCGCCAGGGGCTCGGCCGCCGCCACGCTGAACGGAGCGCCGAAGTGCCCGACGGAGCCCGGCGCGGGGATCTGCGCCTGGTCGCACGAATCGTCGTGGGTCTTGCCGTGCAGGCATCCCTCCTCGCCCTCGGCTTCGGCCTTCGCCTTGGCCTGCTGCGACGATGCGATGGCCTCGGCGACGATGGCCGCTTCCTTGGTCGCAGGCTTGGCGGCCTCGGCCTTCGTGGGCTCGGGGCCCTTTCCGCCGCAGGCGGTGAGGAAGACTGCAAGACATCCGACAGTGGGCCGTAGGTTGGTCATGACCTCGGCAGGCTCGCCCGGCAGGTCGGCCGGGCGCAAGGTCGCCGGCCGTCTCCGTGCGTGCGCTTTCCCACGATGAGCGCAAGCCTCGCACGGTCCGACGGGCGCAATTGACCACTCGGGCGGCCGGGCCTACGCTTGCGGCCCCGCCGGGGCCTCCACCCACCGTCCCGGCCCGCCCTCCGACATCCTCCACGGAGCATCATGCGCAAGATCGTCACTCGAGCCCTCGCCGCCCTCGCGCTCCTTGCCGGCTGCGACACGGCGGCCGACTTCAACATCCCCACCCACAAGGATCTCAAGCCCGGCGGGGTCTACGTCGCCTACGTCAACGGTTGCAAGGAAGGGTGCGACCAGGTGGCCAAGGGGGATCTCATCCAGACCGTGGACGGGAAGAAGGTGGAGACGCGCCGGGACTTCCTGGCGGCGGGCGTCACGGACGGCAAGCCCCACAAGCTGGAGTTGCTGGCCAACAAGACCCACGATCCGAAGCAGGTCACCATCGTGGCCGAAACGCAGGATCTTCCGCCCCTCAAGGACATTCCGCCGTTTTGGACCGTGGGCGCGAAGAACCTCGACAAGGCGCCGAGCTGGGCTCGGCGTCGCATGTTCGGCCATGCGAGCCCCATGGTGATGCTCGTCAACATCGACGGGGGGATCCTCGACGGCCGCCAGCTCTACGGCAAGAAGCGGTTCATCGTCTACTGGGACTGGGGCACGCGCACCGAACAGGCCGAGGCCATCACCTTCATGAAGGTGTTGCAGAAGGCCCGCGCCGATCTCGAGGCCCGCGGCGTGGACATCATGTTCGTCCACCTGCGGTTCCCCACGAACCAGCGCCAGGCGGCGATGAACGACTCGGACCTGCGCAAGTTCATCCAGAAGTGGTCCGAGAAGAAGCCCGACGGCACGCCCTATCCGCCCCTGCCGACGTACCGTTTCCCGAACGCCACCGAGTTCAATCCGGCGCGTCAGCTCGGCCTCGAGAACGCCTATACGGTGTTCGAGAACCTCGGTTCGAGCCCCACCATCGTGCTCATGGACGAAGGTGGCATCATCCGTTGGCATTCCGAGCAGACCCAGGTGCCGCCCCAGGGGTCCGAGGTCACCGATCCGGTGCAGTACACGATCATCGAGGCGATCAAATTCGCCCTCGAGGATCTGTAGGTCTTCGTTTCGGGGAAGCAATGCACCGCCGCCGCCGCGCTCAGGGGGCGGCGGTGGCGTCATCGTCCCGGAGGGGATGCGCCAGGACGGGCGGGCGCTCCCGTTCGCCGCGCTCCACGAGGATCTCGAGCCCGTCCACCAAGAGGGCCGGTGTGGTGACCGTCACGTCCACGGTGTGGGACAGTGCGGCGTCGAGGCCAAGTTGGGCGTCGGCGGCACCGTAGCCCGCGACCGGTAGGCGGAGGCGATGGACCTGCGCGCGCCGGCCTACGGCACGGATCCGACGAAGCACGCGAATGGCCACGGGCGCGAGCATGGCTCCACGCACCAGGGTGCGTCGTCCGCCCGCCTCGATGCGCCACAGTCGGGCCGGAAGGGGGAGGGACACCTTGCCCGTGCCCGCAAGGGTGGCCGCGGAGTCTCGAGGTGGGGGGCCGAGGAGCACGTCGTCGCGCAACGACTCCACGACGTATGCGTAGTCGTAGCCGTCCTCCCGGGCACGCCGCAGCAACTCGCGCTCGAGTTCCCGCTGCGAGCGGGCGCGGCCATGGACCTCGACCACCAGGTTGGAGATCTGGGGCCCGACGTCGAGGGCAGGGGTCGCACGCGCATGGCCGTTGCTGCGGCGCAGCTCTCGGCCAGGGGTACGAGTCATCAGCAGCGACGTCAGGGTGCCGCGATCGACGAGCCGGATTCGCTGAGGGACGAACCCCTCGGCATCGAGGGGGTAGCTGCCGAAGGGGTCCCGTTCGGGATCGTCCACCAGGGACAGGAAGGGCGGCAGGACGTTCTTGCCCAGCCGACGTTGCCAGGCCGGTTCGAGTTCGAGGACGCGGCCCGACTCGGAAAGGGGGGGCGGCACGCCGTGGGCCTGCGACGGGATCAGGGTGGCAAGGAGTTGGGCGGCGGCGCCGTCGAGGAACAGAAGCGGTCCGTCGTACGCTTCGTCGATCATGGGCGCGGATGCGAGGGCCTCGAGCTCCGTGAGGACGCGATCGGTCAGGGCGATCACCTGCCGGTCGAAGTCCGGCCCGGGGGTCGGGATCTCGTGCAGGTGGATCGCGCGGCCATGATCGATGCGCATCCCGTCGGGTGCCTGGGTGTCGGCGACGGCAGCAACGATCGCGCGGGTGAGCGTGCGGTCGAACGCGAGGTCCTCCGTCGTGGCCACGATGCGGTGCTCATGGACGATGGCGACGTGGACCTCTCCGTTGTCGATGCTCGGGAATCGGGCGAACCGCTGGCTCGCTCGTCGAACCGCCGCGGCCAGCCCTTCCGTATCCACACCCACGGCCATCCTGCCCCCTTCGAGACGCACGGTCGGGCCGGGTCCCGGTCCGTAGTCGGGCACGGGGACGTCCACGGAAAGCCGCGCCAAGATGCCCTCCTTGCGGGAGAATGCGCGAATGGCGGCTCGGAACGAGGCGTCCTGGGCGAGCCACGTGCGGTGCGCGAGGTAGGTCGGCGAGGATTCGATGCCCGGGTCGAAGCGGGCGGCGACGTCGTCGCTTCCGAGCAGGCCCGAGTCGTCGTGTGTCGGGCTGCCGACGCGTACCCGCACCGCCGCCACCTGTTGACGTTCCTCGAGGTCGCGGGTCAGGCCGCCGTAACTGGCGGCGATCGACCACACGAAGGCGCGGGTCCACCGGGCTTCGGCGAAGTACGGGGATGGGGCGTTGGGCACGGAAAGACCCACGAGCCCGCGGTCCAGCTCGGAACGGACGGCGGCCACCTCTGCGGCGACCGTGTCGCGGTCGGGCAACGGATGGAGAGCCTCTGGTGCATGCTCCCGTGGCGTTGCAGCGGTGGCACCGCCGACGGCGCCGGCCCATGCGAGTGCGATCCAAGCCATGGCGAGGCGTCGAGTCATGGGGAGCCATCCTTGGGCGGCGGAAGGAGCGGTGGCCGGTCGCGGTCGTGGCTTGCGCGTTCGATCTCCACGGATCGCAGGAGGATGGAAGGACTGACCGCGCTGACGGGAACCCAGCCGCTCTCCGCACCGCACATCCCGTTGAAGACGACGGACCGATCGCCCGCGGCCACGATGTCCTCGAACGCCGAAAGTGGCGTACCGACCAGATCGGCGCCGCGGATGAGTTCGTCGGGGCGCCCGTCGGCGTAGACGCGATAGACGAGGGTCGGGTTGACCTTGAAGGCCTGGGGGCCGAGGCGATCGGTGAGCGTGTAGCCGCTTTCCGCCTCGCGGATCCACAGTCCGTAGGGTTTCTTCTGTCGCCGCACCTCGTCGAGAAGGGCCTCGCGCAGCTGGTCGCGGCGAAGACGCTTGCGTGCGCGCACGATGAGGTTGCCCTGGCGTGCCACCACGGGGTATCCCGGTTCACGTCGGCCGTGACCGTTGGAATGCTCGAAGGGGCCGACGGGGGAACGGCTCAGCAGGAAGGTCTGAAGCTTGCCGCGCGTCACGAGTTCGACCCGGCGGGCCTCCATGCCTTCGGCGTCGTGCAGGTAGTGACCCCACAGCGGCACGTCTCCGATGCGGTCGATGGTCGGATCGTCCACGATGTCGATGAACCAGGGCAGGATCCGTTTACCGACCTTGCCGGCCAGGGTCTGCCCTTCCTCGTCGATCTTCTGGCGATGCCCTTCGAGGCGGTGGCCCACGATCTCGTGGAAGAACACCGCGGCGGAACGACCGTCGAGCAGGGCCGGCCCCGTGTACGGCTCGGCGAGCGGCGCATCGAGCAGGGCCACGAGTTCTTCCCGGAGCACCCGTGCGGCTTCCTCGAGGATGTCGAGGTCCGGGAGGTCGTCTGGGGTACGGCCTTCGAAGGTGGCGGTTCTCGAAAGTCGCATGCCGTCTTCGGCCTGGCCGTGGACCTCGAGGACGATGCGCGTGCGTACGCTGCCGCCGGTGACGCGCGTGCCGCCGCTGTCGACGAAGATGCGATGCCGCCGTACGACCTCGAGCGTGGCTCGGCTTTCGAGCACGCGGGGTTCTTCGGCCAGGACCACGGACACCCGACGGATCGTCGGGCGCATGGCCGTACGAATCGCGGCGAAATCGACCTCGGGAGGGGCCAGGAATGCGACCACGGGCGCTTCGGAGCTGAAGTCGGGGTCCGGTGCTTCGCCGTCCTCGGCACGCAGGTCCACGTCGCTTCGAATCTCGGCGTAGGCCGTGATGGCCTGCCGGTACTGTCGCTCGGTCTCGGCCCACACGGCTTGGGACAAGGCGAGACGAACATCGTCGAGCGGCGCCGGGCTTCCGCTGCCGAGCCCCTGTCCCGGCCCGATCTCGCCGCCCATGGCGTGGCCATTGTCGAGTTCCGGCGAGCCGACACGCACGTCCACGTCGAGGAGCCGATCGCCGCCCAAATCGTCGGTCAGGAGCACGCCGGCCTCCGCCTCGATCCACAGTTGCTCCGTGCCGACGACGTCGTAGGCCAGGTGGTGGGCCGGGGGGTCCATGTCGTCGGCCGCAAGGCGCTGCACGTGGCGATCGAGCTCCTCGGCGAGCCATGTCGCCATGACGGGCGGGTCGGTCGTGCGTGGCTGCGGACGGTGGACCGACCAGCTCTCCGCGGCCACCGAGGGCTCGGGCCATGGGCGCGCTGGAGGCGCCGGCGCGGATGGCCGATGACATGCGGCGCCCACGGCCAACACCAGGGGCCAGGCGGCGGCGCGACGGTCGAGGGAAGCAGACGCCCGCATGGAATCGGTCATCCGGGAAGCTCGATTCGGGGGCGGTGCGGGTCGTCGCGTCGCCGCGCCCGATACAGGACGATGCGCCGCCCGATGCGGTGCACCAGGTGGCTGTCGGTCTTTGCAGCGAGGTCCGCGGCGAGCTGGGCCCGCTCACGCGGGGCGAGGCCCTTGGGGAGCTGGACCTTCACCAGTTCGTGGTCCTCGAGGGCAATGGTCACCGCCCGTGCGACGGCGTCGGTCAAGCCTGCGGCACCGACCTGCACGACGGGTTCGAGATGATGGGCAAGGCCGCGAAGGTACGAACGGGCGCGGCTCGACAGGGGGGAGGCCATGCCGTGTGATTCTACGTGCTGCCGGGTCGGGACGTCAGGGTGGTTCACCCTCGGCGCTCAAGGCCCCGCATGGGCCTTCGAAGACCGCGGCAGCCAGCCCTCCACCCTGCGGCGCAGGAGCACCGGGTCGTCGGCCATCAGCACGTCGGCCCCCGCGGAGAGCGCCGTGCGTACGCCGTCGGGGTCGTCGCAGGCGTACGTCAGCAACCAACGTCCGTTGCGGTGGAGCCGTTCGGCGGTGCGGGCCCGGGCGTGGCGCGCCGGTTGGAGCAGGCCGTCGAGCCCCGTGGCCGCGGCGGCCGACAGCCGGTCGTGCGCCCCGAGGGGCGAGCCGTGGGTCCACGCTACCGGCACGTCGGGACGCCGGGCCTTCGCGCGGTGCATCAGTCGCAGGGAGAATCCGATGAGCCACAACCGTTCCACCCGTCCCGGTCCGGGGAGCATGTCGAGGACGCGGTCGAGCAGGGCATTGGATGCTGCCCGCGTCCGCTGGCGCTTGAGTTCCACGAACAGGTACGTGCGCCCGAGGTAGCGGTCGAGGATCTCGGACAGTGCGGGCACCCTCGCCGGTGCCAGGCCGGGGGCGAAGTGGGCGGCGACGTCCTGGGAGCCGAGCAGGGAGAACGGAACGCGGTCGATACGACGCGGCTGCTGCAGGATTCGCCGCAGGTCGGCGTCGTGGAACACCACGGGACGGCCGTCCGCCGTGAGCTGCACGTCGAGTTCGAGTCCATCGGCGCCGTCGTCGAGGGCGGCATCGAACGCCGCGAAGGTGTTCTCGGGTTGCCGCGCACTCGATCCTCGATGCGCCACGACGAGCGGCACGGCCGGACGGGGGGGCGGGGACGTCACGACGGCCTCGGTCTCCTAGCCGGGGGCGTCATGCATGGCGCCGCCCGGCCGAAGACGGTTCGGCCGAGAATTCGAGCCCGGTCACGGGCCGACGCCCGGCATAGCCGGCGGCCAGGCCGTGGTAGTGACCGATGGTCGGTTCCCCCATCCGCCAGCACAGATAGACTTCTTCTCGACCGTCGAGGTACGACCGGAAATCGACGAGCCCCGTCTCGAGGTCCTTGAGTTCCGCACCGAGGTCCTCGATCTCGGCCAGGAGATCGCGCAGGGCCGCATAGAGTCCTTGGACGCGGCCGATGGCGAAACGGGCCGAGCGATCGGCGTCGTCGGGCATCTTGCCGTTGAGCAACCGTCGGTCCACGTCGATGTCGAGTTGTTCGAGACGTGCGACGAGCGGGCGAAGCTGCGCGTGGATCTTCATGGCGGACGCCACGAGGGGCCGCAGCAGCGGCAAGCGGGCATTGGCTTCGTCGAGGCTGACGGTCTGGTGGGCCACGTCCAAGCCCTAGCGCCCTCGTCGGGGCAGGTCAAGCGACAACGGGGACGTCGCCGAAGAATGCGTGTGCCACGATGGCGAACGCCGCATGGACGTTGAACGACACGTCCGCCGCGGCCGTCGGAATCTCGACGGTCTCGACGCCTCGGACGAGGGCGGAGGGAAGGCCGCGATCTTCCCCACCTACGGCGAGCACCGCGGGCGCAGGACGGCGTGAGACCCGGGAAAGGGGCGTCCCCCCCGTCTCGGCCGCGACGACGCGGGCGCCTCGGCGGGCCAGCTTGAGCAGCGCGAGGTCGACCCTGGGCGCCGTGAACCTTCGAAGGGCGAAGACGCAGCCGGCCGAGGCCCGGATCGCGCGTGGGTCGAACGGGTCGGCGCCGCGTGGGTCGAGCAGGACCGCACGAAAGCCCAGGACGTAGGCGGTCCGCAAGATGGCGCCGACGTTGCTGGGATCGGCGAGTCCGACCGGAGCGCACACGGGACCTTCGATCGCGTCGGCAACGGCCGGGTCGAACGGGGTGGCGGCAGGGACCTGCGCCAGGGCGAGGCACCCGCGGTGGAACCGAAACCCCGCCGTACGCGCGAGGATGGCGTGGGTCGCAACGTAGAGGGGGGTGTCGGGTGCAAGGTGGGGCGCGAGGGCCTCGGCGTGGGCTTCGGTGGCCAGGACCGCCGAGACCGAGACGTCCGCCGCGGCGGCCCGCGCGATGACCCGGCGGCCCTCGAGCAGCGCCGTGCCGGATCCGCGGTGGCGGCGAGCCCCGACGAACGGCCGGAGCCGCGGATCGTCGGGGGCATCGACGGGGATCTTCTGCACCATGGTCGTTGGCGATGCTACCCGGACTCTGGGGTACGGCGTCCTCGGGGGCCTACGCTGTTTGCAGACGGTCCGGTGCCGCCGGTCGCGGATCACCGTGCCGGCAGGACGGGCGTGACCGCCAGGCTGCGACGGCCCTTGGCGTCGACGGCGCGCACGGCGAAGACGGCATCGTCGATCCGCCGCGGTACGACGACGCGACCGGACGCATCGGCCTCGAACGCCTCCTGCCAGGAGAAGACGTGGGTCGGGCGCACGAGGACTTCGTGGGCGACGGCGTCCGGGGACGGCTCGAAGACCAAGGTGGTGTCGGTCGCCAGGCCCTCGTTGGCGAAGCGCACCCCCGTGGGGGGCCTCGGGGCGTCGGCGACGTGCGCGGCCACGGCGACCGCAAGGCGCGCCACGTCGGCGACGTAGGCCGCGTCGACGAACTCCGGTAGGTCACCGTAGTGCACCCCGCCTTCGGTGCGCACGTCCTGATGTTGGCGCGTGTACGTCTCGCCGAACTCCGAGAAGCGGAGGGCGGGACGGCCCGCTTCGGCGAAGGGCAGGTGGTCGCCGCCGCGGAGGAAGCGATCGGCCCGCAGGATCGGGTGGGGCCGAAGGGTGCCGTAGGCCCGCGCGATCTCGGCGACGTGCCGTGCCAGGTGCGCCGAGGGGCCGTCGTGGAATGTACCGAGCGCCATGGCGCGTTCGACGGCCTTTCGGGTACGCAGCGCCGGATCGTAGGGCACGAACATGCGGACCGCGTCGTCCCGCCGGCCGCCCTCTGCCAGCGTGGGGTCACCGACGATGTCGAAGTCGAGGACGGCGACCACTTCGATACCCTCGCGGTCGAGGTGTTCGGCGAGCGCTCGGGCGCCGAGCAACCCCTGCTCCTCCCCGGCCGTGGCGACGCAGTAGATCGATCGGTCGAAGCGCCCTTGGGCGAGGGCGGTGAACGCCTCGACGACGACGGCCGTGCCCGAGGCGTTGTCGTCGGCGCCGGGCGCGTCGGTCTCGCGGTCCATCACGTCGCTCGCACGACTGTCGTAGTGGCCGAGGAGCACGACGGCTTCGCGGGCACGGTCGGGACGAACGCCGGGGATCACCCCCATCACGTCGACGAGTTCCGCCTCGGTGTCGATGCGCCGGCCGTCGGGGGCGAGCCGGACCGACAGGGGGACGACCCGCAGGTCGGTGCGTTGGGATGCGTCGGCCGCGGCCTGCATGACCTCCACCAAATGGCTTCTCGCGGCGCCGATGCCCCGATCGGGGCTGTCGGTGCGCGACAGGGTGTGACGGGTGCCGAACGCGGCGAGCCGGTCGACGCGTCTGCGGATCCGCGCCGGGTCGACGCGAGCCATCGTGTCGGCCACGTCCCGGCGGCGCCCGATCCGCGTCACCGGAGCGTCCGAGGGGGCGGTCGACGCCCCGGCCTTCGGAACGGCCGGAGGCTCGGGCGGACAGGTCTCCCCGTGCGCCCCGCGGTCGCAGGCGCCGACTGCGAGCAGAAGGCTCGTCGCGAGGATCGGGCGCAATCCCATGGCGGAGACCGTACGATGTCCCGTTGCGCGGGAAAAGCCACGGGCCTAACCTGGCGCCCGTGGGCCTGCCCGATCCCCGGCGACGACGGTGGCCGCACGTGTTGTGCGCCGTCCTGGCGTGGCTTGGGTTCTCCCTCGCCCCGGTGGTCCACGCTGCTTCCGAGGGCCACCGGATCTGCGGCGCCCACGGTACGTGGAGCCATGGGGGGAAGGCGGATCCCTCGGGGCGCGTCGACCGCCCCGCGGAAGGCGTCGCCTCGCTTCGCGGCGACGGACCCGGCGGTCACGCCGACGAGCACTGCCGCATCCTGACGCATCGCACGGGCGTCGCGCTTTCCCATGGCGGCGGCGCGCCGGTGGGGGGGCTGCCCGCCGCGGCCGTAGCTCGCCCGACGGTCTCGGTCCGCGCGGATCCTCCCCGACATCGCATCGCGCCCAAGCAGTCGCCGCCCATCGGTCTTTGCTGACGCACGCCAGCGTCCGACGAGGCGTTGGCGGACGACGGCCGCGCCGCGACGGCGCGTGGCTTCGGCACGGTCTTGGCGCCCCCGTGGGGCTTCGTCCGTGTCGAGTCCGTCCAAACCGCCGGCCCCCATGGAGCCATTGCGATGCTACCCACGTCACCCATGTTCCCGTGCGTCGCGGCGTTCCTCGTCGCTGCGTCGCCCAACGCCCGAGAACCCCGGGCAGCCCCTGCGCCGGACGATACGCGGGACGCCGTGGACGACGGCCACGGCCACGGCCCGGACCGCGACCATGCCCACGAACGTCACGGGCACGCCCACCTACCCGAACACGAAGGTGCCCGGCGCGTCGAAGTCGAACTCCACGACACGGGCCCGTCCCGCACGCGCAAGGCGCCGAGTGAGGTGGCGGTGGACCTCGAGGAGGTGCGGCGCGTCCCGCGGGCGACACCGGAAAGTCTGCTCGAGTTGTCGCCGGGGGTCGTCGTGGGCAGCTTCGCCGAGGCCGCGCACCCGGGGACCGTCTTCGTTCGTGGGTTCGAGTCCGACGACGGCAAGGACCTGGAGACCACCGTCGATGGCATCCCGATCAACGAGATCGGCAACACCGACGCCCACGGATTCGCCGACACCCGATTCCTGATCCCCGAACTCGTCGCCGGTGTACGTCTCGCGCAAGGATCGTTCGATCCGGTCCAAGGCGACTTTGCCGTGGCCGGCAGTGCCGATTTTTCCGTGGGGCTCGCCGACCGCGGCCTCCATCACGTCACGACCGTCGATACCTGGGGCAAGGTGCGCACCGCCCTGCTCTACGGCCCGGCCGGGCGGCCCGCCGGCACCTTCGTCGCGGCCGACGTCGAAGGGGGACCGAGCTACGGCGAGCAGCGGGACGTGGCGAGTCTGCGCGCCATGGCCGGGTACGAACACGACTTCGGTGGCCACATGCACCTGCGGGTTCTCGGTAGCTACTACCACAACGACTTTCGTCACCCGGGCGTCGTGCGGATCGACGACGCCAGGGCGGGGCGGGTGCCGTGTGCCTCGGACACCGAGGCCCTGTTCTGCGCCTACGATCCGCGACTCGGCGGGAGATTCGACCGCGGGAGCGTCGGCGCACGGGTGTTTCGTCACGTCGGCGCCCTGCCGTTCTCCCTCGGGGGGTACGTGGTGGGCAAGCACCACCGGCTCGTGGAGAACTTCACGGGTTTTACGACGGATCTGGACCATCCTGGGGGGCCACGGGGCGACGGCATCGAACAGGGGTATGCGTTCGTCGCCCTGGGGGTTCGAGGAAGCTTGGGCATGCGTGGCACGTGGCACGGCAGATCCCAGGGATTCGACGTGGGATTCGACGTTCGGTCGGACCATGGAAGGGCGCGGCTCGAGCGGTTGCGGTTCGACGACGGCACCCCGTACGCGACCTTGTTCGACCATCGGTTCGTCGTCCGTCACCTCGCGACGTATGCCTCGGCGCACCTCGAACCCGCGCGGTCGTTGGCCATCGACGGCGGTCTGCGGATGGCCACCTTCGCCGCCGAAGTGGTGGACCTCGAGGGGGGGCGGCGCTCGCGCCCGATGCCCGCAGTGGCGTTGCTGCCTCGGGCGTCCGTGACCGTCGGTACGGGCTCCATGGTGGAGTGGACCACGGCCTACGGGCAGGGGTTGCGCTCGGCCGATCCCAATGGGCTCGTGGGGGCGTCGTTCATCGAGCCGACCCGGACCCATGCGGCAGAAAGTGGCGTGCGCCTTTTCGGTACGGAACCCAAGGGGATCGGCAGCTTCGACGGTCGCATGTTCGGGTACTACACGTTCGTCGAGCGCGATCTCGTGTTCGACGAAGAAGATGGGCGAAACCGAGACATCGGGGCGAGCCATCGCTTCGGTGCGGGCGTAGCGTTTACGGCCGAGGTTGCCGACGTCTTCACACTTCGTGCCGGTGGCAGCTACGCGCGTGCCCACGTGCGCGACGACGGTGCGCCGTGGCGGATCGCCCGAGGCAAGGCCGTGCCCTACGTACCGCGGCTCGCGGCGCGCATCGACGCGGTGGCGGGGCACGACTTCGACGTGCGGGGGGAGCACTTCGTCTGGCACGTGGCCGTGGGCGCCACGATGGTGGGCCATCGTCCGCTGCCTTCCGGGCGGTTCGGACCGGGCTACGCCGTCGCCGACGCCAGCGCCGACCTCAGGTGGCGGTGGGTCGAGGTCGGGGTGGCCGTCCGCAACCTCACGAACGCCCGCTACTTCCCCGTGCAGCTCGAATACGCGAGCAGCTTCGATCCGCGCACGGCCGAGGCGCCGACCCTGCCGGCGCTCCACGTGGCGCCGGGGGCGCCACTGACCGCGATGTTCACCCTACGCCTCCACTACGAACCTGGGGAATGGCGCCATTTCGTCCACGATCATATGGACCGCCGCCGAAAGGAGAAGGCTACGTGACGTACTCGGACGATCGCTTGGATGCCGGCTTCGAGGCCGCTTCTTCGAGGACCACCGTCGGCGGGAGCGGTCCGGCGCTCCTTCTCCTCGTGGCGACGGGCTGCGCGTTGCCCGAGGATGAGGGCATCGTCGAACTCGTCTTTCGTCCGGCGATGCATGAAGCGCCGGTGTCCGCGGACGGGTATGTCCTCGAATGCTCGTCGATGGGTCTCGCCCTCGGTCCGGTGCGTATGTTCGAGGCCGACGCGGACGGGCACGACGACCACGGCCACGAGCATGCAACGCTGCCGCGAGGGATGCTCTGGACCCCAAGGGCGCAGCGGTCCGCGGGTGGCGAACTGTCTTCTCGGCCGAAGCCGACCGGTCATGGGGGCGACACCTCCGACGAGGTGCCCGAAGGGCTCGTGGGGGAGTCGGTCGGGCGTACGTGGATCGACGTGGCGGCGGGCGTCGACGTCCTCGGGGTTCCGGTCCACGTCCGCGTGGACACGTTCGCCGGCGACGTCGACGCGGAACTCGGTGACGTGGACGTCGGCCGGCGGGGGATCGCGCTCGGTTTCTCGTGCGGCTTCGCCGACGAAGACGGCTCGGCGCGAGTGGAGGGATCCGTTTCGCTGGCTGTGCCCGCGCCGATCCATATCGAATCCCCGGTGATCTGGCTGCGCGATGGCGGCACCTTCGTCGTGGAGGTCGATCCGAGTGGCGCGTTCGCGGCCGTGGCCGTGGCCGACCTGCCGGAGGGCACGGACGGTGTGCGCCACCTCGAGGAGGCCCCCGATGCGCAAGCCGCGTTCGTCGAGGCCCTCGCAGCCTCCGAACCGCTCCGCGGCCGATTCCTGCCGCCCGAGTAGGGGCTCCGCGCACCGTCGGCGGCTGGGCTTGACTCCGTACCACGGTACAGGGGCTACGCTCGTCCACGACGTTGCGTCGCCTGCCGAAAGGAGAAGGAACGCCATGAAGACACGCCTGCGCTCGACCCTCGCCCTCGCGGCCCTCGTGGCCGCCTCGGCTGCGACGATCCCTCGTCCCGTGTACGGCTACGCGCCAACGCGGACGAAGCTGCGGCGGGCCGAGATCCCCGTGGACGGCATGACGTGCGCCAAGTGTGCCGCGAACGTCCAAGACGCCCTCGAACACCTCGAGGGGGTCCGTAGGGTGCACATCGATCTCGGCGACGGCCGGGTGTCGGTGACCTTCGACCCGGACATGGTGACGATCGATCGAATCGTCGCGACGATCCGGCAGGTGGGCTACGCACCGGGGACGCCTCGCATCGTGAAGGCCTCATGACCCCGACGGGTAACACGGGCCGGCATGGGCGCGTTGTTCGACGCGAAGCGGAGGCGTCATGAAGAATCCAGAAATGTCTCAAAAGACCTCTCGCCGTGCCGTCGGTGCAGCGGTGGCGGCCGCCGTCGCGGCTTCGATCTGTTGCCTCGGGCCCGTGGTGCTCCTCGCCCTCGGGATCTCCGGCGCATGGATTGGCAATCTCACCGCCCTCGAACCCGTGCGTCCGTTGTTCATCCTCCTGACGGGGGCCTTTCTGGGCTATGCCTACGCACGTATCTTTCGCGAGCGCCCCGAGCCCGAGGCCTGTGCGCCGGGGAGCGCTTGTGCGAGCCCGCGCTATCGCCGTTTCGAGGGCATCGGGTTCGTCGCGGTGGTGCTGGTGGTCGCATCGCTCCTCATGGCGCCGGAGATCCTCGGCCGCCGTGCGTCCAACCACGACGGGGCCGGTGCACCGCGGGCTTCCGCCCCGGTGGCCGCCGGATTCGCACCGTCCGCAGAGCCGACCACGGCTCGCGTCGTGCTCTCGGTGGAGAACATGACGTGCCAGGGATGCCTGCACACCGTGCGTACCGCCCTCGAAGCCTTGCCCGGCGTCGAAGGCGTCGAGGTGCGTCTTTCGCCGCCGCAGGCCGTCGTGACCTACGATCCGTCGCGCGTGTCCGTATCCCAACTCGTCGAGGCGACGACCGAGGCCGGGTATCCGTCCCGACCGACGTCGTAGACCGAGCCGCGCCCCCCCTTTCGTCGCCCACCCGCAAGGTCCACACCGCCATGTCCGATTGCTGCACACCCACCCCCTCCCACGCCGGCAAACACCTCGTGATCGTCGGCGGCGGATCCGCCGCCTTCGCCGCGGCCATTGCCGCCCTCGACGCAGGGGCGCGCGTCACCTTGGTCAACGACGGCCTGCCCATCGGCGGCACCTGCGTCAACGTGGGGTGCGTGCCGTCGAAGGCCCTCATCGAGGCGGCCGCGGCGGTCGCAGCGGGGCGTCGCCGGCGCTTCGGGGGCATCACGGTGCACACCGAGGTCACGTCCACGGCGACGGTCCTCGAGGAGGTGCGCAACCTGGTCGGGCGGCTGCGCTCGGCCAAGTACGAGGACGTGGTCGCGGGGCGTCCGGGATTCTCCCGCATCGACGGCCGGGCCCGGCTCGTCGGCCCTTCGGCCGTGGTGGTCGCCGGAACGCGTATCGAAGGCGACGCCATCGTCGTCGCCACCGGGGCGCGTCCCCACGTGCCGGAGGTGCCCGGTGCCGCCGAGGCGCCACCCCTTACGAACGAGTCGTTCTTCGATCTTGCGGAGCTTCCGCGTCGGGTGGTCGTGGTCGGCGGGAGCTTCGTGGGCCTCGAGTTTGCGCAGGCCCTCGCCCGTCTCGGCACCCGCGTCACCCTCGTCGAGGCGGCCGATCGGCTCCTTTCGCGCACGGCGCCCGACGTCGGCGCGGCGGTCGCAGCGGCCTTGGCGGCCGACGGCGTGGAGATCCTGGTGTCGGCGCGCCTCGAAGCCGTCGCGCGGGGCCCGGGCGGCGTGGAGGTCGTCGTCGACCATGAAGGCACCCGTCGCAGGGTGCAGGCCGACGCGTGGCTTGCGGCCACCGGCCGCGTGCCCAACACCGAGGGGCTCGGCCTCGACGAGCTGGGGGTCGCCACGGATGCGCGCGGCTTCGTCGAGGTCGACGCGATGCAACGCACGAGGGTGCCGACGATCTTCGCGGCCGGGGACGTGACCGGCGGCGACATGTTCGTCTACACGGCCGCCCGCGAAGGCACGCGCGCCGCTCGCAACGCCCTCGGTGCGGCCGAAGAACGCCCGCCGGGGCCGGTGCCATGGGTCGTGTTCACCGACCCGCAGGTCGCCGGCGTCGGGCTCGATCTCGACGAGGCCGTCGCCGCTGGGATCGACGCCCAGGCGGCGCGCCTGCCCCTCGAGCACCTGCCGCGGGCCATCGTCGCGCGCCGTCCCGAAGGGTTCGTGCGGCTGGTCCGCGACTGCCGCGACGATCGCATCGTCGGAGCACGCATCGTGGCGCCGACCGCCGGGGATCTCGTCGTCGAGGCGGCGCTCGCCGTCGCACACGGCTGGACCGCTGCGGACCTTCGCGACGCCGTGCACCCGTACCTGACCCATGCCGAGGCCCTGGGCCTGGCCGCCACGACGTTCGTGCGTCCGGTCCACGAGCTGAGCTGCTGCGCCTCGTGATCGGGTGCGCCGGGCGGGATCCCGAGGCCACGGACGGCCACGCGGATCCCCGTCGTATCGGCGAACGTCTGGCGCGCACCCGTGGGCGGCGCGTTCGAGGGACCCGCGCCGGTGTGCGGCCGGGCGTGGTGGAGGGCGCGCGGCGCGGTCGCCCGGCACGGCCTTGCGGCGTCCACGAGATCGTGCAACACGATACGCATGCACGAACCAACACCCATCGCGCGGCCTCGATGCGCGTCGATCCGCGGGCTTCACCCCCTCGCATCGCTGCTCGCAGGTGCGACGATCATGCTCTCGGCGTGTGCCCAGGGCAACCAGATCCCCGATACGACCTCGTTCACGGCTGGCGCTTCGGCCGGTTCGGGGACGGGCACGGGGACGGGCGGATCTAGCGCATCGAGTGGCACCGACGGCATCTCCGGCAGCGGCGAGGTGTCCACGGCGACGGGGGCGACCGGCAGCGATGGCGGCGACGCGACCACCGGGTCTTCGACCGGGACCGACTCCGGGGCCCAGACCACGACCGGATCGACCGGAGGATCCGGTTCGAGCGGCACCACGACGACGGGGGGGGCGAGCTCCACGGGCCCGGACACCACCTCGGGCACGACCGGCGGCGCGGGCTCTACGGGGATGGCCCAGCCGGAATGCGGAGACGGCATGAAGAACGGCAACGAGGTGTGCGACGGCGCCGACCTCGGCGGCGAGACCTGCTTCACCCAGGGGTTTTCGGCGGGCATGCTCGCCTGCACGCCGACGTGCGACGCCTTCGACACGAGCGCCTGCATCGACGTGTGCGAGCCGAAGTTCTTCTGCACCAACAACGCCGACTGCTGCGAAGGCTTCTGCGTGAACAACCAGTGCGTGTTCCCGTAGGAGGCGGCATGCGGTGCCGCGGGCGGGGTCACGAAATGGCCGAAGGCTCCCCGAGGGGAGCCTTCGTTCGTGAGCCCGGTAGGAGTCGAACCTACAACCCGCGGATTAAGAGTCCGCTGCTCTGCCAATTGAGCTACGAGCCCGTGGGGCGCCCTTTATAGACGATTTTTCCCGCTTGCCAACCCCCCTACGGGCAACGGGGGTGCGCAAGTTGCGCGTGGTGTGGCGGCGTCGCATCAAGCCACCAGCCGGCCTGAGGTCGCGGCTCGTACCTCGTCCATCGTCACGCCGGGAGCGAGTTCCTCCGCCCGAAAGCCGCCTTCGTCCCGGTCCACCGTGAACAATCCCAGGTCGGTCACGACCCGATCGACGCAGCGGGCGGCGGTCAGAGGCAAGGTGCATGCCTCCACGAGCTTGCTGCGTCCGGCTCGATCCCTGTGGGTCATCACGGCGATCACCATCTTCGCGCCGGTGGCCAGGTCCATCGCGCCGCCGATGCCGGCCACCTTCTTGCCCGGGACCATCCAGTTGGCGAGGTCACCGCGTTCGCTCACCTGCATCGCCCCGAGAACGGCGGCGTCGACGTGTCCGCCTCGGATCATCGCAAAGCTGAGTCCGGAGTCGAAGGTTGCGCCTCCGTCACGTATCGTCACGGTCTGCTTGCCGGCGTTGATCACGAAGGGGTCCACCTCGTCCTCGGTGGGGAAGGGGCCCATGCCGAGCAGCCCGTTCTCCGAGTGCAAGACGATGGCTGCGTCCTCGGGTATGTAGTTGGCCACCAAGGTCGGGATGCCGATACCCAGGTTGACGACGCCGCCTTTGGGCAAGAGGGCGGCGGCGCGCTCGGCCATCTGTTCGCGGGTCCACGACACGCCGAGAACCTAGCAGCAGGCGGGGCGCACGGCCGTGCCGCGGTTGCGATCGCCGCGCGGCAGGGCGCCCGTCGGCCCGCTACCATCCTGTGCACCAGCGGCATGCGCGTCCTTCGCATCTTCCTCGCGGGAGGGCTCGCCCTCGGGCTCGCCGGATGCCTGCGGGTGGCCGTCCCGACAGCAGAGACACCGGCGCCGTCGCCGTCGCGCGGGCCCGTGTCCCTTGCCGCGCTCTACACCCCCGGCGAAGTCCGGGCCTTTCGCATCGTCCAGGCCGGCATCACCCTCGGGCACTCCTACGGCCGATACGTCGGCACGGACGACCGAGGTCGCCACGTCTTCGAGACGAAGGTGGAGATCCGGATCCCGGCGCGTCCCGTCGCGCGAAGCGAAGGCCGCATCCTCTACGACGAGCAAGGCCACGTGGTCGAAGGGTTCGAGCGGAGCGAGGGGGCGGAGATCCGCTTCGTTCGAAAGGACGATCTTCTCGTGCTCGAAAGCGGTCGACAACGGGACGAGATCGCCTACGCACCGGAGCGCTCCGCCGTGGTGGCCATCGCGCGCTATGTGATCCTCCACCAGGAGATCGCATGGGCGACGATGGATCTCGGGGCGCGTGACGTGGAGGCTCGGGTGATTTCGCTCTCCGGGGGACCTGCGGTGCCGTGGTCGGCCTCGGTCGAGGAGACGGCGGAGGGCCTGCGCCTTTCGACGAGCCTGGGGGAGACCATCGAGTTGGTCGGCCGCAAGATCGCGCGGATCGACGTGCCCGACGACGACCTTCGGGTGGAAGTCGATCCGTCGGCGACCTGGCCGATGTGGCAGGTTCAGGGACCTTTGCGCCTTTCCTACACGCCGCCTGCCGACGCCCCGTGGTCCGTGCGCACCGTCGAGATCCCGGCGACGGCGGATGCGCCACGCCTTGCCGGCGAGGTGCTCGTGCCGCACGGCAAGGGACCCCACCCCGCCGTGCTCTTCCTTTCGGGGGCGGGGCGGCAGGACCGCTATGGAT